>NZ_JBFAXU010000026.1:0-129043 GCF_040680975.1 Streptomyces sp. NPDC051921
GGAGGCTACGGCGGCACCTTCGCCGACCCGGACGGCTACATCTGGAGCCTCGGCTACAGCGCCCAGGGAACCGACCAGCCCTACGCCGAATAGCCTTGCCCCCGGCGCGTGTTGCTGGAGCGGCGAGCGGGGCCGGGCGGGCGCGATCCGCGGTGGACCGGCAGGACGAACAGGAGAAGACCATGAAGTTTCGAACCTTCGTCGAACCCCCTGAGCCCATGCGGGGTCTGGAGGTTCCGCCCGAGGTGATGGCGGCGCTCGGCGGAGGCGCGCGGCCGCCGGTGACGATCACGGTCAACGGGCATTCCTGGAAGAGCCGGGTCGCCCTCCTGCGCGGCCGCCACCTGCTCGGTCTCAGCAAGGCCAACCGGCAGGCCGCGGGAGTCGCGACCGGCGACGAGGTCGAGGTCGAGCTGGAGCTCGACACCGAGCCGCGCGTCGTCGTCGAGCCGGCGGACTTCGCCCAGGCCCTGGACGACGACCCGGTCGCCCGCGCCGCCTACGACAACCTCGCCCACAGCCACAAGCGCGAGCATGTGCGCGCCGTCGAGAGCGCGAAGAAGCCCGAGACGCGCCGACGGCGCATCGAGAAGGCCATCGCCACCCTGCGGGGCTGACCCCGCGAAACGAGACTCCGCCCGGCGATGACACCGCCGGGCGGAGCCGTGCTCTTCCGCGCCCGGTCGCGGCCCGATCTGTCGCGACGGTCGTCGGGAGCAAAAGAATCTTCGTAACACCCTTGCGGAAGAAACGCGGCATGGTGGGACCTGCTGTGCGCTCTTCTCGCCGCCTGCTCCCCTGCCCGCCGCATTCCGGCGAAACGGCTACGCCCTCGGCCACCGACGACTAGCGTCGAACTCTGGTTGGCAGGCACCTGGGGGGACAAGTGGCTGACACTTTGAGAGGCCATCACGAACGACTGCAACGGATCGCCAGCAGGCATCGCACGCCTGCTCCTGTCGCGGTATCTGACGAGGCGGGAGATCACCCGATGGCCGGTTCCCGGGTCGGGTGCTCGGCCCCGGCCTGGAGCCACATCACGGCGGCTTCCAGGAAGGCGCGCCAGTACGGCATGGCGAGAGCGTCGCTCTGCAGTTCGCCCGTCCTCACGCGTCGACGAGGGATATCGGCGCCAGATTGATCTCGATAGGTGGCTGGACCTTTGGCCCAGACGGCACGTCGGCGCTTCTGAGGGCCGTTAGAAGCCGTTCTCGGGCTCCGGAAGTGATCTACCGCCGTCCAGACCAACCGTTGATCGCCGCATGAGCCCCCGCAGAGGGCAAAGAAGCCGGATCTGCGAGTTCGCGAGGGTGAGGACGTCGGCATCCGTGCGGGCCCGGGAGTCCACGCCGGGGATCCAGGTGCCGATCCGGCCCTCGAGTTGAGGTGTTCGCCGACGTGGTGGACAGGGATTTGTAGCGGAGGCGGCGTCCGGACCGTAGGGGCCGGGGGGCCGACGGTCGTGATGAGCTTGTTCGGTTCCCTCGCGGCGAGACCAGGGAACCCGGCCGCCCCGCCGGGGACCACCAGTGCCGACCCGCACACCGCACCGGCCGGCGACTCGGAGCGCCCCCGGTCTCAGCCGGTCTTCTCCATGCCCGGGCGCAGGCGCCCCAGGAGGGCGTAGAGCGTGCCGCTCTCGGCCGGGGTGAGGGTGTCGAGGGCGCCGTGGGTGGTCAGCATCTCTTCGCGGAGGCGCCGGACGGTCTCGCGACCCTCGTCCGTCACGACCACGTTCTTCACGCGGCGGTCGGCGGGGTCGGCCTCGCGGCGCACGAGCCCGCGGCCCTCCAGACGGTCGACGATCCCGGTCACGTTGGAGGCGTCGCACACCAGGAGCGCGGCCAGGGCGCGCATCGGAAGGGGGCCGTCGAGCTGGGCCAGGAGCTTGGCCTGGGTGGGGGTGAGTCCGTGGCGGGTGGCGGCGGCCGCGAAGTCGCGCCACTGGGCCGTGCCGATGGCGGCGAGGAGCTCCAGGAGCTGCGGCTTGGTCGGGGTCTCCGGAGTGGTCGCGCTCATGCCTGGAGCGTACTCAAGGTGCTTCACATTATCAATTATTTACTTGACCGCCTTAAGTATCTCCTCGTACTGTCATCCGAGTACTTGATGACCTCAAACATCTAGGCCCTGAAGCACCGAGAAGGTCCGCCCCTGATGAGCAACACCACTCCGCCCTCCACCGGGCAGCGCCGCGAGACGGCCATCGTCTTCGCGCTCAGCCTGGCCGCCATGGTCGTGTCGATGATGCAGACCCTGCCGGTCCCGATCCTCGGCCTCATCCGCGCCGACCTCGGCACCTCGACCGCGAACGTCAGCTGGGTGACGACCGCCACGCTGCTGTCCGCGGCCGTGTTCACGCCGCTCCTCGGTCGTTTCGGCGACCAGCACGGCAAGAAGCCCACCCTGGTGGCCGTGCTCGGCGTGATGGTCGTCGGATCGGTCGTCGCGGCCCTCGCGACCTCGCTCCCGCTCCTCATCCTCGGCCGCGTCCTCCAGGGCGCCGCCACCGCGATCTTCCCGCTCGCCCTGTCCGTACTGCGCGAAGAGGTCCGCCCGCACAAGCTGCCCGGCGCCATGTCGCTGGTCAGCGGCACCCTCGCCTTCGGCAGCGGCCTCGCGCTGGTCGCCACCGGCCTGCTCACCTCCGGCTCGGACGCCGACTACCGCTCCGCCTTCTGGATGGCGACCGGCTTCGCCGCCCTCGCCCTGCTCGCGGTGGTCTTCCTGGTCCCCGCGACCCGCCACAAGACCGGCGGGCGCACCGACTTCCTGGGCGCCCTGACCCTCGGCATCACCCTGCTGCTGCTCCTCCTGCCCATCTCGCAGGGCCACGAGTGGGGCTGGACCTCCGCCCGTACGCTCGGCAGCTTCGCCGGCGCCGCCGTGATGACCGTCGTCTGGGTCTTCACCGAGCTCAGGGTCCGCGAGCCGCTCGTCGACATGCGCATGTTCGTGCACCGCCCCGTGCTGATGGCCAACCTGGCCGGCGTGCTGGTCGGCTTCGGGATGTTCGCCAACTTCCTCGGCGTCTCGTACCTGGTCCAGATGCCCGAGGCCCTCACCGGCTACGGCTTCGGCGCGTCCATCCTGCGCGCCTCGGTGGAGTTCCTGCTGCCCGGCGCCATCGTCTCGCTGCTCGCCTCCCCCGTCGGCGGCCAGCTCGTCCGCCATCGCGGCCCGCGTACGGCCCTGGCCCTCGCGGCCGCCCTGGGCGCGGTGGGCTTCGGCTGGCTCGCCCTGGACCACGGGCACACCGCTTCGGTGATCGGCGCCGGCGTGGTCGTCGGCGCGGCCGTCAGCTTCGGCTACGCGGCCATGCCCGCGGTGATCATGGCGAGCGTGCCGCACCACCAGAGCGGCATAGCCAACGGCATCAACTCGATCTCCCGCTCCACCGGCAGCGCGATCGGCAGCGCCGTGGTGACGACGATCCTGGCCTCGCAGACCATCGAGCACCTGCCGGCCGGCGTTCCGGCGCTGCCCGCCGAGTCCGGCTTCACCCTGACGTTCTGGGTGGGCGCCGTGGCCTTCGCCCTCGTCGCGATCATCGCCCGGTTCGGCCTGCGCACCCGCCAGGAGGCCCCCGCCGCGGTGGCGAACGCCCCCGCCGTCGCCAAGGCCGCCGAGCCGGCGGCCTGACGCGGACCGCGGGGACACGCGAGAGGGCCGGGGCGATGGAGACCGCCCCGGCCCTCGGGTCACTGCTCAGGGACCGCTCAGACCTGCTCGTCCTCGGGGAGGCTGACCAGCCAGCGGGTGTCCTGGCGCGGCCGGAGGTACACGGCCCAGTACACGGTGGCGATCGCCGTGATGCCGCCGGTCCACAGCAGGTACTCGGTGTCCTGCATGTACAGGACGTACGCGAGGACGCCGATGAGCAGCACCGGGACGGCCGGCCACAGCGGCATGCGCCACGCCGCGACCTCGCGGTGGGCACCCCGCCGGCTGGACAGGGCCGCCACCGCGACCAGCAGGTACATGCCGGTGACGGAGACGCCGGTGACGCCGTAGAGGGTGTCGAGGTTGACGAAGCACAGCGCCGCGCCGGGGACGCCGACGACCAGGGTGGCCACCCACGGGGAGCCGAACCGGCCCAGGCGGGACAGCGCGTTGTTGACCGGCTCCGGCCAGGCCTTGTCGCGTGCGGAGGCGAAGAGCACCCGGGAGTTCTGGATGACCATCACGATGCCGGCGTTGATGATGGCCAGCGCGACGCAGAGGCTGATGAAGGTGCCGACGGCGGAGTTGGACCAGGCGGTGATCATGCCGCTGATGTCGCCGCCGGTCAGCGTCTCCAGGTCGCCCGCGCCGAGGGTGATGGCGACGACGGGAACCAGGATGACGGCGGTGGAGATGGCCAGGGTGGCGAGCACCGTGCGGGCCACGTTGCGGCGCGGGTTCTCCAGCTCCTCGGAGAGGTAGACGGCCGTAGAGAAGCCCTGCGTGACGAAGAGGGCGATGGCGAGGCCGGAGACGACCAGGGCGCCGGTGACGAGCGAGTGCGTGCCTTCCTCGGCAGCCACCTCACCGTGCACCAGCGCGCCCACGCCGCGCTGCGAGTGGGCGAAGCCCAGGACCGCGACGATGCCCGCCGCGACGACCTCGAGGACGAGGAAGATTCCGGTGATCCAGGCGTTGGCCCGCAGGTCGAGCAGACCCGCGAGCGTGGCGAGGAGCATGACACCGGCGCCCGCGACGGGCGCCGGGATGTGCACCAGGGGCGCGAGGTAGTCGGCCGTCCCCATGGCGATCACCGGTGGCACGATCATCACGACCAGGAGGGACAGCACGAAGACCAGCCAGCCGGCCAGCCGGCCCGTGAGGGTGGAGACGATGGCGTACTCGCCGCCCGCGCTCGGGATCAGGGTGCCCAGCTCGGAGTAGCAGAACGCCACGCCGATACAGAGCAGCGAGCCGATGGCGATGGTCAGGGCGGTGAAGGTGCCGACCGATCCGAACAGGTCCGGTACGACCACGAAGAGGGTCGAGGCGGGCGTCACGCACGACAGCGTGAGCAGGGTGCCGCCCACGACACCGATGGAGCGCTTGAGCTTCTGCGGCACGGGGCCGGTCTGAGGGGCCAGCGCGTGCGGCGCGCTGAGGGTGTCGGTCATCAGGCGGTTCCGATCGGTGCGTGCGGTGTTCCGAGCGGGAGCGGTATCGCCTCCGTGGCGGCTGGTGATCAGGTGGTTCCGTGGCTCCCGGGCCTGAATGGAAGCCCGGGCAGAACCGCAGGTCAATGCCTCGCTTGCTGCGGAATCCGTCGTTCCGACATAGCGCGACGGGACGGCAGGGCATCAAGAACGCGCCAAGAAGCCGGAAAACGCTGCGTGCGGGAACCGCAGCAGGCCAGGGAGGACTTTTCCCGCGCTTTACCCGTCGCGCCCCTCGCGTCGTCCCCCGGTCCACCGTTCGGCACGAGGGCCCGCGACCTGGCGAGACCCGACCCGCCGAGGCCGACGGCGAGGACGAGAGGCGGCGCGGCCGGCGCTTCCCGCCGCCGGGAGGCGAGCCGTACGGCGGAGGCTGCGCCGCCGGCGCATCCCGCCGCCGGGAGGCGAGCCGTACGGCGGAGACGGGGGCGTGCCGTACGGCAGCGGCCCCGCCCGATGCCGCACCGGCTCCGCGCTCCTCGCTCCTCGCTCCTCGCTCCTCCGGCCGGACCACCCGTCCTCCGTCCGCGTGGTCACCTGCCGGCCCTGTCGCCACCGGCCGCCACCGGGTCGGATAATGCACCGGGACTCCCCCATGACCACGCCTCGGGAGGCGCGATGACGGTGCCGTTCCAGGTCCGGCTCCAGGCAGCGGTCGTCCGGGGGGCCTTTGCGCTGCCCGGACCGCTGCGACGGCTGATCGCGGGCGCGCCCGTGCGCAAGGACGGCCAGGAGCTCGCCCTCGACGCGCAGTTGCTGCTGCGCCTGCAGCGGCTCGCCGGCGACCCGCTGGTCAGCCCGCACGGGGTCGCGCACACCCGGGCGGCCCTCGACCTGGGGCGGCATCTGGTGAGCGGCCCGCCGATCCAGCCGGTGGCCGCGCGGGAGATCTCCATCCCCATGCAGTACGGCGACCTGCCGGCGACCCTGTACACCCCGGCCGGGCTCGACGGGCCGTCAGGGCTGCTGGTCTTCTTCCACGGCGGGGGCTGGGTGGTCGGCAGCCGGGCGAGTCACGACAACACGGCACGCTTCCTCGCCCAGCGGGCGGGCGTGCGCGTGCTGTCCGTGGAATACCGGCTGGCTCCGGAGCACATCTTCCCCGCCGCCGTCGACGACGCCCTCGCCGCCTTCGACTTCGCCCACGCCAAGGCCGGCGACCTCGGCGCCGACCCGGCCCGGATCGCCGTCGGCGGGGACAGCGCGGGCGGCAACCTGGCCGCGGTCACCGCTCAGCTGGCGACCCGGCGCGGTGGCCCGGCACCCGCCTTCCAGCTGCTGTTCTACCCCGCGACCGACGCGTCCCGGCACCGCCGCTCACGGCAGCTCTTCGGCGACGGCTTCTTCCTCACCAGCGCGCACATGGACTGGTTCTCCGGCCACTACGCGCCGCCGGGCGTGGACCGTACGGACGCCCGCCTCTCCCCGCTGCTGGCCGACGACCTGACCGGCCTGCCGCCCGCCTACATCGCCACCGCGGGCTTCGACCCGCTCCGCGACGAGGGCGAGGCCTACGCGCGCCGCCTGTCCGAGGCCGGCGTGACGGTCGCGCTCAGCCGCCAGCCGGACCTCGTCCACGGCTTCGTCAACTTCCTGGGGATCGGCCGCCGCTTCCGCGAGGCCACCGCCGAGGCCGCGGGAGCGCTCCGCCTGGCCCTGAGCGCGCACTGACCCGGCCCGCCGGGTCCGTGACGCACCGGCGCGCGTCGCCGGGGCGCTGACGCCGACGTCCGGGCGGGCCACGATCCGCACACCGTGGCCCAGGCCCTGGCCGTCACCCCGCCCGAGCGCGCTCCCGTGGTCGTCGGGGCGCTCGTGGACGCCGCCGGGACGGCCCTGCGGGTGATCGGCGGCTCCGTCCCGGCCTTGGGCGCGCTCGTCGTCGCGAAGTCGCTGCCGGCCCGGGGCGGCTCCGTCCCGGCCTTCGGCGCGCTCGTCGTCGCGGAGTCGCTGCCGGCCCGGCGGCGGCTCCGCCCGTGACCGGGTGGCGGACGGTCACACGTCCTGGATCCGCCGGAAGGGCTGCTCCGCCTCCAGCGCGAACGCGACCTCCAGGAGCGTCCGTTCGTGACCGGGCCGGGCGGAGAACATGACGCCGATCGGCAGCCCGTCCTCCGTTGCGCTCGCCGCCGGCAGCGACAGGGACGGGGTGCCGACCACGTTGTTGACCGGGGTGAACGCGACGTACGCGAGGATCCGCTCGACCAGCGTCGCGTAGGGGACGTTCGGGTTGAGCCGGCCGAGCTCCGGCGTGGTGTGGGCGAGCACGGGCGACAGGATCAGGTCGAGCCCGCGGAAGCCCGCCGCGTAGGCCTCCGTCGTGCGCTTCAGCCGGCGCACCACGCCCGGGGTGCGCCGCCAGTTCTCCAGGTACGTCTCGCGCAGGCCCCGGCTGAGACCGTCCATGCGGTGCCGGTCGAAGTCCGTGCCGAGGGTGCGGCCCGTGGCGCCGAGGAGGAACGACAGCATGCCCCAGTAGGTGAGGAAGTCGTCGGTGAAGCGGGGGTCGATCGACAGTTCCACCGGCTGGACCGTGTGGCCGAGTCCTTCCAGCGTCTTCGCCGTCTCCGTGACCGCCGCACGGGTGGCGGCGTCGGAACGCACGCCGTTCGGCGAGTCCAGCAGGAGTCCGATCCGCAGCCGCCGCTGCGAGGGGCCCTCGACCAGGCCGAGGGGCGGCAGCTTCGGGTTGCGCCAGTGCGTCTCGGCGGCGGCGAGGAAGGCTGCGGTGTCCCGTACGGAGCGGCTCACGACGCCGTCGGTGACGAGGTCGAGGGGGAGTTGACGGCTCTGCGCGTTGCGGACGACCCGGCCGCGGGTCGGCTTGAGGCCGACGAGTCCGCAGCAGGCGGCGGGGATCCGGATGGAGCCGCCGCCGTCGTTGGCGTGCGCGATGGGCACCGCGCCGGCGGCGACGAGCGCCGCGCTGCCGCCGGACGAACCGCCCGCCGAGTGGCCCGTGTTCCACGGGTTGCGCACCGGCTCGGCGTCCTCGTACTCCGTGGTGGGGCTGAAGCCGAACTCGGGCAGCCGGGTCTTGCCGAGCACCGTGACTCCGCTGCTGAGGAACTGCCGGGCGAAGGGCGCGTGCCGGCGTGCCGCCCGGGGCGTGAAGGCGGCGCTGCCGTGGCCGGTGGGCAGTCCGCGGTAGTCGGTGTTGTCCTTGACGAAGGTGGGCACACCGGCGAGCGGACCGTCCGCCGGTCCCTCCTCGTACGGCGCCGGCGCGTCGCGGTGCACCTGCACGGCGTGGAGCCGGTCCTCGACCGCCCGTACGCGCTCCGCCGCGGCCCGGGCGGCCTCGGCGGCGCCGACCTCGCGGCGCCGGATCGCCGCGGCGAGCCCCACGGCGTCGTGCTCTGCCAGGGCGTCGTCCCGGAAGGCGTGCACCCTCGTCCGTTCCTCGGAAGTCGTCACCGCTGTCTCAGCCCCCGCCGCCGTGTGGATGGTGGACCTCCATCATTGCCTACCGCCAAGTAACACGCGAGGGGTTCGCGCGCTTCCTATGATCACCGAGGATCACCAGAGATCGGCGGAGCGAATCGCGGACCACGATCGCCCGCCGTGGGCCGGCCACGCGTGACCGGCGACCCAGGGGAGGCTCGACCAGCATGACGGAGCATTGCGTGTACCTCGTGACCGGCGGCGGGACCGGTATCGGAGCCGCGACCGCCCGGCTGCTGACGGAGGCGGGGCACCGGGTGGTGGTCTCCGGACGCCGGCCCGAACCCCTGCACGTGGTCGCCGCGGAGACCGGCGCGCTGGCCGTCCCCTCGGACATCGGCGAGCCCGACGCCGTACGCGCCCTGGTCGACGCGGCCCTCGACGCGTACGGACGGCTCGACGGCCTCGTCCTCAACGCCGGTATCGGCCGCGGCGGCGGGGTGGGCGAGGTGACCCTGGAGGACTGGGACGCGGTCATGCGGACCAACCTCACCGGGCCGTTCCACCTGTTGCGCGCCGCGCTTCCCCACCTCCTCGACGCCCGCGGGGCGGTGGTCGCGGTCGCCTCGGTCTCCGCGCTGCGCAACGGAGTCGGCAACGCCGCCTACGCCACCTCCAAGGCCGCGCTGCTCCAGCTGTGCCGCTCGCTCGCCGTCGACTACGGGAGCGCCGGACTGCGTGCCAACACCGTGTGCCCGAGCTGGGTGCGCACCGACATGGCGGACCGGCGGATGAACCGGTTCGCCGAGGAGGCGGGCCTCGGCGAGGGCGGGATCGAGGCCGCGTACGAGGAGGTCACCCGGGTGCTGCCGGCCGGGCGGCCCGGCGAGCCGCGCGAGGTGGCCGAGGCGATCGCCTGGCTCCTCTCGCCCGCCGCGTCCTTCGTCAACGGCGCGGTTCTCACGATCGACGGCGGCGCGACCGCCCTGGACCCGGGCACGCTGGGCTTCGAGTTCCGCATGGAGCCGCGCGTACCGCAGGCCTGACGCTCCCGCCCCCCGGTCCCTACGGCGCCCGGCGCGGCTCCTCGTCCGCGCGGCCGCGCTGGTCCCACAGGCAGGAGACGACCACGACCAGCGGCCACAGCGACTGCATGCAGGTCACCAGGCGCTCGGCGACGCCCGCGGCGCCCCGGCCGTCGGCCTCGAAGACGAACCACAGCGCCGCGACACCCATGGACCCCGTCGCCACGAGGGCGGGCCCGCGCCGCAGCGCCCACGGGGCGGGCCGGCGGGCACCGCGCGCCGTGGCCATCACCGGCCACAGGGCGAGCAGGGCGAAGCCCGTGGCGGCGATGGAGCCGTGCCGCAGCGAACCGCCGCTCGCGGGGGTGGGGAACAGCGCCACGACCAGGGCGGCCAGTCCCCCGGCGGCCAGTGCCGCGCGACCCGCGGGGGCGGCCGCGCGCAGCCCCCAGGCGGTGCTCAGGTGGCAGACGCCCAGGGCGAGCAGCGCACCGGTCATCACCCAGAACCCGGCGGCACCGTAGGCCGCGAGGACGCTGATCGTCTGCCGGACGGCGTCGTAGGACGGCCCCTGGAGCGCGGCCGCGGTCGTCCAGCCGCCGACCAGCACCACGGGGGCGCAGCCCGACGGCACGAGGGCCCACATCGGAACGTCTCGCATCGGATCACCGTAGGCGGGTGATCCAAGGACGGCGACGCAGCACGCCGCGCGGGCTCACTGAGCGCCGAAGACCTGCGTCCAGTAGGGGCCGCCGGAGGTGTGGATGCCGATGCCGATCTCGCGGAAGGCGCAGTTGAGGATGTTCGCCCGGTGGCCGGGGCTGTTCATCCAGGAGTCCATCACCTCGGCCGGGGTGCGCTGGCCCTTCGCGATGTTCTCGCCGTACGTCGACCAGCGGTACCCGGCCGCGGTGACGCGCTCGCCGGGCCCGTCGCCGTCGGGGTTGGTGTGGTCGAAGAAGTCGCGGGCGGCCATGTCGTCGGAGTGGCCCTGCGCGGCCCGGGTCAGCAGGGAGTTCTCGGTCAGGGGTCCGCAGCCGGCGCGTGCCCGCTCGGAGTTGACCAGGTCGATCACCTCGCGGGAGTCGGACGTGTCCCCCGAGCCGGTGCCGGTCGGCTTCGGGCGGGGCGCGGGCGTCGTGGTGCGCGGCGGGGCGGGCTTCGTGGTCGTCCGGGTGGGCGTCGGCCTGGGCGGGCGGCTCGGCCGCGCGGAGCGGCTCGCGGTGGGGGACGGGGTCGCGGTGGGCGAGGTCGTGGTGGTCTGCGCCTGCGTGCCGACGCCCGTGGTCTCGGGTGCGGCCGCCTGCGTCACGTCGACGGTGTCCGGGCCGCCGCCCTCGGGACCGGTGAGGAAATGGAACGTCCCGCCGGCGACGGCCACCACCGCGATGCCCGCGGCGGCCACGGCCCGGCGGCGCCCGCGCTTGCGCTGCTGCTCCTTGCGGCGGGCCCCCCGGGCGCCCGGCGCCGCGGGCTGCCCGCCCGGCGCCGCGGCGTGCCGGGCCCGCGCGGAGCCCGGCCGGGGCGCGGCGGCGCGCGGCGCGGTGGTGGCGGCGTTCGCGGCGTGGGCGGCGAGTTCCGGCGCGAGTCCGGCGCTCTCGCGGACGCTGGTGAGCAGCAGCGCCGCCGGAGGGACGAGGAGCAGCCCGACGAGCAGCCCCTCGGCGGGCACGAGGTTGTACGAGAGTCCGGCGCAGTGCGGGCAGGCGTGGGCGTGCCGGGCTATGCGCTTGCGCCACAGCGCGGAGGGGCGCCCGTCCCAGGTGCCGAGCCCGGATCCGAGGGTGGGGCACAGCGGCCGGGCGGACAGGGCCCGGACGACCAGACGTGAGGTGTCCAGGCGCTCCTTCATGCGCTGGACGCGGACGGCGGTGTGCTGCGGCGACAGTTCGAGGGCGGCCGCGACCTCGTGGCGGGTCAGCTCGCCGGCGCACTCCAGCCACCACAGGGAGAGCAGGGCGGCGTCCTCGGGCTCCATCCAGCGGGTGGCCTCGGCGGTCTCGCGCCGCTGGCCGGACAGCTGCAGTCGGGCGACCGTGAGGTCGACGAAGTCGGCGCCCGGCTGGGCCAGGTCCCGCGCGTCGTCGAGGACACCGGTGACCTGGCCGACCTGCTGCCGGTGCCAGTGGGTGCGCAGGGTGTTCATGGCGATGGCGACGAGCCAGGACCGGAAGCTGTCCGGGGAGCGCAGCCCGCCGAGCCCGTCGAGCGCCCGCAGCATGGTCTCCTGGACGACGTCGTCCACATCGTGGTGCCCGTTCATGGCCCGGCCCACGATGTTGTAGACGAGCGGCAGCCAGGCGGTGACGAGCCGGTCCTGAGCCTCCGCGTCGCCGCGCTGCGCGGCCCTGACCAGCTCCGTGCCGTTCGGTGGTGCCATCCCCTGCGCCATGCTGTTCGTCCTGCCTGTTGCCGATGCCCAACACCTGGGAGACCGAGGAGTCGGCGCACGATAACGGAAAATCGCCGAAGACGTTTTCGAGGGCCTCCCTCCATGGGCGGGACAGAAACCGACAAGTGGCACGAAAAGACATGGACCGTCGTCCCGCCGGCACGGCCCGTCGGCCGAAGCGGCCCTGGACGCGGCCGGCGGTGCGCGGGTCGGCCGGGCGGGGACGCCGAAACAGCCGAGTCGGACGGGGGCGGGACGGCGCAGGGCGCCCGGACAGGACTGCTACGTGGGCGCCGGGCTCGTACGCGCCGACGGCGGCCCGGCCGCCTGAGTGGAACCGGTCGCAGCCGGTCGCCTACGTGTGGCTGCGGCACGCGCGTACGGAGGGGCCCGTGCGCGCACCGCTCGCGCTCGGTCGCTTCCGAGCGCCCGCCCCGCCGCTCGGCGCGCGGTGAGGCGTCCGCGCGGCGCCGGGCGGCTTCGGCGAGGGCCGGAAACACGACGTGGTGGCCGGGGCTGCGCCCGACCACCACGTCGCTGGTGAACCTGTCGTGTCCGAGGGGGGACTTGAACCCCCACGCCCGATAAAGGGCACTAGCACCTCAAGCTAGCGCGTCTGCCATTCCGCCACCCGGACAGGGTGTCGTCCTCCGCGGGGCTGCCCGCGGCGACAGGGATCAATCTACCAGGGATTCGAGCTGCTGTTCACCACGTTTCCCGTGGTCAGCGAGGTGGGCAGCCCGCAGGGGGCACGTCCTCAGCGGCCCCGGTAGACCTCGGCGCTCCGGCCGTGCCCGGCGCAGAGCCACACGCCGTGGGGACAGTAGTCCGACAGGGACTGGTAGAGCGGCCGGTGCTCGCGGAACCAGTCGAGCATGCCCCGCATGTACGTGGGGTTGTCACCGTTCCGGTAGAGCCCCCACTCCGGGTACGAGACCGGCTTGCGGTGCCGCGCGGCGAACTCCACCTGGTCACGCAGCCCGTAGGGCTCCTCGACCTGCCGGCGGAAGCTCATGCCGGCGGGGTGGTCGTAGGCGTCCATGCCGATGACGTCGACGAACGCGTCCCCCGGATAGCACTCGGTCCACGGCACGGCGTCCCGGCCGCGGTTGGGCGCGAAGTCGAAGCGGAAGCGCTGGCCCTCGACCGCGCGCATCGCGCGCACGATGCGCTGCCAGTAGGCGCGCCAGCCGGCCGGGTCGGGGTGGCAGCGGTGGGTGAAGGTGATGCCGTTCATCTCCCAGCCCAGGACGAGCACGCTGTCGGCGAGGCCCGCCTCGACGAGGCGCCCGGCCAGGACCGCGAAGTGGGCGTCGTACCGGCCGCTCGCGCCGGCCGCCAGGAGCTCGGCGACCTCGGCGTCGGGAAGGTGGGCCTCGCTGCGGTCGAACATGGGAACGTTGAGGACGACGAGGCGGTCGGCGCGGGCCCCTCGCCAGACTCCCCACGGGCGCAGGAACTCCGGCGGTCCTTCGATGCTCTCCCAGTCGTCGCCCGGCAGATAGGTGCGCCCCGCGGTCAGCCGCCCGCGCCCCCACCACTTCTCGAAGGCCGGCACCCTGGCGATGCCCTCCGCCCCCGAGCCGATGAAGGCGCCGTTCGCCGTGTCCGGGCGGGGGCCGGCCTTCGCGTCCTCGGGGACGCGGGGGCACGCGAGGAGCTGGGCGACGGCGAGCAGCGCCACGACCACACCGATCGCACCGATCCGGCCGCCGGGCGTCATGACTACTTGGGCGGCAGGCCCGCCGCGAAGGCCCGGCCCCGGTCGATCCAGTCGGCGAGCGCGGCGTCCTCGGCAACGGCGGCGGCGTCCACCACGACCCACCCCCGCATCGGACGTCCCGTCATGTCGAACAGCCGCGCCCCCGGCCGGGCGAGAGCGTCCTCGGTGGCGTCCGGTCCGACCCGGACCATCAGGTCCTCCCCGGTCACGCCCACGGCCATGTTCCCGGCGCACAGGAACGCGATCCCGCCGAACATGCGCTGCTCCGTGCACGCCGGGTCCCCGGAGAGATGAACGCGGATCCGCTCCGCGAGACCCTCGTCGAATGCCATGGACGTCCTCGTGGTCATCGCCGTGGCGGGGGGCGCCGCGGGGCGGGGTGTGGTGCTCCGAGTCTGGCCAACACCACCCGGGGCCGCCACTCCGGACGCCCGGGCGCGGGTACGCCCCCCCGTCGCGGGTAGGACCTCCCCCAGGTGCGGGTACGAACTCCCCCTGCCACAGGCACGCCCCCGGGGTACGAACTCCCCCGGCCACAGGCACGCCCCCGGGGTACGAACTCCTCCGGGCGCAGGTACGACCACCCCCGTTCCCCGTTCCCCGTCCTCCTCCGCCGCGTCTCCCGTTTGCCATACTGCTGCGATGCCGTCGACGCCCCGCACCGCGCAGCCGTCGAGCCCCGCTCCGGCGGGCGCCGCACCCTTCGTGCGCTTCCAGGGAACGGTGCGCAGCCCACGAGGACATTTCCCGGGGATCTTCGCCCTGGCCAACACGCTGGCCAGGGAGGGGCGGCTCAGCGAGGAGCAGTACCGCTTCTGGCGGTCCGCGAACGACTGGTACGACGCCGCGTACCCCGACCCGTCCGCCACCGACCCGACCGTCTACGACGACGCGCTCCACCCCGGAGCCGTGGCCTGGTTCAAGCCCACGGCCACGCATCTGCTCGACCGGATCCCCGGCTATCTGGACCTGCTCGCCGCCCACGGCGTGCCGTGCGTACGGATCGAGTCGCCGGACCCGGGGCGGATCGTCTACGAGGACGACGTCCAGGTCGTGGCCGTGCCGTGGGAGCCGGCCGCCGTCCCGTCCTGTGACGGCGGCGCCCCCTGAAGGTCCGTCACTCGGGCAGGCGGGTGCCTTCGGGGAGACGGATCCCGAAGTCGTCCCGCAGGACCTTCAGGACCTCGTCGGCGTCCGCGAGGTCCCGTTCCGCCCTGGAGCCGTCGACGGCCGTCTCCGTGAACCGGCGTCCGGTGAGGGCCAGATGCGCGTCGGCAGCGGTGCGCTGGACGTAGACGACGCGGGCGAACGGGGAGCGCGGGTTGGTGGCGATGTGCCAGTTGATGACCTCGTAGTCGGGCGCCTGGAACGGCTCGACCGTGAAGGAGTACTGGTCCTCCCACTCCCCCTGCGCCACCAGGTACGTCTGGAGCTTCCACAGCTCCAACGGCCCCTCGTGCGGCCCGCGCACGAGTCGGTGGCGGCGCGGGGCGTCGTGCAGTTCGACGCCGGCGGTCAGCGGGATCGGCTCCAGGAGCGCGCCGATGCTGCCGAAGCCGACGTCGGTGACGTACGGCACGGGCTCGCCCGGCACCTCGGTCAGCATCAGCATGTGCGTACGGGGCCGGATCTCCCCCGGCTTCGCCCCGACCAGCACGCGCGCGGTGAGCAGGGTGACGCGGAATCCTATGGCGGTGAGGGCGGCCGCGAGAAGGGTGTTGTGCTCGTAGCAGTAGCCTCCGCGTTCGCCGTGGACGAGCTTGGCCTCCAGGTCGGGCAGGGCGAGGGAGGGCGCACTGCCGAGGACGGGGTCCAGGTTCTCGAAGGGGATGCCTTCCATGTGCGCACGGTGGACGGACCGCAGCACGTCCAGGGTGGGGCGCGGCTCCCCGGGCCGTCCGATGCGGGCGAGATAGGCGTGGAGGTCGATGCTCATGGCCCCACCGTACGCACCCGTCGCGGTGCCTCGCCTCGGCCTGACGCCCCATCCGGGGCCGGTCGGGACCTACGACTTCCGGCCCGGCCCGGTGGGACGGGCAGTTGGTCGACCAGGTCGTCGCGCCGCGGCTGCCCCGGCCCACCTGGGGGAGGACGGCCCTGCGCGACCGGCGCCCTTGTCCGGCCCCTGAGCGGCCAGCCCCCGGGCCGCCGGGGGCCCGTGGGCCTCGGACTCCCCGGCGCCCGCCCCGCAGGCCGGCTCGGGCCGGAAGACGCCGCGTCGAAGCGGGTCGCCCTCAGGCCCCGGCCGCTTCTCCGGCCTCCCGCGCGATCCGGTCGAACTGGGCGCCCATGGCCGCCGCGAGGGCCTGGGCGGCGGAGAGCGGGCGGACCATGACGGTGAAGTCGTCGATCCGGCCCTCCTCGTCGAAGTGGAGGAAGTCGCAGCCCTGGATCTGCCGCCCGTCGACGGTCGCGGTGAAGACCAGCGCGTGGTCGCGGCCGTCCGGGTTCGCGATCTCGCGGACGTACGTGAAGTCCTCGAAGACGCGCATCACGCCCCGGAGGATCGCCGCGGTGATGGCCTTGCCGGGGTACGGCTTGAAGGCGACCGGGCTGGTGAAGACGACGTCATCGGCGAGCAGCGCCTCGATGGCGGCCTCGTCTCGGGCCTCGACGGCCTGACGGAACGGGTGCATGATCCATCCTCGTATTACTCAATTTATTGAATAGGTGATGAGGAGGGTAGGGCGGGGGTGGGGTGATGTCCAGGGTTCTTCGGGCGCAGGCGCCCCCCGGCGTGGGATTTCTCGTGCGCCCGGCCACGAGCGGGCGCTCCCGGCACGTAGGCTCACGGCGGCGCGGCACTTGCGAGAAGGAGGACCCATGAACGCCACCGAGGAAGGCCGGCAGCGGCTGGACGAGGCCGACGTCCTCAACGCGAAGAAGACCCTCGTCCAGCTCCTCGCCCGGGCCGGGGTCTACACGGGCGACACCGAGGAGCTCATCGGGCTCGTCGAGGCGGGGGCCCTCACCCTCGCCCACCACCAGCTGGACGCCCTCGCGCGGAGCGCCCCCGGCGAGAAGGGCGAGCCCTACACGTCAGGCTGGCTCGACGGCGCGGGCGCGGTCGCCGACGAGCTCGGCGCCCTCGCCGAGCGGACCCTGAGCGGGGCGGTCGGCTCCGAAGCGCCGACCGCCGACGCGGCACCACGCACGCCGGTCGGCCGGATGGAGCTGGAGCGGGCGAAGGTGGTGGTCCTGCCGCTCTACCTCTCCTTCACCACCGTCTCCGACCTCGACCCCGAGGTCTCCGAGCAGGTCCTCACCGCCGTCCTCGGCACGATGAGCTCCCGTCAGCGGGCCGGCTACGCGGGCCGGCTCACGCGGTTCGCCACGACGCACCGCGACCGGGTGGAGCGGATGTACGCGGAGTACGGCCCTGGCAGCCCGATCGCCATCCACGGCCGCTACTCCCTGCTCCACTCCCCCACCAGCATCGCCGTCCTGGAACGCCTCACCACGACACCGGACCCCCTGCGCGAGGAGTGGGACGCGGCGGAGCTCCCGCCCGCGTGGCTGGAGGGCCTGACGACGGCGTGGGAGACGGCGGAGTGACGGGCCGGGACACGCCATGACCCACCACCACGTACCCCTACCCGCCGTCGAGTTCGAGGACGCGGACCGGGTCGACTTCGTCGAGCATCCGCCACCGTCGCTCACCCCCGAGGAGGGCCGTGCGGTGGACCGCCTCTGGGCTCGGACGACGGCCCGCAACCCGGAGACGTTCGACGGCCCGCTCGTGGCGAGCCTGGGCATCGACCGGCCGGCGCCCGGCCACACCTCGGTACGGTGGGCCAGGACGACCTACCGGCACCGGGAACTGCGCCGGATCCGCCCGGCCGCGGAGGTCCCGGGGTCCGTCTTCGTGACGGTGCTGCTGCCCACCGAGGACGGCCTGGCAGTGGGCCGCGGCTCCCGCACCACCGCCGCGCCCGGCCGCTGGACCCTGCCGGGCGGAGCGGCGGAGCCACCGCCGGACGGACAGCCCCTGGACCTGTCGGTGCTCCGCGCCCACGCCGCCCGGGAGCTGGCCGAGGAACTCGGCGTCCGCACGCCCGAGTCGGCGCTGCGGCTGCGGGCGCTGACCCGCGGCACCCGCTTCGGCAGCCTCGGCTTCCACTTCCTGGCGCCGCCCGTGCCCGCCGCGCTGGTACGCCGTCACCACGCCCGTCTCGCCGCCGCGGAGTCCGCGTACGGCGCCGGGCCGGAACTCGACGCGATCGCCTTCGTGGCCGCACCGGACCTGCCGGACCCCCTCCTCGACCGGTGCGCCGACTACCTTCCCCGCCTGCTCGACCACCACTTCACCCGCGGGGACCGGGCCGACGGCCGTCGATGACGGCGGGACCGGGTGCGCCCGCGGGGACGACGAGGCGGGGGAAGTGACCCGTCGCACGGAAGCCTCCGCAGCACCGCCCGCTCGGCACGCGCGGGGCTCGCCCCGCACTTCAACATCCTCGGGCACGCGGACGACCGGGTCGGCGGCATCCCCGTGCACGTGCTCGCGGCTCTCGTCCTGGAGGAGGCCGGCAGCGTCGCCCACGCGCGGGAGATCGTCGAGTCGGCGCCGCTCGCCTCGTCCGGTTCCTTCATGCTCTTCGACACCGAGAGCGCCGTCCTGCTCGACCTGAGCCCGGTGGGCGTCTTCGAGGCGCCCCGGGTGGCCGAGGGCACGCACCTGCGCACCAACCACTTCCTGACCGAGGTCCCGGCGGCGCGCGAGAAGGCCTGGCTCTACCAGCCCGACTCCGGCGATCGCTTCGACTTCCTCCGCGAGCGCCTGACCCGCGCGGGGGCCGGAACCGGGGCCGGGACCGGGGCCGGGGCAGGGACCGGGGCCGGGTCCGGGACCGGGGCAGGGACCGGGGCAGGGACCGGGGCCGGGGCGGTCACCGCGGACGGGCTGCCGCAGGCACTGGTCACGGGGCCGGGTGAACCACCCGTGACCTGCGTCCCCGACCCGACCGCGCCGCTGGGGCGGCGCTGGGCGAGCCTCGCCACGGTGGTCCTCGACCCGGCCGCCCGCGCCGCGCGGGTGCTCGACGGCACCCCCGCCGAACAGCTCACCCGACCCTGGATCCCGCTCCGGGCGTGACCCGCGGCTCCTTGAGGGCCAGGCCGCCGACGAGGGCCGCGAGCAGCGCGGCCCCGGCGCCGAACCACAGGCTGGTGGTGTACGCGTCGAGCAGGCGGCCCAAGCCCCAGTCGGAGCCCTCGGACGACCCGCCGTCGTTCCACGGGGCGGTGATCGCCGTGCCGAAGACGGCCGCGCCGCTCGCGGCGCCCAGCTGCCCGACGCCCGCGACCGCCCCCGCTGCGCCTCCGGTTCCGGCGAGCGGCCGGCCGGCCGGGGCGCCGGTGGCGAGGTCGTACAGCGGCGGGAAGGCGAGGCCGGTGCCGCAGCCGGTGAGCAGCAGGGCGGGCAGCACGAACGGGAGATAGGCGCCGCCCACCGGGGCGAGCGCGAGGGCGAGCAGCCCGGCGCCCGTCAAGGCCGCCCCCGTCACGACCAGGATCCGGGGCGCGGCGGGCGAGGCCGCCCTGGCGGCGACCAGCGTCGCCGCCAGGATCGCGGCGACGGCCAGCGGAAGCACGCTCAGGCCGGTCGCGACGGGGGACTGGCCGAGCACGTACGGCAGGCGGAAGGACACCGCCCCGTACAGGGCGAACATGCCGAGGCCCAGCAGGGCCATGACGACGAACGAGCCGGCCCGGCGGGGCTCCTTGAGCGCATGGACCGGGAGCAGCGCGCTCGATGTCCTGCTCTGCGACGCGAGGAAGGCGATGACCAGCGCGAGCCCGACCACGCAGGGCACCAGGATCGTGGGGGCGGCCCAGCCCTGGTCGCCGACCCGGCCGAGTCCGTGGACGAGGGCGCCGAGGCCGAGCGTGCTCAGCACCGCGCCGGCCGGGTCGAAGCGGGCGCCACTCGGCCCTGCGGGCGCGGACACCTTCGCCAGGGTGACGATCAGGGCGACGACGGCGAGGGGGAGCCCGCCGTAGAGCGCCATGCGCCAGGAGAGCAGCTGCGACAGCGTTCCGCCGAGGAGGATCCCGAGGGCGCTGCCACCGCCGACGACGCCCGCGAAGACACCGAAGGCCGTGCGGCGCTCCTTGGGGTCGGTGAAGCCACCGGCCACCAGGGAGAGCGCGGCGGGCGTGAGCAGCGCGGCGCAGACGCCCTGGAGGAGCCAGGCCGCGATCAGCAGGGCCGGCGCGGGCGCCGAGCCGGCCAGCACGGCGGCCACCGCGAACCCCGACAGGCCGATGACCAGGGTCCGCCTGCGGCCGACGAGGTCGGAGAGGTGCCCGCCGAACAGGGCCAGGGCGCCGAGTCCGACGGCGTAGGCCGTGAACATCCAGTTCACCGCGTCGGGAGCGAGACCCAGATCGGCCTGGACGTGCGGCACGACCTGGTTGAGGACGGATGCCTGCGTCACCACGAGCAGCTGCACCAGGACGGCCACCCCGAGTCCCCACCACCGGCGGGGGTCCGGGGCGGTGGCGCCGTGCGGGAGGTCGGCCGGGGTGGTGGCCCCGGACCACACGCCGCCGGGCACCGGCGTCCCGCCGAGCGGCGGACCGAAGCCCTGCCCCGGGGCACCGTACGCGGGCGCGGTGGGCGCGTAGCCGGGCGGCGGCGGCACGTGCTGCTGTCGCCCGGCGAGCGCGATCCGGGGATCGGCCTGCGCCGGAACGGCGGGCGGGGCGTCCTGCACCGGAGGCGCGAAGTCCAGCAATCGGGCGGCGTGCCGTCCGAGTTGGGCCAGCACGGATCCGGGGAGCCACTCCGTCGTGTCGTCCGTCACGGTGGCCTGGGCGATCTCCTGCGGTGTCGGTCGCCGTGCCGGGTCCTTCTCCAGGCAGGCCCGTACGAGACCGACCAGCGAGTCCGGCACGCCGGTGAGGTCCGCCTCCTCCTCGGCGACGCGGAAGAGGTGGGCGTTGAGACCGGTGTCGGTGGCACCGAAGAGCATGCGCCCGGTGGCCGCGTAGACGAGTACGGCCCCGAGACAGAACACGTCGCTGGCGGGGGTCAGTTCGAGACCGCGGACCTGCTCGGGCGACATGAATCCGGGCGAGCCGATCAGCATCCCGGTGTGGGTGTGCAGGCTGTCGCCGGTCAGGCTGTCCATGGCGCGGACGATGCCGAAGTCGATGACGCGGGGCCCGTCGACGGTGACGAGCACGTTCGACGGCTTGAGGTCGCGGTGGATGAGTCCGGCCTCGTGGACCGTCCGCAGGGCGAGGGCGAGGCGGTTGGCCAGGGCGCGTACGGAGTCCTCGGGCAGCGGGCCGAAGTCCTCGGCGACCACGGTGTGCAGATCGGGCCCGGGGATGTACTGGGTCGCCACCCACGGCACGTCCGCGTCGGGATCGGCGTCGAGCACGGCCGCCGTCCAGCTGCCGCCGACCCGCCGTGCCGCGGCCACCTCACGCGCGAAGCGTCTGCGGAACTCGGCGTTCCCGGCGTACTCGGCCTGCACGACCTTGACGGCGACCGTGCGTCCCCCCTCGGAACGCCCGAGATAGACCAGGCCCATGCCGCCCGCCCCCAGGCGGGCGATGAGCCGGTACGGGCCGATGCGGGTCGGGTCTTCGGCGATCGACTGGTCCACGAGCAAGGAAGATAGTCCAACTGCCCGGGTTGCACAGGCCCATTGCCACGATCCCGAGCGGCCCGCGCGAGGTGTCCGTACGGCACCTTTCCTTCCCTCGCGCCGGGGCTTCGGACGATCGGCGCGGCCGGACCGGCCGGGACGGGGGACCGAACGCGCCGACACGCCGGCCGGTGACGACGGGACGGTGGGATGATCGTCGGGACATCGGGGTCCGTACCGGCCGTCAGGAGGAGCAGCGTGCAGAGCCTCGGCTACGACGATGTGAAAGACGCGACCGAGCGGGTAGCCGGGCATGTCCGGCCGGTCGCCGTCGCACCGGGCGGGACCGGCGGGCGCGGCTACGAGCTGTTCTTCGCGCTGGAGTTCCTGCAGCACACGGGGTCGTTCAAGGCGCGCGGCGCACAGAACTTCCTGCAGGCGCACCGGGAGGCGGGCACCCTGCCCAGCGCCGGAGTGACGATCGCCTCCGGCGGCAACGCGGGCCTCGCGTGCGCGTGGGCGGCGCGGCGGCAGGGCGTGCCGGCCACCGTCTTCCTGCCCGGGTCCGCGCCGAAGCTGAAGGTGGAGCGGCTCGTCGGGTACGGCGCGGACGTGCGCTTCGCCGGTACGGAGTACGCCGAGGCCCTGGCCGCCTGCGAGGAGTACGCGGCGGAGAGCGGGGCGCTGGCCTCGCACGCGTACGACCATCCCCTCATCGCCGCCGGGGCGGGCACCCTCATGGAGGAGATCCACCAGCGCGTCCCCGACCTCGACACCCTGGTCGTCTCGGTGGGCGGGGGCGGCCTGTTCGCCGGGGTCGCCACGGCCGCGCGGCGGCACGGCGTGCGCACGGTCGCCGTCGAGCCCGAGCACTGCCGTGCGCTCGACGCCGCGCTGGAGGCCGGGACGCCGGTCGACGTGACCGTCGACTCGGTGGCCTCCGACGCCCTCGGCGCGCGCCGGGTGTCCGCCGCCGCGCTGCACGCCGCCCGCCAGGACGACACCCGCACCGTCCTCGTCCCGGACGCCGAGATCGTGCGGGCCCGCCAGACCCTGTGGGACGAGCGCCGGCTGGTCGTCGAGCACGCCGCCGCGACCGCCTTCGCGGCCCTCACCTCCACCACCCCCGCGTACCGGCCCGCGCCGGGCGAGAAGGTCTGCGTGGTCCTGTGCGGTGCCAACACCGACCCCGCCGACCTGGTCAGGTAGTGCGCCCACCGCCCCGCGCGCCCGCGGTCCGGTCCGCGCAAGGTCCGGTCCGCGCACGAGGTCCCGTCCGCGCACGGTCCGGTCCGCGCACGAGGTCCGGTCCGCGTACGAGGTCCCGTCCGCGCAAGGTCCGGTCCGCGTACGAGGTCCCCGTGGCTCAGCCGGGCTGTTCCTCCTCTTCGTCGTCGATGGCGAGGTCGCGCCGCATGACGCCGCGCATCCGGGTGAGCAGTTTCCACGCCTGGTCGACCCGCTCCTGGAAGGAGCCGAACTCGTCCTCCCCCGGGGTGTCGTCACCGGTCCCGGCGAGCCCCTTGAGGCTCCCGTAGCCCCCGTTGAGCCAGTGGCTCACCTCGGCGGCCGAGGCCAGCACCGCCGCCGGGACGATCATCTGGGCCTCGGCGTAGGTGGTCCGGAAGGCGATGCGCTGCTCCTCCAGGTCCTTCAGGCGGGCGGCCCGGTCGCCACGCCCGCGCAGCGCGTGCGCAAGGTTCACCTGAGCGGTCAGGTACTGCCGGGCCCCGGTGTTCAGCGCGATGTAGCAGCCCCGCCGCAGCTCAAGGCGCTCCCGCGCCTGCTCCTCGCGCCGCTCGGAGCGCCGCACCGACTCGGCGTGCCGCCGTTCCTCCCGCTGCTGCTCGGCGACCGCCCGCAGCTCCCGCTGCTTCGACCGGTCGGCTCTCGACTGGGTGAGCAGCGCGGCCCCCAGGGTGCCGACGACGCCCACGACGGCCACCACCAGCGCTATCCCGTTCTCCCCCACGCGTACCCCTCCCGTACGACACCGTGCCGCCGCCCACCCTGTCACGCGATCACCGCCACTCGAACAGGACCCCCGAACAGGACCCCCGAGAGATTCCTCCTGCGTGATACTCGCCCCATGACGCCGATCCCCGAGCCCGCGCCGGTGCCCACCCCCGGTGCGACCGCGACGCCCGGCCCCGCCGCCGTGCCCTTCGGCACGCTGAAGATCCGCGTCAGCGCCCTCGTCTACTGCGGGGACGAGGTCGCGCTCATCCGGCGCGACCGGCCGGGCTCCGTCCACTTCTCGACCCCGGGTGGCAACGTCGAGCCCGGCGAGGACCTGCGGGACGCCCTCGCCCGTGAGCTCCGGGAGGAGCTGGGTCTGGACATCGCCCAGGCAGAGGGGGGCGAGCTCGTGTGGACGGTCGACCAGCGGGTCAGCCGGCCCGGGCCCACGCCGCCGCCGCGGAAACTGCATCTGATCCACCGTCTGCGGGTCACCCCGGCCGTGCGGGCGGGGCTGGCCACCGAGGAGTACGACGAGCTGCCGGACGGCGGGCACGAGACGGGGCACGTCGTGTGGATCGACCACCGCGAGACCGGGCGGTTGCCGGTCTTCCCGCCGATCGGGCCTCACCTGGCGCACCTCGGTCCTTTCAGCACGGTCGGCGACGCGGCTCTCCCGGCGGTCACGGACGCCACCTACCGCTGGGTGTAGCCGTCGCGCGCCGCGGGCGGGCGGTGGAGCGGGTGGCGGCCCCGGTCGGGGGAATGTGCGGGCGGGGGCGTGGGCGGGCGTCGTCGGGGTGGTACGTCGATGGCCATGCAGCCAGGCTCGGCCCCCGCGGTCGCCCCCCTCCTCCGTACGGCCGCCGCCTACGCGTGGCGCGTGCTCGTCGTCGGCGGGCTCGTCTACGCGCTGTTCGCGGTGCTCGGGCGCTTTCACGAGATCGGTGTGGCCGTGTTCCTGGGCCTGGTGATCACCGCCCTGCTGCGGCCGGTCGCCGACATCGTCGCCAAGGGCCTTCCCCGCCCGCTCGCGGTGGCCCTGACGCTCCTCGGCGGCATCGCCCTGGTCCTGGGCATCCTCGCGTTGGTCGGCGAGGCCGTGGCGGGTGAGCGGACGACGCTCGTGCGCGAGTTCCGGGAGGGGATCGGGCGGATCGAGCACTGGCTGGAGCAGCCGCCGTTCCGGCTGAACCCGCGGGCGCTGACCGATGTCCAGTCCCGGATCGGGGAGTTCCTGTCGAGCCATCGCTCGACGCTGGTCAGTGAGGCGGTGAGCGGGGCGCACCGGCTGGTCGCGGTGCTGACCACACTGGCCCTCGCACTGTTCTCCTCGGTGTTCTTCATCCACTCGGGCGACCGGCAGTGGGGCTGGTTCCGGGACCAGCTGCCGCCGTCCGCACGGGTCAGGGCGGATGTCGGCGGGCGGGCGGCCTGGCGTACGTTCACGGGCTACACGCACGGGATCGTGCTGGTCGCGGCGACGAACGCGGTCCTCGTGGGGATCGCCCTGTGGCTCCTCGGGGTGCCCCTCGCGGTCCCCCTGGCCCTCCTGGAGTTCATGGCCGCGTTCATCCCGCTGATCGGCTCCCCGGTCGCGCTCGCGGTCGCCGCCGTCGTCGCCCTGGCGGCCAAGGGGCCGCTCGTGGCGGGGATCGTGATCGCCCTGATCGTGGTGATCGGCCAGATCGAGGGGCATCTGCTGCACCCCCTGGTGATGAGCTGGGCCGTCCGGCTGCACCCCCTGGTGGTGGCGATCTCGGTCATCGCGGGGTCGATCGCCGCCGGCATCGTGGGCGCGGTCGTGGCCGTACCGCTGGTCTCGGTGGTGTGGGCCGTTCACACGTCCCTCCGCGAGGCCCGGGCGGCGGAGCGGGCGGCGGCGGAGGACTCGCCACCGGACCGGGCGGGCTCAGCGCCGTGACGCCGCGATGCTCAGGACGTTGGCGGTGACGACGGCGCCGATGGCCGCCCCGTCCGCCCAGCCGAGGCTCTGGCCGAGACCGATCCAGCCCACGACCGCCGCCAGGACCGGATTGACGCTCATGAAGAGGCCGAAGGCCGCGGGCGGGACGTGGCGGAGGGTGAAGAGGTCGACGAGGTACGGGACGGCCGAGGCGAGGACGCCGGCGGCGACGGCGTAGCCGAGGGACGCGGCGGTCGGCGGATGGCGCAGGGCGACGACGAGGCCGACGGGCAGGAACATCAGGGCGGACAGGGCCGCCGCGGCGGCGCTGCCCTGGGCGCCGGGGATGCGGCTGCCGACGGTGCGGTTGAGCAGGATGTACGCGGCCCAGCAGACGGCGCCGAGGAGGCCGAAGCCCATCCCGACGTAGTCGGTGGTGGGCTGGGGGCGCATGAGGGTGACGACGCCGGCGGCGGCGAGCACCGCGCAGCAGGCGTCGACGCGGCGGCGGGTCGCGGCGAGGGCGATGGCGAGGGGGCCGAGGAACTCCAGGGTCACACCGAGGCCGAGGCCCACCCGGTCGATGGCCGTGTAGAGGGAGAGGTTCATGGTGCCGAAGACGACCGCGAGCAGGATCACCGGCTGCCACTGACGGCGGGTGAAGGAGCGCAGCCGGGGCCGGCCGACGGCGAGGAGGACGATCGCGGCGACGTACTGACGGACGGCGACCACTCCGACCGGGCCGAGTACGGGGAAGGCGAGGGAACCGGTCGCGGCGCCGATCTGGTTGGACAGGCCGCTGCCGAGCATGGCGGCGACACCGGCGGGGGACATGCGGTGAGGGTGCTCGGCGGGGGCCGGCGCGGTGGAGGTGGAGGTGGCGGGGGCTGCGGGCATGGCGAGATCGTCCTCGTCGCCGGAGCTTGCACAAAATGCATGGCCGGAAGGCATCTATACGCTTGGCGTATGAATCTGGAACTGCGGCAGCTGCGCTGTCTCCTCGCGATCGTCGACGAGGGCACCTTCACGGACGCCGCCCTCACCCTCGGCGTCTCCCAGGCGGCCGTGTCCCGCACCCTCGCCTCGCTCGAACAGACCCTGGGTGTGCGCCTGTTGCGCCGCACCTCCCGCTCCGTGACGCCCACCGCGACCGGGATACGGGTGGTGGCGCACGCCCGGCGGGTGCTGGACGCGGCGGACGAGCTCGTCCGGGAGGCCGGCTCCGGGGAGCGGGCGCTGCGCATCGGCTACGCCTGGTCGGCGCTGGGGCGACACACCCCGGCGTTCCAGCGCGGGTGGGCCGCGGCGCATCCGGGCACGGAGCTCCAGATGATCCGGGTGAACTCGCCGACCGCCGGGCTCGCGGAGGGCTCCTGCGATCTGGCGGTGCTGCGCAGGCCCCTGGAGGACCGGCGCTTCGACTCGGCGATCGTCGGTCTGGAGCGGCGGCTGTGCGCGATGGCGGCCGACGAGCCCCTCGCCAGGCGCCGTTCGGTGCGGCTCGCCGATCTCAGCGGGCACACCCTGCTGATCGACCGGCGCACGGGCACCACCACTCCGGAGCTGTGGCCGCCGGACTCCCGGCCGGCGACGGAGGAGGTGCACGACGTGGACGACTGGCTCACCGCGATCTCCACCGGCCGCCGCATCGGCATGAGCGCGGAGGCCACCGCCAGCCAGTACCGCCGGCCCGGTGTCGTCTACCGCCCGGTGCGCGACGCCGAGCCGGTCGCGGTGCGGCTGGCCTGGTGGCGGGACGACCCGCATCCCGCGGCCCAGGCCGTGATCGAGCTGTTGTCGGCGCTCTACCGTTCGGCGTGAGCCCGGCCGCGGTCGGGGACCGCGCCCTGGGGCCGAGGGGGGGCGGGGCGGGAGGGTCAGCGGACACCCGGACGGGCGGGAACGGACCCGCGCGAACGGACGGGCGCGAACGGACGGGCGCGAACGGATGGGCGCGAACGGACGGGCGCGAACGGACGGGCGCGAACGGACGGGCGCGAACGGATTCTCGCGGACGGATTCTCGCGGACGGTGGGCGCGGACGGACGGGCCGTCAGACGACGTGGTCCGCGCGCATGTCCGCGATGTCGGACGGTTCGTAGCCCAGCTCCGCCAGGATGCGCTCGGTGTGCTCGCCCACGGCGGGGACGGGGTCCATGCGCGGCGTGGTGCCGGACAGGTCGGCCGGCGGCAGCAGGGCCGGGACCCGGGCGCCGCCGGGTATGCCGACCTCCCGCCACCGCTCGCGGGCGTCGAGGACGGGGTGCGCCAGGAACTCCGCCATGTCGTTGACGCCGGCGTTGGCGACGCCCGCCTCGTCCAGGAGCTTCATCGCCGTCCCGCTGTCGAGGCGGGTGAAACGCTCGGCCACGAGGGCGTCGAGCTCCTCCCGGTGGGCGACCCGGTCGGAGCCGGTCGCGAAGCGCGGGTCCGCGGCCAGCTCCGGCTCCTCCAGGAACCGCTCGCACAGCGCGACCCATTCGCGCTCGTTCTGGACGGAGAACAGCACGTCCTTGCCGTCGGCGGCGGTGAAGGCGCCGTAGGGGGCGATGGTGGCGTGCCGCGTGCCGATGCGCGGGGGCTGGGTGCCGCCGAAGCGCGTGTAGTAGGCGGGCTGGTGCATCCATTCGGCGAGCGCCTCGAACAGGGAGACCTCGACGGCGCGGGCGACTCCGGTGGTGGCGCGGGTGAACAGGGCGGTGAGGATGCCGGTGTACAGGTACATGCCGGCGGCGATGTCGGCGACGGACACCCCGGCGCGGGCGGCGCCGTGCTCGTTGCCGGTCAGCGAGACCAGGCCGGTCTGGCACTGGACGAGGAGGTCGTACGCCTTGCGGTCGGCCCAGGGCCCGCTCGTGCCGTAGCCGGAGAGTCCGGCGGCGATCAGCGACGGGAAGCGCTCGGCGAGGGCTTCGGGGGCGAGGCCGAGGCGGGCGGCGGCGCCGGGCGCGAGATTCTGCACGAACACGTCGGCCTCGGAGAGCAGCCGCTCCAGGACCTCCCGCCCCTGCGGTGTCTTCAGGTCGAGCGTGATCGACTCCTTGGACCGGTTGAGCCACACGAAGTAGCTGGACTCCCCGTGCACGGTGGTGTCGTACCGGCGTGCGAAGTCGCCCTCTCCCGGCCGCTCGACCTTGATCACCCGGGCACCGAGATCGGCCAGCTGGCGCGTGGCGAAGGGGGCCGCCACCGCCTGTTCGAGGCTGACGACGGTGATGCCGGACAGCGGCAGGTCCGGGGGAAGACCGGTCATCGGGCGACCTCCTGGGGCCGTGGTGTTCACCGGGTGCGGTGCGCGTGGGGTGCGTTCAGCGTATGACGGCGCTCGACAGGGCGTGCAGGCGGAGGGCCAGCTGGATCTCCAGGGCGCGGGCCGGGGACTGCCAGTCGGGACCGAGGAGACGGCCGATCCGCTCGACGCGCTGGGCCACGGTGTTCACATGGACGTGGAGGTCGTCCTTCGTCCGCGCCGGACTCATGCCACTGGCGAAGTAGGCGTCCATGGTGCGCACGAGGTCCGTGCCGCGGCGGCGGTCGTAGGCGACGACCTGGCCGATGGTGCGTTCGACGAAGCCCTCGATGTCGCGGGTGTCGGCGAGCAGCAGGCCGAGGAAGCCGAGGTCCTCGGCGGCGGCGCCCTCGCCCTGGCGGCGCAGCAGGCGCAGCGCGTCGAGGCAGCGGCGGGCCTCGTCGTAGGCGGGTCCCACCCGCTCGGGGTGGGCGAGGGGGGCCGTGACGGGGGCGGAGGCGCCGACCGTGACGGCCTCGCGCAGGGCCCCGCCGAGGTGTCTGGCGGTCTGCCGGGCGAGTTCGGCGGCGCTCTCGCCCGGGCCGAGGGGCAGCAGCAGGACGGTGCCGCCGTCGCGGGCGGAGGCCAGGCCGTGGCGCGTGGCGGCCAGGTGGGAGGCGGCGGAGCGCAGCCGCTGGCGGTCCGCGCTCTCCCGGCCGCCGGCGTCCGCCTCCGCCCCGGCGCCCGCCCGGTCGATGCGGGCGGCGAGCACCACGTGGGGGGCGTCGGTGTCGGTGCGCAGCCGCGCGGCCCGCTCGCGCAGCAGCCCGGGGTCGCGGTCCGGTGCGTCGAGGAGGTCGTCGAGGAGCTCGCCGCGGACGCGCTGCTCGGCCTCGCCGGCGGAGCGGCGGGCGAGCAGCAGCAGCGAGGTGACGAGGGCGGCGCGCTCCAGGGTGCGCAGGTCGACGGGATCGAGGTCGGGCCGCTCGCGCAGCACGAGGGCGCCGAAGGTCTCGCCGCCGGCGGAGACGGCCGCGACCCAGTCGTCGCCGTGCCGGCCCGCGTGTCCTTCCGTGATCCTCGCGGGCCCGGGCCGCTCCTCGACGAACTCGACGGCGCCGCCGAGCACTTCGGAGACGGCGGCGGCCACGTCATGGACCCCGCCGCCGCGCAGCACGAGCTCGGTGAGCCGGTCGTGGACCTCGGAGGCGCGCTCGATGACCCCGCTGTGCTCACGGATGATGTCGTTGGCCCGCTCCAGCTCCGCGAGGGCGGAACGGGTCTCGGCGAGCAGATTGGCCGTGTCGATGGCGACGGCGGCGTGCGCGGCGAACGAGCCGAGCAGGGCGACCTGCTCCCGCTCGAAGACCCGGGCCCGCCGGTCGGCGGCGAAGAGCACGCCGATGACCTGGCTGCCGAGGGTGAGCGGCACGCCCAGGATCGCCACCAGGCCTTCGTCGCCGACGGCGCTGTCGATGGACTCGGTGTGCTGGAAGCGCTCGTCGCGGAAGTAGTCGTCGGTCACGTAGGGCCGGGCGGTCTGGGCCACCAGTCCGCCGAGCCCCTCCCCCATGCCGAGCCTGACCTGCTGGAACCGGGCGGAGACGGAACCCTCCGTGACCCGCATGTACGTGTCGCCGCGGACCGGGTCGTTGAGGCTGAGGTAGGCCACCTCGGTGCCGAGCAGGGAGCGGGCGCGCTGCACGATGGCGCGCAGCACGTCGTCGAGGTCACGCAGACCCGCGAGGTCGTGCGCGGTCTCGAAGAGGGCCGACAGCTCGGCCTCGCGGCGCCGTCGGCCCTCCAGCTCGGCGCGGACCCTGAGCGCGAGCTGCTTGGCCTGCTCCAGCCCGGCCAGCTGCTCGGGCCCCGCGCCGCTCGCGCGGGCGAGCAGCACGGGGCGGTCGTACGCCTCGGTGGCGGCGCCGCGGGCCAGGAGCTCCAGGTAGACGGCCTGTTCGTGGGTCATGGTCACAGGGATACCTGTCGTACGGGGGGTCGCACCAGCCCTGTGGACAACCGCCTGTGGACAACGTTCGCGGCGCTCAGTGGGCCGTCCAGCCCCCGTCGAGCGCGAGCGAGGTGCCGGTCACGAAGGACGCGTGCGGGGTGCAGAGGTAGAGCACCGCCTCGGCGACCTCCTCGGGCTCGATCAGCCGCTTGAGCGCGGAGTCCTTCAGCATCACGTCGGACAGCACGCGTTCGGCGGGGATGCCGTGGGCGGCGGCCTGGTCGGCGATCTGGCGCTCGACGAGGGGCGTGCGCACGTACCCGGGGTTGACGCAGTTGGAGGTGACACCGTGCGGGGCGCCCTCGAGGGCGGCGGTCTTGGAGAGGCCCTCCAGTCCGTGCTTGGCGGCCACGTACGCGGACTTGTAGGCGGAGGCGCGCAGCCCGTGGACGGAGGAGATGTTCACGATCCGGCCCCAGCCTCGGGCGTACATCTCCGGCAGCGCGCCCCTGATCAGCCGGAACGGCGCCTCCAGCATCACGGTGAGGACGGTGTGGAAGACGTCGGCGGGGAAGTCCTCGATGGGGCGCACGAGCTGGAGCCCGGCGTTGTTCACCAGGATGTCGGCGCCGGCGGCGGCCGCCTCGGCCGCGTCGAGATCGGTGAGGTCGAGCAGCCGCGCCTCGACCTCACCGGGCAGCCCGGCGGAGCCCTCGGACAGTGCGTCCAGCCCCTCGGCGGCGCGGTCGACCGCTCTGACCCGGGCTCCGGCGGCGGCGAGCCGCAGCGCGCAGGCGCGGCCGATGCCACTGGCCGCGCCGGTGACGAGCGCGGTGCGCCCGGAGAGGTCGAGGGTGACGGCCCCGGGTGCGGGCCGGGGCGCGGGGGCCTGGGCCGGAAGGGGCCCTGATGTGGTGGGGGCGCTCATGCTCCGCACCTTATGAAGCGCCACACCCCCGACCGATGTGCGCTGGACACACAGTTCAACCCATGGGCGTGTGGTCGAACCATGTGGGTTCGTCCTTCAGTGCCTGCTCGATACGGAAGTGCGAGAACCGCCTCATCGCCGGGAGCGCGTCCAGTTCGAACCAGCCGACCTCCGTCGACTCCTCGTCGTTGACCCGTGCCTCGCCTCCGACGGCCCGGCAGCGGAACGAGACGTCCATGAACTGGCACTGGTCGCCGTTGGGGTAGACGACCGGCTTCCGCAGGGTCTGCACGAGCACCACCCGCTCCACCTCGCAGCGCACCCCCGTCTCCTCGTACACCTCGCGCACGGCGCACGCGGCGGGCTGCTCGCCGGGCTCGACGATGCCCCCGACGATCGCCCACATGCCGGTGTCCGCCCGCCGGCCGAGCAGTACGCGCCCACGGGAGTCGAAGACGACGGCGGACACACCCGGCAGGAAGAGCAGCTGGTGGCCTGCGGAGACGCGGAGGTCGCGGATGAAGTCAGGGGTACCCATGGAACGACCCTAGATCACCGGAGAAGGCTCCCGCTCAGACGGCCCGAGCCCTGCGAGCGCGAACGGACCGGGCCGCCGACCAGCCCAGACCGGCCACGGCGACCGCCGCGAGCAGCGCCTCCGGAAGGGTGCCCATCCGGGTCGCCGGGGTCAGCGAGGACCGCAGCGGCACCTTCTCGACGAGCACGTCCGGGGTGAAGAGCTTCGTCTCCGCCATGATCCGCCCGTCCGGCCGGATGATCGCGCTGACGCCGCTGGTGACCGGGACGACCACGGTGCGGCTGTGCTCGACGGCGCGCACCCGGGACATCGCGAGCTGCTGGTAGGTCATCTCGCTGCGGCCGAAGGTGGCGTTGTTGCTGGGCACGGTGATCAGCTGCGCCCCGTGCGTGACCGTGTCGCGCACCGCCCAGTCGAACGCCGCTTCGTAGCAGGTCGCGAGACCGACCTTCGTCCCGGCGAGGTCGAAGACGCCGATCTTGTTCCCGGGGCCGAAGTCGCGGCGTACCCGGTCGACGTCGCTGTTGAAGATCCGCACGAAGGACCGCATCGGGATGTACTCGCCGAAGGGCTGGACGTGCCGCTTGTCGTACTCGGCGACCGGGCCCTTGCGCGGGTCCCACTCGATGAGGGTGTTGCGCAGCTTGCCGGTCTCGGGAGCGATGACGGAGCCGATCACGGTCGGCGCGTTCACCTCGCGCACCGCCTCGTCGATCACCTCGAACGCGTCGGGGTTGGCGTACGGGTCGATGTCGCTGGAGTTCTCCGGCCAGAGCACGAAGTCGGGCTGCGGCTCGCGCCCCGCCTTCACGGCGGCGGCCAGCTCCCGCGTGCGGTTGGCGTGGTTGTCGAGGACCGCGCGCCGCTGCGAGTTGAAGTCGAGGCCGAGGCGGGGCACGTTGCCCTGCACGGCCGCGACCGTGGCCGTGCCGTCCTCGGCGGCGTCGGAGACCAGCGGCAGCGCGGCGACCGCACCGGTCACCGGGACCAGGGCGGCGAGCGCGGCCGCGAGCAGCTGCCCCCGGGCGGGCGGTGTACCGCTCCCGGCCACGCGCCGGGCCCGGACCAAGCGCACCAGCTCGTACAGACCGAAGCCGCAGAGGGCCACCGCGAAACCGAGGACGGGGGTGCCGCCCACGGCCGCCAGCGGCAGGAAGATCCCGTCCGCCTGACCGAAGGCGATCTTGCCCCAGGGGAAGCCGCCGAACGGCACGCGCGCGCGTGCCGCCTCGCCGAGGATCCACACGGCGGCGGCGAACACCGGCCAGGCGGGGAGCCGCGACACGGCGGCGATCCCGAGGCCGACGGCGGCGACGAACAGCGCCTCCACGGCGGCGAGCGCCAGCCACGGCACCGGGCCGACCTCTTCGCCGGTCCACACGAGCAGCGGCATCAGGAAGCCGAGCCCCGCCAGATGCCCCAGCCCGAACCCGGCCCGCAGCCGCCGGCCGCGCAGCGTCCAGCCCAGCAGGGCGAAGGCGGGCAGCGCGAGCCACCACAGCGGGCGGGGCGGGAAGCTCAGGAACAGCAGCACCCCGGACAGGACGGCCGCGCCGGGCCGCAGCAACCGCCGCACCCCACGGGCCCGCTCCGGGGCGGGGACGGACTCGGGCACGTCGGCGGGTGCGATGGTGGTGCTCACGTCGGGGAGTCTACGGCGCGCGCCCCGGCCACCGGCAGCACCCGTTGCGGACGGCCGACCCACCCCGCACCCCGCGCCCGTGAAGGATTTGTCGCCCCCCGGCCTTCGTCCGGGGCTCCCCGGGCGGGACGGTCGGCCCCCCGGCACGTCACGGCCCGCCGGGCCCGGACTCCCTGCCCGGCGGCCTCCCCTCAGGGCGCCGCGCCGGAGAACGAGGGGGTCGGCCGGCTCCGCCGCCCCTCCTCGCCCGTCGTCGTCAGACGCCCGTCGGGGCCGGCGGGGTCGAGCGGGGGAGCAGCGCGCGGATGGCCTTGACCGCCGACTCCGCGTCGTCGACGGTGACCGTGAACGTACGGCCGTCACCGAGCCGCAGGACCAGCCCCTCGCCCCGCCGCACGATGACCGCCGTGCCCTTCTCGGGCCGCCAGCGGTAGCCCCAGCCGCCCCACTGGCGCGGGGTGACGGACGGCGCGAACTCGGCGCCGACGACGTGCGAGAGGGGGATGCGGCGGCGTGGGACGCCGATGTGCCCGCAGCGCACCTCCATCGCGTGGTCGTCGACCCGGACCGCGACGTGGACGAAGGCGAGCGTGCCGAAGAGCACGAGGAGGCCGGCGGCGACGCAGCCGATGACGGCCATCAGCAGAGGTGCGATGCCCGAGGTCCAGGGCGACTCGACGGCGAGCGCGATACCGAGCGCGAGGCAGGCGACTCCGGCGACGGCCGGCAGCCATTGCATCCGGTTGGTCGCGCGCCCGGTCCAGACCAGGGGTGGGGGTCCCTCGGGACCCTGGTTCGGGGAGTGGTCCCTCATGGTGCCAGCCTACGCACGTTTCGTCGTGTCGGCGCCTCAGCGGAGCCGTCCGGACACGCTCAGTGCGCGGCGGTCGCCGCCCCCAGGGCGCGGCCTTCCGCGTAGCCGAGCGCGGCCTGCGGGAGCTCTCCGGTGCGGCCGCTCAGGAGCACGGTCAGCCTTCCGGTGGGAGCCGCCACGGGGTCGGCTTCGAGGCCGATCCGCCGCAGCGCCTGTGCGGCGACTGCCCCGGCGGAGCCGTGCAAAACGACCGGCGGGTGGTCGGTGCGGCGCAGTGCGTCCCGGATGGGGTCGGCGACGAGCTCGTAGTGGGTGCAGCCGAGGACGACGGCCCGGACGTCGAGGGGCGTGAGCGCCGCCGCGGCCGTGACGGCCCGGCGCACGGCGGCGGCGTCGCCGTGCTCGACGGCGTCGGCGAGGCCGGGACAGGGCACCTCGGTGACCTCGGCGCCCGCCGCGAAGTCGCGGATGAGCCCGCGCTGGTACGGGCTGCCGGTGGTGGCCGGGGTCGCCCAGATGGCGACCTTGCCGCCGCCGACCGCCGCGGGCTTGATCGCGGGCACGGTGCCGATCACGGGGATGTGCGGCTCCAGCGCGGCGCGCAGCGCCGGCAGGGCGTGGACGGTCGCGGTGTTGCAGCCGACGATCAGGGCGTCGGGCGCGTGCGCGGCGGCGGCCCGGGCGACCGCGAGGGCACGCTCGGTCAGGTCCTCGGCGGTACGCGGGCCCCACGGCATGCCCTCGGGGTCCGAGGAGAGCACCAGATCTGCGTCGGGCCGCAGGGCGCGGACCGCCACAGCTGCCGGGAGCAGGCCGATTCCGGAGTCCATGAGCGCGATCTTCACCCGGTCACCCTAGCCGACCGCCCTTGCTTCCCCGGCAATCTGGGGCAGACTGCGGCGAATGAGCCCACTTGCCTGGATCGCGATCGCTTCTCTGGTTGTGTGGTGCTGGCTGCTCCTCGGCCAGGGCTTCTTCTGGCGCACGGACCAGCGTCTGCCGGCGCCGGTCGACGGCCCTGAGGCCTGGCCGGCGGTCGTGGTGGTCGTCCCGGCGCGGGACGAGGCCGAGGTGCTGCCGCTGAGCCTGCCCTCACTGCTCGCGCAGGACTATCCGGGGCGTGCGGAGGTGATCCTCGTGGACGACGGGAGCACCGACGGCACGACGGTGGTCGCCGAGGATCTCTCGCGACGCCATGGCGGGCTGCCCCTGGCGGTGGTACGGCCGGGCGAGCCGGAGCCGGGCTGGACGGGGAAGCTGTGGGCGCTGCGGCACGGTATGGCACAGGCACGCGCGCGTGGACCCGAGTTCCTGCTCCTGACGGACGCGGACATCGCACACGAGCCGGACAGCCTGCGCCGGCTCGTCGCGGCGGCGACGGGGCACGGGCTCGACCTGGTGTCGCAGATGGCGCGGCTGCGGGTGGCGAGCGGCTGGGAGCGACTGATCGTGCCGGCCTTCGTCTACTTCTTCTGCCAGCTGTACCCGTTCCGCTGGATCAACCGGCGGCGCCCGCTGGCGACGGCGGCGGCGGGCGGGTGCGTGCTGCTGCGGTCGGAGACGGCGGCGCGGGCCCGGGTGCCGGAGGCGATCCGGCAGGCCGTGATCGACGACGTGTCGCTGGCCCGGGCGGTGCGGCGGGCGGGCGGCCGGCTCTGGCTGGGCCTCGCGGACCGGGTGGACAGCATCCGCCCGTACCCGCGATGGGGAGACCTGTGGCGGATGGTGTCGCGGAGCGCGTACGCGCAGCTGCGGCACAACCCGCTGCTGCTCGCGGGCACGGTCGCCGGTCTCGCGCTCGTCTATCTGGCGCCGCCCGTGACGCTGGTCGCCGGGATCCTCACCGGGGACGGCCGGGCGGCGTGGGCCGGCGGGCTCGCGTGGGCGGTGATGGCGGGCACGTACCTGCCGATGCTCCGGTACTACCGGCAGCCGCCCTGGCTCGCCCCGCTGCTGCCGTTCACGGCTCTGCTCTACCTGCTGATGACAGTGGACTCGGCGGTCCAGCACCACCGCGGCCGGGGCGCGGCCTGGAAGGGGCGTACGTACGCCCGCCCCGAGGCCGCGCCGGACCGCTGAGGGGCGGTCACGTGACGGCGGGCCGCCGGTCCATGCCCCAGCCGTGGTTCCGGTCGGCCGTCCCCTGCATGCCGACGCCGGGCTCTCCGGCCGGGGAGGCCGCCTCGCGGCGGACGATGAGCGGTGAGGACGTCCGTCGTCGTGCCGTCCCCCGCCCGCTCACCCTCGTGGCGCACGGCCCCCGAGGCGTGCGCGGGCCGGTCGAAGAAAGCGAAGTCCGCGTCGGAGCGCGCCTTTCCCGAGACGAGAAGGAGCGCGGAGGCATCGACGACGGGCACCCCTGTTCCTGAACGCCACTCCAATTCCACCCGGATCCCCCGTGCCCTCAGCGGAACATTGGCTCCCTTAAGCGTGAACATCCCCCACATTGCGGCTCCCGCCGCATCAAGATTCCTTTACGCGGAGCTGAGACCGGGCATGCCGGGCACTCTCCGTGACCCACGGGTAACCCCTCCCGAGCTCGGGTTTTTCAAGATCGTCCACCTCTGGGGCGACCGATTTTGTCAGATTCGCTCACATTGCCGATCGGAGGTCTCAACCAACCCGTCAAACAACCCTCTTATCGGGCTCCCCAACCAGCACATCGTGGGCTTAACTTATGGCCATGACCTCCCCGCGCTCCACCTACGGAGGCGGTTACTACACCGCGCCGTCGTTCCCCGACACCCCGATCTACGACTCCCTCGTCGCAGAGCGGGGCACGCCTCAGATCGCCCCGATCCGAGTGCCCTCCGCGTACGACTCCGGCAGCGGCTTCTCCGGAAGCAGCAGCTACCTGCCGGCGCTGCCCGCGGCCCTGCCCGCCCTCCCGGCCGCGCCCACCCCGCAGCCCGCCCCCGCCTACGGCGGCAACGGCGGCTACGGCTATCCGCAGCCCGCGCCGCAGATGGCCCCGGCGACGCAGCTGATGGCCCCCGTGCCGCTGCAACAGGCGCCGACCCCGTACATCCCGCAGCAGCCCGTCGCTCCGCGCGGCTACCCGGGTCCGCAGGCGCCGCAGCAGCAGCGCCCGGTGGCGTCCGGGTACGAGGCCATGCGCCCGGCCGCCCCCCGGCCGGTACCGGCGCCCGCGCCGTACGACGACCCGTACAACCGCCCCTACCAGGGCCGCGGATACTGATCCGCGGACCGGGCGGAGCGACTGGCAGGATGAAGGCATGTCGACTCCTGTCCTGAGCTCCGTCCACGTCCACCCGGTCAAGGCACTGCGCGGGTTCTCACCCGCCGAGGCGGAGGTCCAGCCATGGGGACTGGCCGGTGACCGCCGCTGGGCCGTCGTGGACACCGCGGGCAAGGTCGTGACCCAACGCCAGCACGCACGGCTGGCGTTGGCGTCGGCCGCGCTGTCGGAAGACGGCGCGGTCACACTGTCCGCGCCCGGCCACGAGACGCTGACGGTGGAGGTGCCGCGCCTCTCCGCCGCGGCCGTCACGGTCCCGGTGGACGTCTTCGGCACCGTCGTCGAGTCGGTCCCGGCGGATGCCGCGGCGGACGCGTGGTTCAGCGCCTACCTCGACAGCGCGGTCCGCTTCGTGCACATGGACGACCCGGCCCACCGGCGTCCCGTCGACCCCGACTACGCACTGCCCGGCGAGACCGTGAGCTTCGCCGACGGCTATCCCCTGCTCGTCGCCACGAGCTCCTCGCTCGACGCCCTCAACTCCCTCATCGCCCAGGGCGATCACGCCGACGAGGGCCCGCTGCCCATGAACCGTTTCCGGCCCAACGTGGTCGTCGACGGTACCGCTCCCTGGGCGGAGGACGGCTGGCGGCGGATCTCCATCGGCGACGTGGCCTTCCGCGTCGCCAGGTCCTGCGGCCGCTGCGTGGTCACCACCACCGACCAGCAGACGTCCGAGCGGGGCAAGGAACCGCTGCGCACCCTGGCCCGGCACCGCAAGGACGGCAACCGGCTGATCTTCGGCCAGAACCTGGTGCCCGAGCACCGCGGGGTCATCCGGGTCGGCGACCCGGTCAAGATCCTCGACTGACGCCCGCGGCCCCGGCCGAGCCTCGTCCCGGCCGCGCCCTCGCCCCCGGCCCGCCACCCTCTTCCGGCCCTCGCCCCCCGCCCCCGCCCGCGGGAAATTCCTCCCGACAGGCGCGGAACCCACCCCCGGGGGACACTCGTTGGAAGAACGGCAACCGCCGAAGGGCCCGTGCCGGGCCGTCGACGTGACGAGGGGGTGCGGAGCGTGCGTGCAGCCATCGGGCTCTGGCGCTGGCGGCACAATCCCCTGCGCCGGACCACGGACCTGGCCGAGGCCTGGGTGGCCCTGACGGCCGCCGTGCTGCTCTGCCTGGCCGTGCCGCTGGCCGGCTTCGCCGCGGGCGTCTCCGCGAACACCTCGCTGCAGCGCTCCGTACGCATGCAGCAGCAGGAGCGCGTGCCGACGGTCGCCCGGGTGGTGCGGACCGCCGACGAGGCGGTCGGGGAGCGGACCGCCGAGCTGGCCGGGGAGCAGCGGCTCAGACCCGCCGTCGTCGCCGACTGGACGGCGCCGGACGGCAGCCGCAGGACCGGCACCGTGACCACCGCCCGCGAGCACGCGCACCCCGGTGACATGTTCCCGCTGTACACCGACCGGAGCGGGCGGGCGGTGACCCCTCCCATGGCCGCCGGCACGGCCCGGGCCCACGCACTGATCGCCGGGCTCACCGTCGCGCTGCTGACCGGCTTCCTGGTGGAGACCGCCCGACGGCTGGTCGTACACCGGCTGATGCAGCGGCGGTACGCACGTCTCGACCGCGCCTGGGCCCAGGCCGGTCCCGACTGGGGCCGCACGGGGACGGGCAGCTGACGCCGGGGCGGAAGACGCCGACGACGCGTCGACCCGTCAACCCGGCGGCGCCACGCGCGCTACGGTGGGGCATCGGATCCCGGATCCGGCTTCCGGAGCACGGGATCCCGGGTCCCGGATCAGCGTCGACGCACGAGGCGGGGGCAGAGCACACCCATGGCACAGGGCACGGTCCAGGTGACGCACACCGGCACGTCGCGGTGGCGGCGCCGCACGGGCGAGTACGCCTCCCTCGCCGCCGCCCTGGAGGCCGCGGGCGACGGGGACGTCCTCACCGTGGCCCCCGGCACCTACCGGGAGAACCTCGTCGTGCAGCGGGCCGTCACCCTGCGGGGCGGCGACGGGGCCGTCGGCTCGGTGCGGATCGCACCCGTGGACGGCGTGCCGCTGACCGTCCGCGCCTCGGCCACGCTGCAGGACCTGCACATCGAGGGACAGGACGCGGCCGCGCCGGCGCTGCTGGTCGAGGACGGCACGCCCGAGCTGTTCGACCTGCGGATCGTGACCCGCTCGGCCGCCGGGATCGAGGTGCGCGGCGCGGCGCGGCCGACGGTCCGCCGGGCCACGGTCGACAATCCGGCCGGCGTCGGCATCGCCGTGCTCGACGGCGCCGGCGGCGTGTTCGAGGAGTGCGAGATCGTCTCCGCCGGGCAGGCGGGGATCTCGGTGCGCGGCGGCGCCCACCCGCGGCTCGAACGGTGCCGGGTGCACCACGCCTCCGGCGCCGGGATCAGCGTCAACGGCGAGGGCAGCGGCCTGGAGGGCATCGGCTGCGAGGTGTACGAGATCAAGGGCACGGGTCTGCAGATCGCGGCCCGGGCCACGGCTCACCTGAGCGACTCGACCGTGCACCGGACCTCGGCCGACGGCATCACCCTCGACACGGACGCGGTGCTCACGCTCTCCGACTGCGACATCCACGACATCCCCGAGAACGCGGTCGACCTGCGCTCCCGCTCGGTCCTGACGCTGACCCGCTCGGCCGTGCGCCGGTTCGGGCGCAACGGCCTGTCCGTATGGGATCCGGGGACGCGGGTGGACGCCAACCAGTGCGAGATCCACGACAGCACGGGCGACTATCCGGCCGTGTGGGTCAGCGACGGCGCGACCGCCGTGCTCGACTCGTGCCGGGTGCACGACGTGCCCGACGCCCTGTTCGTGCTGGACCGCGGCTCGCGCGCGGACGTCGTCGACAGCGACCTGTCGCAGGTGCGCAACACGGCGGTGTCGGTGAGCGACGGCGCGACCGCGCAGCTGGACGACTGCCGGATCCGGGAGGCGTCCACGGGCGCCTGGTTCCGGGACCACGGCAGCGGCGGCACGCTCGGTGGCTGCACCATCGACGCCGTGCAGACCGGGGTGATCGTCACCAAGGGCGCCGACCCGACGATCGAGCGCTGCACGGTCACCTCGCCCGCCGAGGCCGGGTTCTACGTGTCGGCGGAGGGCCGCGGCTCCTTCCACGGCTGCCGGGTGACGGGCAGCGGGGGCTACGGCTTCCACGTGATGGACGGCTGCCGGACGACGCTGCGCAAGTGCCGTACGGAGCGGTGCGCACGCGGCGGCTACGAGTTCCCGCAGGAGGGGACGGTCGCGGAGGACTGCACGAGCGACGAGAGCCAGGTGCGCACGGCTCCCGCGTCCGAGCCGGGCGGTGTCCTGACCGCGACCCGGTCGGGCGGGCTGCTCGGCACGGTGCCCGCGCCGCGCACCCCCGCCGTGGTGCCGGCCGCCGCGCCGGAGCCGCCGGCGACGCGCTCCTCGGGCGAGGTGCTCGGCGAACTCGACGCCCTGGTGGGCCTGGAGAGCGTCAAGCACGAGGTGCGGACCCTCACCAACATGATCGAGGTGGGCCGTCGGCGCCAGGAGGCGGGCCTCAAGGTGGTGTCCGCGCGCCGGCATCTCGTCTTCACCGGCAACCCCGGCACCGGCAAGACGACGGTGGCACGGCTGTACGGCGAGATCCTGGCGTCCCTGGGCGTCCTGGAGCGCGGCCATCTCGTGGAGGTCTCCCGGGTCGACCTGGTCGGCGAGCACATCGGCTCGACGGCGATCCGGACCCAGGAGGCCTTCGACCGGGCCCGCGGCGGCGTCCTGTTCGTGGACGAGGCGTACGCGCTGTCACCGGAGGACTCGGGGCGGGACTTCGGCCGCGAGGCGATCGACACGCTGGTGAAGCTGATGGAGGACCACCGGGACGCGGTCGTGGTGATCGTCGCCGGGTACACGGCGGAGATGGAGCGATTCCTGACCGTCAACCCCGGTGTGGCGTCCCGGTTCTCACGGACCATCACCTTCTCCGACTACGCGCCGGAGGAGCTGCTGCGGATCGTGGAGCAGCAGGCGGAGGACCACGAGTACCGGCTGGCCTCCGGCAGCGCCGAGGCCCTCCTCACGTACTTCACGGCACTGCCGAAGGGCCCGACGTTCGGCAACGGGCGTACGGCGCGGCAGACGTTCGAGTCGATGGTGGAGCGGCACGCGGGCCGGGTCGCCGCGCTCGCGGAGCCGAGCACGGACGACCTGACCCTGCTCTACCCGGAGGACCTGCCCGCAATCTCCTGAGGGGAGACGGTGTCGACGCGCTGGCGGGGCAGCGCGGGGGGCAGCCGGTCGAGGAGTGCGGCGCGAGCGTCGGCGAAGGCCGGGTCGGCCTGGTAGTCGGAGTGCCCCAGGATCGGTTCGGGCAGCGGGTGCGCGCGGGTGCGCCCGTACGCGACGGGGTCGAGGAGCTCGGGCCGGTCGACCGCCGGCCGGTCGCCCTCGGCGGGGACCCGGACGGGACCGCCGATGGGGTCGGTGGCCCGGTGGAGGTTGCTCCAGCAGTGCACGGTGCGGTGCAGACCGCGGAGCGGCTCGGGGCCGAAGTAGGCGGGGAACCAGCGCCCGTAGAGGCGTTCGAGCGGCGAGCCGTAGGTGAGGAGCGCGACCCGGCCGCGGGCGGCGGGCGGCAGCTGCCAGACCGCGGCGGCGGCGAGGACGCTGCCCTGCGAGTGACCGGAGATGACGAGCCGTCCGCCGGTCTGCCGGATCCAGGAGCTCATCCGCCAGGTGAGGTCGGGGACGGCCCGTTCCGCGTAGCAGGGCGGGGCGAAGGGATGGGCGGCGCGCGGCCAGAAGGTGCCGACGTCCCACAGGATGCCGATGGTGCGGCGGGCGGAGGCGTCCCTGTAGGCGCGGCGGCCCCAGGTGACGAAGAGCAGGAAGCCGAAGCCGATCATCCAGGAGCCGAGCGCCTGGGCGGCGGTGGCGGCGGACGCGATCGCGGGGTGGGCGCCGTCGAAGGCGCGCCCGGGGACGTTGCCGCTGGCCCAGGCGCCGGCGACGGAGGTCGCGCCGAGCAGGAGGGTGGCACCGGAGACGACGCCGATGAGGACGGGCGCGGAGTCGGTGAGCCCGGCGCGGGCCCGGCCGGCCGCGATCTGCCCGGTGCGCAGCCGGTCCGGGTCCTCGGCGCCGTAGGCGGCTTCGACGACGGGGCGGAGGCGGCGGGTGGTGAGCACGGTGCGGGCGACGAGCAGCGCGGTCGGGACGAGGAGCAGCAGGAGGAGCAGCGGGATGACGGAGGCCTGCCAGCTGAGCAGGACCGGCGGGCCGGTGATGAGCCCGTCGCCGGTGCCTGGGGTGCCGGACCCGTCGAGCCAGTCGGCGACCCGCTGCGCGACCCCGCCGGACATGACGCCGCCGAGGGCGCAGGCCAGCATGGCGGTGGCGGGTCCGCCGAGCCCGTACAGGGCGGTGCGGGGGTCGCGGCGCGGGCGGTGGAGGAACAGGGCGACCGTACCGAGGGCGACGACGAGCGCGCCCTGGGCGAGGGTGAGGCCGCCGAAGAGCGCGTCGCCGGGCAGGGTGCCGGTGGAGCGCCAGCCGGGGCGGGACCAGGCGGCGTGCACCGCGGTCAGCACGAGCAGCAGCAGGGCGGTGGCGGGCAGCCAGGACACGAGGGCCCGTTCGATGCGCAGATCGAGCCGGTGCTCGCTGCGGCCGCGGCGGCAGACCACCCAGAGGACGACGCAGGCGAGGACCACGACGGCGCCCTGGAGCACCCTGCCGAGGACGTCGAACAGTGAGCCGGGGACGGCGCGGTGGTCGTGACCGGCGCTGGCTGCGGCGAGGGCGGCGGCGACGGTGAGGAAGCCTGCGGCGGTGTGGGCGGCGCGCAGCCGGGCGACGAGCCGGCGACCGTACCAGAAGCCGGGCCGGCCGAGGGCGGGGCGCTGTTCGACGGGGGTCGTCCCGGTGGGGCTGGTGGCGTCGGCGGCTTCGGTGTCGGACACGGGCACCTGGGGGTCGGCGGCTTCGGTGGCGGACGCGGGCACCTGGGGGTCGGTGGCCTCGGTGGCGGACGCGGGCACCTGGGGGTCGGTGGGCTCGGTGTCGTACCCGGTGGGCGGCCGCTGGGCCTCGTAGGCGCTCCAGGTGCGGTTGGACAGGTACCAGAGCAGACCGACGAGCGCGGTGGGGACGAGGGCGGCGAGGGTGAGGCGGCGGCCGGGCTGGGACCACCAGCCGCCGCGGTCGGCGGAGAGGAAGCCGAGCCAGGAGCGCTGGGCGGCGCAGGTGGCGGAGCCCGCGCACTGCCAGGCCGTCAGGTCGAGGGCGACCTCGCAGGCGGCCGCGGTGAGCAGGACGGTGAGGGTGAGCGCGACGAGCCGGACGAGGACGCCGTAGAGCCGGACGAGTCCGGCGCGGCCCTCGGTGGGCGGGCGCATCCAGTGGGCGAGGTTGGCGACCATGAACGGCAGGAGCAGCAGCCACAGGGCGCGGGCGCCGTTGCCGGAGGTCAGGTTGGACCAGCAGTAGGCCTCGGGGACGGGGCGGTCGGCGTACCGCTCGGGGTGGTCCTCGGCGTCGACGTCGTCCCTGCGGCGGTGCATCGCGGCCGTCCTGTCGCCGGTGACCCGTACCGTGCGCGGGTCGTCCAGCATGTCGGCCGCGGTGGCTCCGCCCACGCCGTGGACGAGCAGTTCGAGCGCCGCACCCCCGTTCTGCGGGTCGGGTGTGGCAGGGGACACTTCGGGGACTCGCTCTCTGAATGGGAGGATCTGGGGTGGGAGGATGCGACGGCAGGCACCAGGATCGCGGACGGCCGTGCCGTACGGCAGGGTCCTCACCGAATCCGACGCCCCTTTACCCCTTTACCCCGTTTCACGTTTCCTTCGGAAAGGACCGGCCCCGGCGGTGACTGACAATCAGAACCTCCTCGCGGAGCAGCGGCGCGCCCTGATTCTCGACGAGGTGCGCCGGCGCGGAGGTGTCCGGGTCAACGAGCTGACCCGGCGGCTCAACGTCTCCGACATGACCGTGCGCCGGGACCTGGACGCGCTGGCCCGGCAGGGCATGGTGGCGAAGGTGCACGGCGGCGCGGTGCCGGTGGTCGAGGCGAGCACGCACGAGCCGGGCTTCGAGGCGAAGTCGGCACTCGAGCTGGGCGCCAAGGAGGAGATCGCGCGGGCCGCGGCGGCGATGGTGCGCCCGGGGACGGCGATCGCCCTGTCGGGCGGCACGACGACGTACGCGCTGGCACGGCATCTGCTCGACGTGCCGGACCTGACGGTGGTGACGAACTCGGTGCGGGTCGCGGACGTGTTCTACGAGGCGCAGTACGCGGGTTCCGGCGGCGAGGCCAGGCCGGGGGCCGCGACGGTGGTGCTCACGGGCGGCGTGCGGACGCCGTCGGACGCCCTGGTGGGGCCGGTCGCCGACCAGGCGATCCGTTCGCTGCACTTCGACGCCCTGTTCCTCGGCGTGCACGGCATCTCGGTGGAGGCGGGTCTGTCGACGCCGAACCTGGCGGAGGCGGAGACGAACCGGCGCCTGCTGCGCTCGGCACGCCGGGTGGTGGTGGTCGCCGACCACACCAAGTGGGGCACGGTGGGCCTGAGTTCGTTCGCGACGCTGGACGAGGTGGACACCCTGGTGACGGACCGGGGTCTGTCGTCGCGGTTGCGCGAGGAGATGGCGGAGCATCTGCCGGGGCTCGTGGTGGCGGGCGAGGAGGCGCCGGAGGGCGACGAGGAGGAGCCGGAGTGAGCCGGTTCCGGGTGGAGAGGCCCGTCGCGCTGCCGCCCGCGGAGGTGTGGCGGCGGCTCACGGACTGGCCGGCGCACGGCGCGCAGGTGCCGTTCACCCGGACGACGGTCCTGACGGCGGGCCCGAACGGCGTGGGCACCCGGTTCTCGGCGCGGACGGGACGTGGCCGGTTCGCGTTCGAGGACCCCATGGAAGTGGTGCGCTTCGAGCCGCCGGAGGCGGGCCGACCGGGCGTGTGCCGGCTGGTGAAGCACGGCCGGGCGGTGCGCGGATGGGCGGAGTTCGAGGTGGTCGGCGAGGGTGCCGGCAGCCGGGTGCGGTGGACGGAGGAGCTACGGCTGCGGGGGCTGCCGGCCGCGCTCGATCCCGTCCTGGCGGCGGCGGGACGGCTGGTGTTCGGCCGGGCGCTGGACGGACTGCTACGTAACTGACGGTTTGTCAGCTACCGTGTACTGGCCCACGATCCGCCCTACGGGAGGTACGGCCCATGGCACGCCGACTCCGGCCGGTGGAGCTCGACTTCACCGAGTCCGCGCCCCTGCGCCTGGTGTTCAGCACCGAACTCGCCGCCCCGCCCGCGGCCGTCTACCGGTCGCTCGCGGTCGAACTGGCAAGCACCCCCGCGTGGTTCACGGCCGTCACGGCCGCGGCGCCGATCGACGGCGGCGCCGGGCGGACGATACGGCTGCGGGGCGGGGTGGAGTTCCGCGAGACGATCCTGGCCACCGACCCGGCGGCCCGCTACGCCTACCGGGTCGACGAGACCAACGCACCGGGCCTGTCGGCCCTCCTGGAGGAGTGGGCGCTGTCCCCCTCCGGGGCCGGTACGCGGGTCCGCTGGACCATGGCGGTCGACGGCAACGGTCCTTGCCGGCTGGCGATGCGGCTGGCCCGGCCGGGGGTCGGCAGGTCCTTCAGGGGTGCGATGCGCAACCTGGACCTGCGGCTCACTCCGACCAGGCTCCCGTCGCCAGGAACTGGTCGATGACGGCCGCGTAGGGAGCGATGTCGAGGCCCTGCGAGGACAGCCATTCGTCGGAGTAGTACTTGTCGAGGTAGCGCTCGCCGCCGTCGCAGATCAGGGTGACGACGCTGCCGGTGCGCCGCTCGGCGACCATCTCGGCGACGATCTTCAGCGCGCTCCACAGGCCGGTGCCCGTGGAACCGCCCGCCTTGCGGCCGATCGCGGCCTCCAGGGCGCGGACGGCGGCCACGCTCGCCGCGTCGGGCACCTTCATCATGCGGTCGATGGCGCCGGGGACGAAGCTCGGCTCCATCCGGGGCCGGCCGATGCCCTCGATGCGCGAGCCGCAGTCGCTGGTGGCGTCCGGGTCGTGATGGGTCCAGCCGTCGAAGAAACAGGAGTTCTCGGGGTCGGCGACGCAGACCCGGGTGTCGTGCTGCATGTAGTGCACGTAGCGCGCGATGGTCGCCGAGGTGCCGCCGGTCCCGGCCGTGGCGACGATCCAGGCCGGCTCCGGGTAACGCTCCAGCTTCAGCTGCTCGTACATCGACTCGGCGATGTTGTTGTTGCCGCGCCAGTCCGTGGCGCGCTCGGCGTACGTGAACTGGTCCATGTAGTGGCCCCCGGTGCGGACGGCGAGCGCGGCGGCCTCGTCGTACATGGTGCGGGAGTCGTCCACGAAGTGGCACCGGCCGCCGTGGAACTGGATCAGCCGGCACTTCTCGGGGCTGGTGGTGCGGGGCATGACGGCGATGAAGGGGACGCCGATCAGCTTGGCGAAGTACGCCTCGGAGACCGCGGTCGAGCCGCTGGAGGCCTCGATCACGGGCGCGCCGGGCCGGATCCAGCCGTTGCACAGGCCGTACAGGAACAGCGAGCGGGCGAGCCGGTGCTTGAGGCTGCCGGTGGGGTGGGTGGACTCGTCCTTGAGGTAGAGGTCGATGCCCCAGCTCTCCGGGAGCGGGAAGCGCAGCAGGTGGGTGTCGGCCGAACGGTTGGCGTCGGCGTGGACCTTACGGACGGCTTCCTTGAGCCAGGAGCGGTACGCGTCGTCGCTGCGGTCGACGTCGACGGTGGCCATCGGGCTTGCGGTGCTGATCATGCGTGCGTGCCTCTTCTCGTGCTGCCCAGGGGGTTGCCCACGGGGTTGCCCACCCTTCGACAATACCGCTCTCACCTGGGCAAACGTTCTCTTTGAGGGCCCATAGGGATGCCTTGCAGAGGGCGCGGACAGGAGTTCGACGGGGCCGTTCTGGTGCCGCGGGCCGGTGCCGGGCACACTGATGAGAGGCAGCCTGCGCGAAGGGGGCGGAGCACCATGTCGGAGCCCGAGTTCACGGCCACGGGGGTACGGATCGACCGTTGGCCCCGCTCGCTGACCCGCGCGGGCGAGGTCCGCATCGAAGACGGGCGCCTGTCCCTGCTGACCAGCTACGGCAGCGAGATCGACAGCGCGCCGCTGGGCTCGGTGCGGGCGGGCCGGCCGTGGTTCGCGAAGCCGGACGAGGCGGTGGCGACGGTCAACGGCACGCGTTATCGGATCTCGGGCTCGGGGCGGCTGCTCGAAGCCCTGAAGAAGGCGACGGAGCCCGCGGCGCGCCCTTGAGCCGAAGCCGGGGGCGGGGCCTTGAGCCGATGCCCGCGGCACGGCCTTGAGCCGAAGCCGGGGCCGGGCCTTGAGCTGGGGCCCGCGGCACGGCCTTGAGCCGGAGGCCGCAGCGGCGTTCTTGAGCCGCAGCCCGTGGCGGGGCTGCACCCCGGAGCCGGCGGCACACCTGCACCCGGATGCCCGGGGCGCGGCTGTGCCCCGAAGCCCACGGCGCGGCTGCGGCCGAATGTCCGCGGCGGTTCTGACGCGAGGCTCGACACGCCCCCTGACCTGGGGGGTGTCGCCGCGAGTTGCAGCACGGTGACCACTGGTTCACGCTGGAACCACCTCACCGAGGGTTTACCGGCGGTGACGCTGCGAACCAGCCACCGCTCTGCTACACCGCATGACAGATCCGAATCTCCGTCTTCTTGACCTACTTCGGGGAGTCGCAGCCGTGATCAGCGAGCCCAGCAGGTACTGCACGGTGGAGCTCCAGGCCCTGCCGTCGCGGATCGGTCAGGTCCGCAGAATCGTTGCGGCGCATCTGCGCCATTGGCAGCTCGACGCTTTGATCGACCATGCCACGCTCGGTGTCACCGAGCTCCTGACCAACGTCCACCGGCACGCCCAGCCCGACAAGACGTGCACCGTCGAGGTCGAGCTCCTGCTCGACCGTCTCACCGTCTCCGTCCGCGACAACGACCCGCGCATACCGGACGTCGCCGAACCGGACGACACGGACGCGGAGTTCGCCACGTCGGGCCGTGGCCTCACCATCATCGAGGCGATGAGCGAGAGTTGGGGCGTCCGCCCGCACGGGGACTCCGGGAAGGTCGTCTGGTTCACCCTCCAGGCGCCGTCCTCCCCCGTCGCCGTCCTGCCCTACACCCACACCGTCTACGGCGCCACGACCGACGGCCCACTCGTGGGAGCGGGCCGTCCGGTCGAGCCGAGCCTGGTCGACTCGCTGGCGGGCTGATCGCGTCGGCCTCACTCCGTCGCGATCGCCCGCAGCACGTCCAGGCGGGCCGCCCGCCGGGCCGGGCGCCAGGCGGCGACCGCGCCGGCGGCCAGACCGACCAGCGCGACGGTCACCAGCTGGACCGGCGGCAGGGCGAAGCTGAACGCGCTGTCCGAGGCACCGTCCGAGGCGCGCACGAGGACCCAGCCCAGGAAGCCGCCGAGGAGCAGTCCGCCGGCGGTGCCGAAGGCGGCGACCAGTACGGACTCCCAGCGGACCATGGCCCGCAGTTGGGACCTGGTCTGGCCGACCGCCCGCAGCAGGCCCAGCTCGCGGGTGCGTTCGTGCACGGCGAGGGTCAGCGTGTTGGCGATGCCGAGCAGGGCGATCAGGACCGCGAGGGCGAGCAGCGCGTAGACGAGGGTCAGCATCATGTCGATGCCGGCCGCCGAGGACGCGGCGTACTCGTCGCGGGTCTGCACCTCCGGGTTGCCGTACCGCGCGGCGACGTCCTCGACGGCCGCCCTGCCCGCGTCGGCGGGGACGCCGTCCGCGAAGCTGACGGCGACGAGCCGGTCGGCGTCCTGGGTGCGGTGCGGGGCCCAGGCCTCGCGGGTCAGGACGTAGTCGCCGGCGAGGTCGGCGCGTTCGTAGACGGCGCGGACGGTGAAGGTGTGCCGCGTGCCGTCGGTGAAGGCCAGCTCGGCCGTGCGGCCCGGCGCGAGTCCGTACCGCTCGGCCTCGTCGTCCGCCACCGCGATCCCGTCCGTGCCGAGCCCGGCGAGCGAGCCGCGTACGGTCCCGAGGTCGAAGGTGCGGGCGAGTGCGGCGGGGTCGGTGACCGTGAGGGCACGGCCCCGCCCGTCGACCTCCGCGACGCCCTCGCCGAGCCCGACGGCGGTCTCCACCTCGGGCAGTGCGGCCACGGCGGGGGCGAGGCGCGGGCTGAGCCCGCTGCCGCCCGCGCCGAAGGACGGCGCGCTGACGGCCACGTCGCCGGCGAAGGAGCGGGAGACGGTGTCGTCCATGGTGGCCTTGAGCGAGGCGCCGAAGACGGTGAACAGCGCGACGACGGCGACGCCGATCATGAGCGCGGTGGCGGTGGCGGCGGTACGGCGCGGGCTGCGCAGGGCGTTGCGGCGGGCGAGATCGCGGTGGGTGCCCCGAAGTGGTCCGCCCAGGATCCGTATCGCGTACGACGAGGCCACCGGGCCCAGGACGACGAACGCGGCGAGGGCGAGGACCGCTCCGGTGCCGGCGAGCCAGAGCGACGGGGTGGCCAGGACGCCCACCAGGGCCAGGCCCACGGCCAGGGCGAGCAGTCCGGCCCCGGCCGCGGAACGGGTGCGGGAGGTACCCGAGTCGTCGACGGCGGTCTCCCGCAGAGCGGCGAGCGGGGCGGTGCGCCCGGCCCGTACGGCGGGGAGCAGGGCCGAGCCGACGCAGACGGCGAGCCCTACGGCGAAGGGCAGGGCCAGTGAGACCCAGCTGATCACCAGGTCGCCCTCGGGGAAGGCGAAGCCGACGGCCGGGAAGAGGGCCTGCAGTCCGGCCGCGATGCCGATGCCGCCGAGCAGACCGGCCGCGGAGGCGAGGACCGCGACGGCGACGGCCTCGGAGAGCGTCATGGTGACGACCTGGCGGCGGGCGGAGCCGAGGGCGCGCAGCAGGGCGTTCTCGCGGGTGCGCTGGGCGACGACGATGGCGAAGGTGTTGTGGATGGAGAAGACGGAGACGAGCAGGGCGACCCCGCTGAACACCAGCAGGAACGTGGTGAACAGGGTGAGGAAGCGGCCGGAGATCATCTCGTTGCTCTCGTCGGTGGCCTGCTGGCCGGTGATCGCTTCGACCCCCTCGGGCAGCGCGGCGCCGAGCGCGGCGACCAGTTCCTCCGGGGAGGTGCCGGGTCCGGCCCTGACGAGAACGGCGCTCGCCTGTCCCGCCTTCGGCGTCAGGTACTTCTCGGCGTCGGCCCGGGTCAGTCCGGTGTAGGTGACCTGGCCCATGCCGTCCGCGCCACCGAAGGTGGCGAGGCCGACGACGGTGACGCGCACCGGGTCGGGGGTGCGCAGGACGGTGGTGGAGCCGAGGGTGAGGCCGCCGGTCTTCGCGGCCCCCCGGTTGACGACGGCCTCGCCGCTCTTCTGCGGGGCGCGGCCTTCGGCAAGGGCGTACGGATTGAGTTCTGGATCCTGGATCCAATTGCCCGCGAGGGTGGGCGGGCCCTGGCCGCCGACCGGCTTGCCGTCGGCACCGACGAGCTGGCCCGCGCCCTCGATCCGGGGAACGGCGGCGGCGACCCCGGGGACCTCGGCGAGGCGCTCGGCGAGCGCGGCGTCGACGGGGCTGCGGGTGCCCTGGGCCTCGCCGGCGACCGTCACGACGCTCGTGCTGCGCACGACGGCGTCCGTGCCGCTGTTGGCGTTGCCGAAGAGGGTGCCGAAGCTCGCCCGCAGGGTGTCGCCCATGACGAGGGTGCCGGTGAGGAACGCGACGCCGAGCAGGACGGCGGCGAAGGTGCCCAGGAAGCGGCGCCGGTGGGCGCGCAGGGAGGCGAGGCTGAGACGGAGGGTGGTCATGTCACCGCTCCCCCGCTGTGGAGCCGGCTCTGGCCCTGCCGTCGAGGAGTCGCTCGCTCCTGGTGTCGAGTGACTTCATCCGGTCCAGGACGAGATCGGAGGTCGGATGCTGGATCCGATCGACGAGCCGCCCGTCCGCGAGGAACACGACCTCGTCGGCATGGGCGGCGGCCACCGGATCGTGCGTGACCATGACGACCGTCCGCCCCGTCCTTCGCACCGTGTCGCCGAGCAGCCGCAGCACCTCCTCGCCGGAGCGGGAGTCCAGATTGCCGGTGGGTTCGTCGGCGAAGACGACGTCCGGACGACCGGCGAAGGCGCGCGCGACGGCGACCCGCTGCTGCTGGCCGCCGGACAGCTGGCTCGGCCGGTGGTGGAGCCGGTCGCGCAGCCCCACCGTGTCGACGAGGCCGTCGATCCAGGCCCGGTCCGGGGCTGCGCCCGCCAGGTCCAGGGGCAGCGTGATGTTCTCGGCGACCGTGAGCGTCGGCAGCAGGTTGAAGGCCTGGAAGACGAAGCCGATCCGCTCGCGCCGCAGCAGGGTGAGACGCCGGTCGTCGAGCGCGGACAGGTCGGTGTCGCCGATGAGGGCGGAACCCGAGGTCAGCGTGTCGAGCCCGGCGGCGCAGTGCATGAGGGTGGACTTGCCGGAGCCCGAGGGGCCCATGATCGCGGTGAAGCGGCCGGCCGGGAAGCCGACGCTCACCCCGTCCAGGGCCCGGACCTCGGTGTCCCCGCGACCGTAGACCTTGACCGCGTCGACGACCCGCGCGGCGGCCGGGAGCGTGCCGGTGGTCATCGGCGGCGTCCCTTCTCCTCCGTGGTGCGGCCGAACTGCTCCTCCAGGACCGTCAGCCGGCGCCAGTACTCGTCCTCGTCGATCTCGCCCGCGGCGAAGCGGTGTCCGAGCAGTGCGATCGGCGACCGCTCGTCGACGCGGGAGGCGCCGGGGCCGCCGGAGCCGCCCGGGCCTCGGTGCCGGCGCCATCCGAACCGGCGCAGCACGGTGACCACGGTGATGATCACGGCGGCCCAGACGAGCGGGAAGAAGAGGATCCACGGGCCGGGGCCCGCGTGGGCGAGGGTGTTCATCGTCGGTCAGCTCCTCTGGTGGTGGATGCTTCGAGACTGCCTCCACGCACGCCCCCGGGTCGTCGTACGGCCAGCGGCTTCGGCCGTACGACGGCGGGAGTACGAGCGGTCCCGGCGGCTGCTCCTCGACTCTGTACCTACTGGTATGTACAGTGCCTGCATGAGCGCGAACGCGTCCGAGCGACTGATCGAGGCCACCCGCGAACTGCTCTGGGAGCGCGGCTACGTCGGCACCAGCCCGAAGGCGATCCAACAGGCCGCCGGCGCGGGCCAGGGCAGCATGTACCACCACTTCGACGGCAAGCCGGACCTCGCCCTCGCGGCGATCCGGCGCACCGCGGCCGAGCTGCGGGAGGCCGCGGAGCGCGCCCTCGGCCCGGAGGGGTCGGCGTACGCGCGGATCGAGGCGTATCTGCTGCGCGAGCGCGACGTGCTGCGCGGCTGCCCCGTCGGCAGGCTGACGATGGACCCGGACGTCATCGCGAGCGAGGAGCTGCGCGAGCCGGTCGACGAGACGCTCGACTGGCTGCGCGGCCGGCTCGCCGCGATCGTCCAGGAGGGCCTGGACGGCGGGGAGTTCACCGGACCGCTGGACGCGCACGAGGTCGCCTCGACCGTCGTCGCGACGGTCCAGGGCGGCTACGTCCTCGCCCGCGCCACCGGTTCCCCCGCCGCCTTCGACGCCGCGGTCCGCGGGCTGCTCGCACTGCTGTCCCCCCGCACCGCCCCCTGACGCCCCGAGGAGCCCGGCTCATGCACGCCCTGCAGTACGAGATCACGCTGCCCGCCGACTACGACATGGAGATCATCCGCGAGCGGGTCGCCACCCGGGGGCACCTCCTGGACCACTTCCCCGGCCTGGGCCTGAAGGCGTATCTGATGCGGGAGCGGGCGGACGGCTCGCCGGTCAACCAGTACGCGCCGTTCTACCTGTGGGCCACGGCCGCCGGGATGAACACGTTCCTGTGGGGTCCCGGTTTCCAGGGCATCGTGAACGACTTCGGCCGGCCCGTCGTCCAGCACTGGACCTCCGTGGCGTACGAGGAGGGCCCGGCGACCGCCGCTCCGCCGCGCGTCGCGACCCGGCGCAGGGAGCGCCTGCCCGAGGGCACGCCGCCCGCCGAGGCGGTCGCGGAGGCGCTGGCCCGGCACGCCCGCCGGGCGGCGGCGGACGGCGTGGTGGCGAGCACGCTCGCCGTCGACCCGCGCCATTGGGAGCTGCTCACCCTCACCCTGTGGGAGACCCCGGAGGCGCCGGCCTCGGCGGGCGAGGAGGACGAGCGCTTCCAGGTGCTGCACGTGTCGCAGCCGGGCCGCGCGGCCATCCCGGCGGGCCGGCTGTGGTGACCCGCGGTGGCGATCCGGCGGGGCTGGGGTGCCCGGTGGCGATCTCGCGGGCCGACCGGGGCGACCCCGGTAGCGATCCGGCGGGGCTGGGGTGCCCGGTGGCGATCTCGCGGGCCGACCGGGGTGACCCCCGGTGGCGATCCCCGCGGACCGGATGTGGTGCCCCCCGTGTCGATCCCCGCGGGCCGGCTGCGGTGACCCACGGTGGCGATCCGGCGGGCCGGCTGCGGTGACCCCCGGTGGCGATCCGGCGGGCCGGATGTGGTGACCCCCGGTGGCGACGGGGCGACCGGCCCGGCGGTGACGGATCAGCGCACGTGGGCGGCGATGGCGCGGGCGCACTCCAGGGACTCCGTACGCGAGGTGTCGACCTCCAGGTCGTAGACCACGCCCTCGTGGACGATCTCCGCCTGCTGGGCGGCCATGCCCGGCGTACGGTCGCCGCGGGCGATCTCGCGGCCGGCGGCGACCGTGCTGTCGCAGCGCACCCCGACCCACAGCACGTCGACGCCGTCGAGGGCCTCGCGCCAGCGCTCCTGCGAGGCGGCGCCGCCGAGGAAGACCTCGTCGACGACGATCCTGGCGCCGGCCCGGGCCATGGCCGCGATGCCCGCCAGCCACGCCGCCTCCAGGGCGCGGAAGTCCGCGCCGACGCTGACGCTGCCGTCCTCCCCGAACTCGATCCCGCCGTCCCCGTCCCGCATCCTCGCGGGCAGCGCGTCGACGAACCCGTCGACGCCGAACGCCAGCCACGGGTCGGGGAGCAGGGACTGCAGACAGCGCACCATGCCGGTCTTACCGGAGCTCGAACCGCCGTTGAGAATGATCATCTGGGTAGCCACCGCGCCACCCTAGGCGACGGGTCCTGGGCCCGCACCGGGAATTCAGCCGACCGGCACCAGGGTGAGGTAGGCGATGCCGAGCACCGAGCGGTAGCCCAGCCACTGGGAACGCTGACGGTCGACGCGGGCCCGGGTCTCGGCGGCGAGGGGGTGGTCCGGATGGGCGGCGAGCCAGAGTTCGACGGCGTGGCGGTAGCCCGACTCGAACTCCTCCCACTCCTCCGGGCTCGCCGTCTCGATCCAGGCGGGCCGGAACCCCGCCTCGACGGCGAGGTCGACCAGCACGTCGAGGGTGCAGTGGTCCTCGACGCGGGCGTCGGGCCACATCCGGGCGAGTTCGGCGTCGGTGGGCGTGTGCTCCCAGAAGCCCTCTCCGAGCAGGACCCGGCCGCCGGGCCGTACCAGGCGGCGCAGTTCGCGCAGGACGACGGCCGGGTCGTACGGCAGGTCGGGGTCGCACAGCGCCTGGCCGGAGCCCAGGCACAGGACGGTGTCGGCGGGGCCACGGGTCGTGCCGAGCCCGGACTCCTCGACGTAGTCGACCCGCTCGGCGAGCCCGCGTTCGGCGGCGAGGCGGCGGCCGAGGGCGAGGTCGTCGCCATTGATGTCGATGCCCAGGCCCGAGGCGCCGGGCACGGCGTCGAGCACGCGCAGCAGCAACTCGCCCCAGCCGCAGCCGATGTCCAGCACCGTGGCGGGCGAAGCGGCGGCGAGACGCGCGACGACACGGCCGACGCGGGCCTCGGAGAGCGGACCGTGGAAGGTGAGTCCAGTGCCGAGGCGCGGCGGGGCATCCGTGGTCACTGTGGCGGCGGGCGCGGTCGCGGCGGCGCCGGTGGTGCCGGTCTCGATCTTGGTCATGGGGCCGGACCCTACTCCGTGGCGGGCACCCCGCCCAACGCATTAAGGGGATCGTCGAGGACCGGCTGCCACGCGAGCTCGGCGGCACCGACCAGGCTGTTGTGATCGAGGGTGCAGGGGAGGATCGGTACGCCGCCGCTGCGGCCCCACAGACTGCGGTCGGCGACCACGGCGCGCAGCCGGCCCGGATCCGCGTCCAGGAGCTCGCGGTGGAGGCCGCCGAGAATGATCCGGTCGGGGTTGAGGAGGTTGACGAGGCCGGCCAGGCCGAGGCCGAGCCGGTCGATCAACTCCTCCGTGGCGGCGCGCACCCCCGGGTCGTCCGGATGGTCGCGGAGCAGGTCACGGGCCTGCTGGAGCAGGGAGACCTCCGGGCCGGGCGCCCGGCCGGCGACGGTGAGGAAGGCGAGCGGGTCGGTCTCGACGTCGAGGCAGCCGCGGGAGCCGCAGTGGCAGGGGCGCCCCTCCGGGTTGACGGTGAGGTGACCGACCTCCAGGGCCAGCCCCGAACTCCCGGTGTGCAGGCGCCCGTCGAGCACGAGCGCGCCGCCGACGCCGCGGTGGCCGGTGGCCACGCACAGCAGGTCCTTGGCGCCGCGCCCGGCACCGTGGCGGTGCTCGGCGAGGGCGGCGAGGTTGACGTCGTTACCGGTGAAGGCGGGGCCCTCGATGCCGGCCGCACGGACCTGCTCGGCGAAGATCTCGCGGACGGGCGCACCGGCGGGCCAGGCGAGGTGCAGCGGATTGAGGGCGGTGCCCTCGGGCTCGGCCACGGCGGAGGGCGCGGCGAGCCCGGCGCCCACGCAGCGGCGCCCGCTCGCGCGCAGCAGCGCGGCCCCGGCCGCGACGACCTCGCCGAGGACCTGCGCGGGGTCGGCGGAGACGGTGACACAGCCGGGTGCGGTGGCCTCGATGGTGCCACCGAGCCCGACGAGCGCGGCGCGGAAACCGTCGGCGTGGACCTGGGCGGCGAGGGCGACGGGCCCCTTCTCGTGCACGGCGAGCCGGTGCGAGGGCCGGCCCTGCGAGCCGGCGGCCGCGCCGGGGTTGGAGTCGACGCGGATGAGACCGAGCGCCTCCAGCTCGGCGGCGACGGCTCCGGCGGTGGCCCGCGTGACACCGAGCTCGGCGGTCAGCACGGCCCGCGTCGGCGCCCGGCCCGTGTGCACCAGTTCCAACGCGGGTCCGAGCGCGCTGCGCCCCCTGTCCAGCCGTGTCCGGGTCGTCGTCGCCTTGCCGTTCATGTGGGCGAGTCTCCCATGATCGGCCCACCACGAGCTCCGGGCACCCGGCTTTGTCCGGGTCTCGCCGTGTCCGATGGCCGAGCGCCACCGCTCGGCGGGGGCTCGGTCGTCGGCCGGAGACGGCCGGGTCGTCGGCCGGAGGCGGCCCGGTCGTCGGCCGGAGGCGGCCCGGTCGTCGGCCGGAGGCAGCCCGGTCGTCGGTCGAGGGCGGCCCGGTCGCTGGCGGGAGACGGCCCGGCCACCGGTCGGAGGCGGCCCGGCCGCCGGTGGGCGGGAGTCGTTGAGGCGGGCGCCTCGGCGCCCGTCGTCTTGAATCCCGCCCCTCTTCGCCCCTATCCTGAGTTTGTGCCGCTACTAAACAAAGTACGGACGGCCGTATCCGGGGGATCCCGCGGAGACACCGCTGCCCTCCCCCTGACCCGCCTCCGCCTCGCCCTGACCCTGTTCTTCGCCCTCGACGGCTTCCTTTTCGCGGGCTGGGTGGTCCGCATCCCCGCCATCAAGGAGCAGACCGGAGCCTCCGCCGGCGACCTCGGGCTCGCGCTGCTCGGGGTGTCCGCGGGTGCCGTGGTCACGATGACGCTGACCGGGCGGCTCTGCCGGCGGTACGGCAGCCATCCCGTCACCGTCGCCACCGCCGTCCTGCTCTCCCTCTCCCTCGCCCTGCCCGCGCTGACCCGCACCCCGCTCTCCCTCGGGCTCGTCCTGCTGGTGTTCGGCGCCGCGTACGGCGGGATCAACGTCGCCATGAACAGCGCCGCCGTCGATCTCGTCGCCGCGCTGCGCAGGCCCGTCATGCCCGGCTTCCACGCCGCGTTCAGCCTCGGCGGCATGCTGGGTGCCGGGCTCGGCGGACTCCTCGCCGGGAGCCTGACGCCGACCGCACACCTGCTCGGCCTCACGGTGGCCGGACTGCTCCTTACGGCCGCCGCCGGTCCCGTACTCCTCCGTCACCCCTCCCCCGCTCCCCCGGAGTCGCTTCCCGCCGACGCCTCCGCCACCCGGCCCGCCGGGTCGCGTCGCGCCGTTCTCGTCTTCGGCGTGATCGCGCTGTGCACGGCGTACGGGGAGGGCGCGCTGGCCGACTGGGGCGCCCTGCACCTCGCTCAGGACCTGCACGCCCACCCGGGCATCGCCGCGGCCGGATACTCGCTCTTCGCCCTCACCATGACCGCCGGCCGGCTCTCCGGCACCGCCCTGCTCGAACGGCTCGGCCAGACCCGCACGCTCGTCGCGGGCGGACTCACCGCCGGCGCGGGCATGCTGCTCGGGGCGCTCGCCCCCACCGTGTGGGCCGCGCTCCTCGGCTTCGCCGTGACCGGCCTCGGGCTCGCCAACATCTTCCCCGTCGCCGTCGCCCGCGCCGGGGCCCTCGCCGGACCGAGCGGCGTCGCCACCGCCTCGACGCTGGGCTACGGCGGCATGTTGCTCGGACCGCCGTCCATCGGCTTCCTCGCCGACTGGTTCTCGCTGCCGGTGGCCCTCACCACGGTCGCCGTCCTGGCCGCCGGCGCCGCCGCCATGGGCTACGCCTCCCGCAACACCGGGGTGCGCCGCGCGCGTTGACGGGTGAGCCGGGCGGGGCGGGCCAGGGTCGGGACGCCGTCGCGCACCGGCCGACGCGCGATAATCCGACACCATGGACACCATGGACACCCTGAGCATCGGCACGCACATCGACGCACTCGACGCGGCCGGCAAGGCCCTCCTGGACGCCGCCGCCGCGGCCGGGCCCGACGCGCAGGTCGCGACCTGCCCCGGCTGGCAGGTCCGTGACCTGCTGCGGCACACGACGATGGTGCACCGCTGGGCCACCGTCCACGTCGCCGAGGGCCACACCTCCCCCCAGCCCGACGGCGGCGAACCCGACCTCGACGGCGAAGAACTCCTGGCGTACGTCCGCGAGGGCCACACCCGGCTGGTCGACGCCCTGCGCTCGGCTCCGGCGGACCTCACGTGCTGGAGCTTCCTGCCCGCGCCCTCGCCGCTGGCGTTCTGGGCGCGGCGCCAGGCGCACGAGACGACGGTGCACCGGGCCGACGCCGAGTCCGCGCTCGCCACGGGTCCGGGACCCGTCGACCCGGCGATCGCCGCCGACGGCGTCGACGAACTCCTCCGCGCCTTCCACGGCCGCGACCGCAGCCGCGTGCGCTCCGACGTGCCCCGCACGCTCCGGGTCCGCGCCACCGACACCGGCGACGCGTGGACCGTACGCCTGTCGCCGGACGCGCCGCGGACGGAGCGGAACGCGGAAGGGCCGGCCGACTGCGAGATCGGCGGGCCCGCCGACCGGCTCTATCTGACGCTGTGGAACCGCCTGCCCCAGGAGGCCGTGACGGTGACGGGAGACGCGTCCCTCGCCCGACTGTGGCGGGAGCACTCCGGCATCACCTGGTCGTAGTCTCCCGCGTCTCCCGCCGGGCCGACCGGCCCCGGCCTGCCCCGGAACGCCCCCACCCCGACCGGCTCAGCCCAGCCAGCCGGGGCGGACCAGGCCCGACTCGTAGGCGAGGACCACGAGTTGGGCCCGGTCACGGGCTCCGAGCTTCACCATGGTGCGGCTGACGTGCGTCTTGGCGGTGAGCGGGCTGACGACCAGGCGCCTGGCGATCTCCTCGTTGGAGAGGCCGATGCCGACCAGTGCCATCACCTCCCGTTCCCGTTCGGTGAGTTCGTCGAGGCCGGCGGCCCGGGCGGGCGGCTTGGAGCGGGCCGCGAACTCCTCGATGAGCCGCCGCGTCACTCCCGGCGAGAGCAGCGCGTCGCCGGCCACCACCGCACGCACGGCGCGCAGCAGCTCCTCGGGTTCGGTGTCCTTGACCAGGAAGCCGGAGGCTCCGGAACGGATCGCCTCGAAGACGTACTCGTCGAGTTCGAAGGTCGTCAGCATGACCACCTTGACCGCGCCGAGCTCCGCGTCGGCGGTGATCAGGCGGGTCGCGGCGAGGCCGTCCAGCTGCGGCATGCGGATGTCCATCAGGACGACGTCGGGGCGCAGTTCGCGCGTCCTCGCCACCGCCTCCTCGCCGTCCGCGGCCTCGCCCGCCACCACGATGTCCGGCTGGGCGTCCAGGAGCGCGCGGAAGCCGGCCCGCACCAACGACTGGTCGTCGGCGAGCAGGACGCTGACCGCGCGACTCTCCGGGCTCACGGGGACTCCTCGGGGCGCGTGGCGGGCGGTTCCTCTGATCGTACGGGCGGATCGTCCGGCCGTACGCGCGGCTCCTCCGGCCGCACGGGCGGCTCCTCCGGCCGTACGCGCGGCTCCTCCGGCCGCACGGGCGGCTCCTCCGGCCGTACGGGAAGGACCGCGTGCACCCGGAAGCCGCCGTCCGTCCGGGTGCCCGCCTCGATCGTGCCACCGAGCGCCGCGGCCCGCTCCCGCATTCCGGCGAGTCCGTTGCCGCTGCCGCCCGCGTCGTCCCCGGTGGCCGGCCCCTCGTCGTCGATGCGCAGGTCGAGGACGGCGGGGCCGTAGCCGAGGACGACCAGGGCCGTGCGCGAACCGGAGTGGCGGACCACGTTGGTCAGCGCCTCCTGCACGATCCGGAACGCCGCGAGCTCCGTGCCGGGCGGGAGCCGTCGGCGCCGCCCCTCGCTCTGCGTCCGCACGGTGAGCCCCGCGGCGGCGGCCTGCTCGACGAGTTCGGGGAGGCGGTCGAGGCCGGGCGCCGGGGCACGGGGCGCGTCGCCCGGGGCGCGCAGGGTGTCGAGCACCTGCCGCACCTCGCCCAGGGCCTCCTTGCTGGCCGCCTTGATGGTGGTGAGGGCGGTACGGGCCTGGCCCGGGTCGGAGTCGAGCAGGGCGAGGCCGACGCCGGCCTGGACGTTGATCACGGAGAGCGAGTGGGCGAGGACGTCGTGCAGCTCGCGGGCGATCCGCAGCCGCTCCTCGTCGGCCCTGCGGCGCTCGGCGGCGGCTCGCTCGGCGCGCTCCTTGGCCCACTGCTCGCGGCGGACCCGGACGAGTTCGGAGGCGGCCAGGACGGCCATGGCGAAGGCGGCGACCGGGATCTCCTGGCCCCAGGGGGCGGCGCCGTCGCCGGCAGGCGGCAGATACCGGTAGAGCCAGTGGGCCAGCACCAGGTGTCCGGCCCACAGCAGCCCGATCGCCCACCAGGCGGCCCTCCGGTGCCCGTGCACGACGGCGGCGAAGCAGGCGACGGCGACGAGGACGAAGACCGGGCCGTACGCGTACCCGGCGGCGAGATAGCCCAGGGTCACCGCCGCCACCCCGAACACCACGGGCACCGGGTAGCGGTGGCGCAGCAGCAGCGGTGCGGCGCCGAGCAGGAGCAGGGCGCGCCCGAGGGCGTCGAGCGCGGTGCGGTCGGGCTGGTTGCGGGCGGCGAAGCCGGTCCCGACCAGGACGAACACGGTGACCAGGAGCGTGGACCGCCAGGGCAGCCCGTCGCCGGGCTCCCGCGCGGCCCACCCCCGGGGCCCACCGCGCCACGGCCCCCCGTGCCCGCCCCACCCCTGCCGATCCCCGCCGGGACCGGGTCGTTCGTTACGGGCGCCGCCGGGACCGGGCCGGACGCGCCGCGCCTCGTCGGAGGGCGCCCCCCGGCGCCGCGGGCCGCGGTCGGGCGGGAAACCGTCGCGCCCGGGGCCCGGAGTCCTGGTCGCCTCTTCGTCCATGCGGCCACGCTAGACGGGGCCGGGTGCCCGGGGCGTCAGCCGGGCGGGGCGGTCACCCGTACTCCCGCGGGAGTACGGGCGGGGCGCCGGCGGCGACGGCCGGCGGGCCTCCGGGGCGGGGCGGCCTCGCGTCCGCTCCGGCGACGTCAGGGCTTCGGAAGCAGTCCCACCTCGCGGCCCAGCCGCTCCGCCGCCGTCGCGAAGAAGGCGTCGCGGTCCTCGACGACGTTGTTGAACTGGCCGAAGACCTCGAAGGAGATCAGGCCGAAGAGCTGCGCCCAGGCGAGGACGAGGGCGACGGCCAGCGGCGGGGGCAGGTCGGGGGCCAGGTCGCCGGCCAGTCGGGCCGCCTCGGGCTCGAGGGTGGCCGGGAGCGGCGGTGGGGCGACGCCCTTGTCCTGGTAGGCGGAGCGGGCGACGGAGACGAGCAGCAGGCCGACGCGGGAGGCGGGGACGATCGTGTCCTGCGGGGCGGTGTAACCGGGGACCGGGGAGCCGTAGATGAGGGCGTACTCGTGGGGGTGGGCGACCGCCCAGGTGCGGACGGCGCGGCAGACGGCGGTCCAGTGGGCCAGGTGGTCGCCCGGGGCGGCGGTCCGGGCGGCGGCGTGGGCCTGTTCGGCGGCGGCGCCGACGGCGTCGTACGCGTCGATGATGAGCGCGGTCAGCAGGTCGTCGCGGCTGGGGAAGTAGCGGTAGAGCGCGGAGGAGACCATGCCGAGCTCCCGGGCGACGGCGCGAAGCGAGAGCTTCGCCGCGCCCTCGGCGGCGAGCTGGCGGCGGGCCTCGTCCTTGATGGCGGCGGTGATCTCGATGCGGGCGCGGGCGCGGGCTCCTTGGACGGTGGTCATGAAGAGCAGTCTGCCATGTTTCGGAGCACCGCACTGAAAAGAGAGCAGTGCTCTTGCTTGAGTGCACCGATCCGTGCACACTGATCTCAAGCGAGAGCACCGCTCACACTTCAGAGCGGCGCTCACCGACTCTCTCGCCCCAGGAGGCCTCGATGCCCGCTCAGCCGTCCGACCGCCCCGCCGCCGCCCACGTCATCAAGCCCGGCTGGCTCACGATCAACGTGATCAACCGCGCCGTCACCTGGATGACCCGGCGCGGCATCAGCGTCTGGGGCTCCCGCGTCCTCGCCGTGCGCGGTCGCAAGAGCGGCGAGTGGCGCCGCACCCCCGTCAACCTGCTGACCGTGGACGGCGCCCGGTACCTCGTCGCCCCGCGCGGCCACGTCCAGTGGACCCACAACATGCGCGCGGCCGGCGGCGGCGAGCTGCACCTCGGCAAGCACGTCGAGCCGTTCACCGCGGTCGAGGTCGCGGACGACGACAAGCCCGTTCTGCTGCGCGCCTACCTCAAGCGCTGGAAGGCCGAGGTCGGGGTGTTCTTCCAGGGCGTCGGGCCGGACTCCACGGACGAGGAGCTGCGGGCCATCGCGCCCAAGCACCCCGTCTTCCGCGTCACCACCACGGGCGCCCGTGCGTGAGGGCGGTACGGATCCGCTCCGCACCGCCCTCAGGACGCACCGCGCCGACTGCTCAGGAGGCTTCCGGCACCTGCCGGCCGAGGCCCTCCCCGGCATCCGCGGCGGGCTCGGCCGCGCCGCCGTCCACTTCCAGGACCGCGTCCTGCGCCGCCCCGTCCTCCTTGCGCGGCGCGACACCACGCCCCGCCGGGCCCACGCCCGCCGAGGTGTCGATCCTGCGGTCGAGCAGGTCGAGGGCGCGGTGCGCCAGGCCGTTGCCACGGACCAGGCCGGCCAGCGTCGTCGAACCCCGCGTGATGTCCGTGAACGCCTTCCACGCGGGCCGCAGGCCGGTGATCGCCGCGTGCAGCAGACCCGGTCGCCGCTCGAACGCCGCGAGCATCCGGCGGCCCACGGCCATCTCCACGCCGAGCCCGGCCTTGATGGCGAAGGCGTAGTTCAGCGCCTGTCGGCGCGCGTCCACCGCGTCGCCCGCCTCGGCGATCCGGACCGCCCACTCGCCCGCGAGCCGGCCCGAGCGCAGCGCGAAGGAGATGCCCTCGCGCGTCCACGGCTCCAGGAGACCCGCCGCGTCGCCGCAGACCAGGACCCGGCCGCGGGAGAGCGGCGAGTCGTCGGTGCGGCAGCGGGTCAGATGGCCGGAGGAGACGGAGGGTTCGAAGCCGGCGAGACCGAGCCGCGCGACGAAGTCCTCCAGATAGCGCTTGGTCGCCGCGCCCTCGCCACGCGCCGAGATGACGCCGACGGTCAGCGTCTCCCCCTTGGGGAACACCCAGCCGTAACTGCCCGGCAGCGGGCCCCAGTCGATGAGGACGCGGCCCTTCCAGTCCTCGGCCACCGAGGGCGGCACGGGGATCTCCGACTCCAGGCCGAGGTCGACCTGGCCGAGCTTGACGCCGACGTGCGCGCCTATGCGGCTCGCGCTGCCGTCCGCGCCGACCACGGCCCGGGCCAGGACCGTCTCGCCGTCGGCGAGGACGACCGCCACGGTGCGGCGGTCCGGCACGGCCGGCCCGTGCTGCTCGACGCGGCTGACGGTGGCACCGGTGCGCAGCTCGGCGCCCGCCTTCTGGGCGTGCTCGACGAGCTGGGCGTCGAACTCGGGCCGGTTGATGAGGCCGAACAGCATGCGGCGGGAGCGCCGCGTGCGGGCGAAGCGCCCGTTGTGCTGGAAGGTGACCGCGTGCACGCGGTCCTGGAGGGGCAGTTCGAAGCCGGGCGGCAGCGCGTCGCGCGACGGGCCGATGATGCCGCCGCCGCACGTCTTGTAACGGGGCAGTTCGGCCTTCTCCAGGAGCAGCACCCGCCGTCCGGCCACCGCCGCCGCGTAGGCCGCGGAGGCCCCCGCCGGCCCGGCACCCACGACGACCACGTCCCACACCGGCTGCCCCCCGTCCGGGCCCACCGCCCCCGCTCCAGCCTCTGCCGCTCCGGCGTCTGCGTTCTCGCTGCTCACGATGTGCTTCTGCTCCTGATCCGACCGGTGGTACCTGCTGTGATCGCATCCTACGGCTCAGTAGCGGGGCCCGGCCGTGTCACCCCGCGCCGTAGGATCGGCCATGCGTTCGCCGTACAACCGATACACGGCGTCGTTCTGACAACGTCGCACCCACCAGGAGCGTGCCCATGACCGCGAATCCGATCGCCGAGACCGTCGCATCGCTGATGCCCCGCGCCAAGGCGGAGCTGACGGAGCTGGTGGCCTTCCAGTCGGTCGCGGACGAGGCGGTCGCGCCGCGCAGCGAGTGCGTGGCCGCCGCGAACTGGGTGGCCGACGCGCTGCGGGCGGAGGACTTCCAGGACGTCGCCCTGCTCGACACCCCCGACGGCTCGCAGTCGGTGTACGGCGTGCTGCCCGGCCCGGCCGGCGCCCCGACCGTGCTGCTCTACGCGCACTACGACGTGCAGCCGATGCTGGTCGAGTCGGCGTGGGTGACCCCGCCGTTCCGGCTGACCGAGCGGGAGGACGGGCGCTGGTACGGGCGTGGCGCCGCCGACTGCAAGGGCGGCTTCATCATGCACCTGCTCGCGCTGCGCGCCCTGAAGGCGAACGGCGGCGTGCCGGTCACCGTCAAGGTGATCGTGGAGGGCTCGGAGGAGCAGGGCACGGGCGGTCTCGAGAGGTACGCGGAGGCGCACCCCGAGCTGCTCACGGCCGACGCGATCGTCATCGGCGACGCGGGCAACTTCCGCGTCGGCCTGCCGACCGTGACGGCGACGCTGCGCGGCATGACGATGATCCGCGTCACCGTCGACACGCTGCAGGGCAACCTGCACTCGGGGCAGTTCGGCGGTGCCGCGCCGGACGCGCTGGCCGCGCTGATCCGGGTGCTCGACTCGATGCGCGCGGAGGACGGTTCGACGGTCATCGACGGGCTGCCGGCGGACGCCGAGTGGGAGGGCCTGCAGTACCCGGAGGCCGACTTCCGCAAGGACGCGAAGGTGCTCGACGGGGTGGACCTGCCGGGCAACGGCACGGTCGCCGACCGGATCTGGGCGCGACCGGCCGTGACCGTCGTCGGCATCGACTGCCACCCGGTGGCGGGCGCCACGCCGTCGATCCCGGCGACCGCCCGCGCCCAGATCAGCCTGCGGGTGCCGCCCGGCCAGGACGCCGCGAAGGCGACCGAGCTGCTCTTCGCGCACATCGAGAAGCACACCCCGTGGAACGCCCGGGTCAGCCTGGAGCAGGTCGGCCGGGGCCAGGCCTTCCAGGCGGACACGTCGAGCCCGGCGTACCTCTCGATGGCCGAGGCGATGAAGGTCGCGTACCCCGGTGAGGAGATGCAGACGGCCGGCATGGGCGGCTCGATCCCGCTGTGCAACACGCTGGCGACGCTGTACCCGGAGTCGGAGATCCTGCTGATCGGTCTGAGCGAGCCGGAGGCGCAGATCCACGCGGTGAACGAGTCGGTGTCGCCGGAGGAGCTGGAGCGCCTGTCGGTCGCCGAGGCGCACTTCCTCCTCAACTACGCCCGCTCGAAGGCGTAGTTCCCGCAGCGGTCACGCTCTGGGCGGAACTCGCCCAGAGCGTAGCCCGGCCCCGGGGGCCGGCCGTGGACGTACGTTCGCGGCATGGACCTCGTAGAGATCGTTCCCCGCCTTCACATGCTGCGCTTCTCCGTCGGCCAGGCCTTCCTGTGGCGGGACGACACGGAACTGACCCTGATCGACGCCGGGTGGGCGGGCGCCGCCGACGAGATCGCGACGGCGCTGCGCGGCGCGGACCTGGACCCGTCCCTCATCCGCCGGATCGTTCTCACCCACTGCCACCGCGACCATGTGGGCGCGGCACAGGAGTTGGCCGACCGCTTCGGCGCGGAGGTCCTGGCGCACTCGCTGGACGCCCCTGTCATCCGGGGCGAACTGCCGGTCCCGGAGCCGGATCTGCTCGACTGGGAGCTGCCGCTGTACGCGCACGGGCTCACCGTCCCCGAGGCGCCGCCGACCCGGGTGGACCGCGAGGTCGCGGACGGTGAGGAGCTCGGCTTCGGCGACGGCGCGGTGGCGGTGCACGGCCCCGGCCACACGCCCGGCTCGCTCGCGGTCCATCTCCCGCGCCACGGCGTCCTGTTCACGGGTGACACCGTGGCCTCCGTACCGGACGTCATGTTCGGCGTCTTCCACGTCGACCGCGCCGAGGCCCTCGCCTCGATGCGCCGCCTGGCCGGACTCCGCCCGTCGGTGCTGTGCTGCGGGCACGGCGAGCCGGTCACGGTGGACGCGGCGGTGCGGCTGGAGAAGGCGGCGGCCGCGGCGGAGGCGTGACGGTCCGGCGCCCGCCCCGGGCCCGGGTGACCGGCGGCCTGCCGGAATCACATGGCCTGATCGCGTCGCGGGCCGCAGAATCCGGCGGTATGGGAACCGACATCTACGGGCACGTGGAGTGCCTCCCCACGCACCGCAGGCTCGACGAGGAGGACGTTTCGGGCTGGCGCCGGGCCGTCGACCTGGACCTGTTGTACGGCGGGCGCTGCTACGACGCCTTCGGCTGTCTGTTCGGGGTACGCAACCACGCGGGTTTCCGCCCCCTCGCGGCGGACCGGGGGCTGCCCGGGGACGTCTCGGCCGAGGTGCTGAGCGCGTACGAGAGCTGGGGGCCGAGCGCGTACGGCGCGAGCTGGATCGGGTGGGCGGAGCTGGCCCGGGTGGACTGGGACGAGCTCGGGGAGCGGGTGGACGCCCGTGTCCACGCGTTCTCCCGGGCCGGGGCCTGGGTCCTGACCGGAAAGGGGTTCTGGGACCCGGAGGACCGGCCGGAGGGATCCGAGTGGCTGCAGGACGGCCGGCTCTTCCGCAGGGCACGGACGAGCCGGCGGGACGCCGTCCAGACGGACGGCGCGTGGGAACCCCTGTGGGCGACGATGCGGACGCTGGCCGAGATCCACGGCGAGGAGCACGTCCGGCTGGTCGTCTGGTTCGACGGCTAGCCGGGGCCCGAGCCGGGCTCGGCGACGGCCGGCCGACCCCCGAACCGGGTGCGCCGGTGTGGCTCCGGCGGGCTTCCCCGCCGGTCTGCGGTCGCCCTCAGCCGACCGGTACGCCCGCCTCCAGGTTCAGCACCGTGCCCCGTTCGCGGGCGCGCAGGGCCCAGCGGAGGCGGGCGTAGCGGACCGGGGGCAGGAGGTCCGCGGCCTCTTCCTCGGTGACGAAGCGCCAGGCGCGGAGTTCGGCGCCGGGCAGGAGGAGGCGGTCGGCCTCGGCGGTGCCGAGCCGGCCGCCGTCGAAGAGGAGGCGGAGGCCGCCGTAGCCGGGGGGCTGGGGGCGTTCCCAGTCGACGAGGAGGAGACGGGGGACGGTGTCGAGTCGGAGGCCTATCTCCTCGGCGACCTCGCGCATGCCGGCGCGGGCGGGCGCCTCGCCGGGTTCGACGACGCCGCCCGGGAACTCCCAGCCGGGCTTGTAGGTGGGGTCGACGAGCAGGAAGCGGTCCTGTTCGTCGAAGAGCAGGACTCCGGCCGCCAGGGTCTCGCCGGTGGGTTCGGGGGTCTGGACGATGCCGCAGGGCGCGGCGTGTCCGGCGGCGACGGCGTCGGCGACGGCCCGGGCGGTCTCGGCGGCGGTGAGCGCGGAGTTGTCGACGGCGTAGGCGTCGGCGGCCAGCCAGCCGTCGAGGGCGTCGCGGAAGGGGTCGATGTGGTCGAGACACCAGCGGCGGACGCGTTCGGCGGCCTGCGCCGGGGTCTCGCCCGCGGCCTCGGCGTACGCCGCGGAGCCGGGCTCACCGGCGACCCCGCCGCCGGCCCCCGCCTCGGCGGCGAACGCGGCACGGCTGTCGATACGGCCGCGCAGGATCGTTTCGTCGGGAGCGAGCACGACATGCCTCACCTCGATCCTGCGGGCGGCGAGAGCGCCGAAGATCTCGTCCCGGTAGTCCTGTCGGATCAGGGTCATCGGGACGACGAGCACGCCGCCGACCTCGGCGAGCATCGCGGCGGCCGCGTCCACGACCAGGCGGCGCCACATCGGCAGGTCCTGGAAGTCGGTGACCTCCGCGAGACGTTTCTGCGGGAGCAGCCGGCAGACGGCGCCGCCGACCGGCTCGGGGTCGTACAGCGTGCTGTTCGGGATCAGATCGACCAGCCCGCGCGCGGTGCTGGACTTCCCCGCGCCGAACGCACCGTTGATCCAGACGATCACGATTCCCCCTCTTCGGTTGCCCCCAGTGGACTGCCCGCACCACCCTGCCACGGAAACCCTCCGGCGGAACTGGTCCGGTCGCAGCGGGCGGCGGAACCGGGGCACACCCCCGGCGCGTAACACATCCCGAGCGGTCGTCGTTGGAAACGGCGAGCACGAGGGGGTGCGGAGATGGACCGAACGGTATTGGAATGGTTTCCCGCGGGCGGCCCGCGCGGCAGCCTGCCGGCGGAGGAGTTCGCCCACGCGCGGCGGGAGGAGGGGCTGCCCGCGCGCGTCGTGATGGATCTGGAGGCCGACGCCTTTCTGGTGATCGTGGAACAGCGGTCGGCGGACACGGTGCGGGGCTGAACACGACGCCCGACGGCCGCGCCGCGACACGACGCCGGACCCCGGCGCCACGTACGACACGGGAGCACCACGCCGCCGTACGACGCGGGACCACCGCGCCGCGCACGACACGGGACCGCGGCACCGAGCGGGGCGTGGCGCGGGCCCTCGGCGCGCCCGGGCCGGACAGCGCCCCTTGCCCGGCGCCCGTCCCGGGCCTGGCGCCCCGTCCTGGACCCGGCGCCCCGTCCTGGGCGCAGGGGACGCCGGTCGCCCCTGGGCCCGCCAAGGGCCCGGTGACGCCGGCCTCCCCCAGCCCGAGGCGGGAGGCGCCTGCCGCCGGGACTCAGGACGGCGGCGCTGCCGCCGCGGCGGCAGCCGCGCCCAGGAGACCCGCGTCCGTGCCCGTCAGCGCCGGGACGACCTGGAGGTCCCGTACGAAGTCGAGCGTGGCGTACGCGCGGAGGCCGCGCCTGAGCGGGGCGAAGAGGACCTCGCCTGCGCCCGCCACTCCCCCGCCGACGACGGCGATGTCGATCTCCACGAGGGTGGCGGTGGCCGCGATCCCCGCGGCGAGGGCCTGTGCCGCGCGCTCGAAGGACGCGGCGGCCACGGGGTCGCCCGCCCGGGCGGCGGCGGCCACGGCCGCGGCGGAGGTGTCGCCGTCGGGGCCGGGACGCCAGCCGTTCTCCAGGGCGCGGCGCGCGATGTGCGGGCCGCTGGCGATCCGCTCGACGCAGCCACGTCCGCCGCAGGCGCACGGCTCGCCGTCGAGATCCACGCTGATGTGGCCGATGTGACCGGCGTTGCCGGTCGGGCCGGGGTGGAGACGCCCGTCGAGGACGAGACCGCCGCCGACGCCCGTGGAGACGACGAGGCACAGCGCGTTGTCATGGCCGCGGGCCGCGCCCTGCCAGTGCTCGGCCGCGGTCATGGCCACGCCGTCGCCGACGAGTGCGACCGGACGTCCACCGCTCGCCCGGTGGACCCGCTCGACGAGCGGGAAGTCGCGCCAGCCGGGCACGTTGACCGGGCTGACGGTGCCCGCCGCGGCGTCGACGGGACCTGCGCTGCCGATGCCGACGGCGCCTGCCGAGGCCCACAGCGGCGAGTCGGCCAGCTCGTCGAGCACCGCCGTCACCGCCGCCATCACCGTCTCGCCGTCCTCCCGCGCGGGCGTGGGCCGCTGGGCCCGGACGCGGATCCGGCCACCGGCGTCGACCAGCGCTCCGGCGATCTTGGTGCCGCCGATGTCGAGGGCGACGACGAGGTCAGTGCGCATGGGCTCCGGATCTCCGTGGGGCGGTGGGTGCGAGCTACAGTCTTCCCGCCTCTGACAACGTTGTCCAGGGCCTATGCTCGACAGCAACGAGATCGATACGCATCTGAGCGCGCTATCGCACACCCGACGGAGGAACCACACACCGTGGCCGACATCGCCCGCCGCCCCGAGCATCGTTACGGCAATCGGCCCACGATGAAGGACGTCGCCGCCCGCGCGGGCGTCGGGCTCAAGACCGTGTCACGCGTCGTCAACGGCGAGCCGGGCGTGACGCCCGACACCGAACGGCGGGTCCAGGAGGCCATCGACGCGCTCGGCTTCCGCCGCAACGACAGCGCGCGAGTGCTGCGCAAGGGGCGTACGGCCTCGGTCGGCCTGGTCCTGGAGGATCTGGCCGACCCCTTCTACGGACCCCTCAGCCGCGCCGTCGAGGAGATCGCCCGCGCGCACGGGGCTCTGCTCATCAACGGCTCCAGCGCGGAGGACCCGGACCGTGAGCAGGAGCTGGCGCTCGCGCTGTGCGCGCGGCGCGTGGACGGACTCATCGTCATCCCGGCGGGCACGGACCACCGTTACCTGGAGCCGGAGATAAGAGCGGGCGTGGCCACCGTCTTCGTCGACCGCCCGGCGGGCGGGATCGACGCGGACGTCGTGCTCTCGGACAGCTTCGGCGGCGCGCGGGCGGGGGTGGCCCACCTGATCGCGCACGGCCACCGCCGGATCGGCTTCATCGGCGACCGGCCGCGGATCCACACGGCGACGGAGCGTCTGCGCGGCTACCGGGCGGCGATGGAGGACGCGGGCCTGGACGTGGCCGAGGAGTGGGTGGCGCTCGGCCCGACCGACCCGGAGCGGGTCGCGGAGGCGGTCGCGGCGATGCTGTCCGCGCCGGAGCCCGTGACGGCGCTGTTCGCGGGCAACAACCGCGTGACCGTCACTGCCGTACGGGTCCTGGCGGGCCGCGAACGCCCGGTGGCCCTCGTCGGCTTCGACGACATCGAGCTCGCCGACCTGCTGGGGATCACGGTGATCGCCCAGGACTCGGCCGCGCTCGGCCGGACGGCGGCGGAGCGCCTGTTCCGGCGCCTCGACGGGGCCGACGAGGCGCCGAGCACTGTCGTGCTCGAAACACGGCTGATCCCCCGGGGCTCGGGCGAGATCCCGCCGGCGACCTGACGGACGACGGCGCCACAGGCCGCCGGCCGGCCCCACGGCCCGCCGGACAGCCCCACCGGCCGCCTGACGGCCGCACCTGCGGACGAGCGGCCCGATCGCTCGACGGGGCGGCGATGCCGACGGCCTGGCCTGAACGGGGCGCCGGGCCGCGCCGCAGGGGCAGCCGGACGACGGCCGCTCGACGGCCCGTCCGGCGGGCCGGAACCACGCCCGAACGGATCGCCGACGAGCCGCGCCGCGAGGGCGACCCGACGACGGCCGGACGGACCGCGCGCCCCGTCGCCGAACGACGTCAGGCTCCGAAGGGGTGGCCGGATCCGACACCCGGACGGGCCGGCGTGGCCGTCCGCGGACGCGACGCCGAGCCGGGCGCCGGCCCGCCGGAGCCACCGGACGGCGGCCCGGAGCGTCGGCCCGCCCCACAGTCGGCCGACGACCGGACCGCCAGGGCGACCCGCAGCAGGCCCACGACGGGACGGAACCCCGACCAGGCAGGCAGGCGGGCCGACGGCCGGGCGGAACGACAACATGCGGGCCGACGGCCGGGCGGAACGACAACCATGCGGGCCCACGGCCGGACGGAACGACCACCAGGTAGGCCGATGTCCAGGCAGGCCGACAGCGGGGCGTGCCGCCGGCCCGGCCGCCGCCCGCCGGGCCGGCGGCGGCCGGTGCGTTCAGCAGATCGGCAGGCCGGGGATCGGCTGGTCGTTGCCGCCGCCCTTGAGGTAGACGACGCTGAAGTACACGTTGGTGTTGCCGCTGTCGTCGTCGGTCCGGGCCCACCAGATGTTGGTCCACTGGCCGTAGGTCTCGCGCCGGCCCAGGTCGACCTGGCAGTAGAAGTAGTTCGTGCCGGCGTTCAGGATGCCCATCTCGCCGCCGTCGTGCCGGTACGTCTTCTCGGTGCGCCACACCTGGCAGTCGTACTTGCCGCCGCCCTGCGAGGTGCAGCCGCCGGTCGCGGGCTTCGGGGACGTACCGCCGCCGCCCGTCGCGGTGGAACCGCCGCCCCCGCCGCTGCTGCCTCCCGTGCTCCCGCCACTGCTCCCGCCCGTCGTCGTGCCGCCCGCGGCCCCGCCGGGCACGGGTGCCTTCGACGGGGTCGAGGGCGAGGGAGTGGGCTTGCCGGACGGCTTCGCGCCGTCCTTCGAGGGGTCGGCGGACGCGGACGGAGTCCCGCTCGCGGTCTTCTGGCCGCCGGGGGCGCCCGGGTCGAGCACCCGGCCGGGATCTGCGCCCGGGCTCGCCGGCGACTGCCCGTCGGCCAACTGCTCCTGCTCCGTGCCGCCGTCCCGGTCGAGCAGGGCGTACGTCACGCCACCGCCGACCAGCAGGACGGCGGCGACCGCGGCGGCCACCAGCGCACCGGAGCGCTTGCGACCCGGCACTCCGTGGGACCCGGGCGCCCGGGTCGGCGCGGACGGACCTCCGTACCCGCCGGGCGCGGCGGACAGCGGGACCGTCCCCGGCCCCTGGACCGGGTGGCCGACGGGCTGCGGCGGCGGCATCGCCGGTCCGAACCCCTGCGGGCTGTGCGGTACGGCGTCGAGCTCGGTCGGCACCCACGGCTGCGGCATGGCGGCGGGTGGCGCCCCGACGACGGGAGCGCCGCCCGGCGGTGCCCCGCCCGGCCCCGCCCCGCCCGGCGGTGCCCCGCCCGGCGCCACCGCGGTCGCGTCGTCGCGTCCCTCCGCGACGGCCGTCAGGAGCCGTGCCGCCGTGCGCGCGTCGGGGCGCTGGGCCGGGTCCTTGTGCAGGAGGCCGCGGAGCACCGCGGCGAGCGGGCCGGCGTTGCGCGGTTCGGGCAGGGGCTCGACGACGATGGCGTTGAGGGTCTGCCAGGTGGAGGTGCGGCGGAAGGGCGAGCTGCCCTCGACGGCCGCGTAGAGGGTGGCGCCGAGCGCCCAGACGTCCGAGGCGGGGCCGGGTTGCTGCCCCTGGGCGCGCTCGGGGGCGAGGTAGTCGAGCGAGCCGACGATCTCGCCGCTGCGCGTGAGGTGGGTGGCGGAGCCGTCGCCGGGGTCGTCCATGGCGGCGATGCCGAAGTCGGTGAGGACGACCCGCCCTGACCGGTCGAGCAGGATGTTGCCGGGCTTCACGTCGCGGTGGAGCACGCCCGCGTCGTGCGCGGCGGCGAGCGCCTCCAGGACGGCGGCGCCGATCGCCGCGACCTCCCGGGGGTCCATGGCGCCGCGCTCGCCGAGCACGCCGTCGAGCGAGGGCCCGTCGACGAGCTCCATGACGATGACGGGGCGCCCCTGGTGGTCGGTCACGTCGTGGACGGCGACGACTCCCGGGTGGCGGACCCGGGCCGCGGCCCGGGCCTCGCGCTGCATCCGCAGCCGCAGGTCCTCCAGTTCGGGACCTGACGCGTCGTTGTAGGCGCGCAGTTCCTTGACGGCCACCTCACGGCCGAGGACCTCGTCGACCGCGCGCCAGACGACGCCCATGCCGCCGCGCCCGAGCTGACGCACCAATCGATAGCGGCCTGCCAGCCGCTCGTACTCCCCCGATGACACCGATGCCCCGTTCTCTGTCGGCTGCGTTGGACGCGTACAGAGTACGGGGCCTCGGGTGTGGCCCGTGGGGACCGTCTGGCTACTGGGCGGTCGCCGTCAGGTCGCCGCGGCGCGGGGCGGCGAAGCGGTCGAGGTCCGTACGGGTGAGGCCGGTGAGGGCGTCGACCTCGGCGGTGTCGAGGGCGCCGCAGTCGATGCCGCGCAGCAGGTACGAGGAGAGCGCCTTGGCGGTGGCGGGCTCGTCCATGACGTCGCCGCCGGCCTGGTTGGCGTAGGCGGACAGGCGCTTGGCGGCGGCCTGGAAGCCCTCGCGGTAGAAGGCGAAGACCGCGGCGTAGCGGGTGGGGATGTGGCCGGGGTGCATGTCCCAGCCCTGGTAGTAGGCGCGGGAGAGGGCGCGGCGGGTGAGGCCGTAGTGGAGCTTCCAGGCCTCGTGGACGTGGGCGGTGGAGCCGACCGGGAGGACGTTGGTGGAGCCGTCGGAGACGCGTACGCCGGTGCCGGCGGCGGCGACCTGCATGATCGCCTTGGCGTGGTCGGCGGCGGGGTGGTCGCTGGCCTGGTAGGCGGCGGAGACCCCGAGGCAGGCGCTGTAGTCGAAGGTGCCGTAGTGGAGGCCGGTGGCCCGGCCCTCGGCGGCGTCGATCATGCGGGCGACGGTGGCGGTGCCGTCGGAGGCGAGGATGGCCTGGCTGGTCTCGATCTGGATCTCGAAGCCGAGGCGGCCCTCGTCGAGGCCGTGGGCCTTCTCGAAGGCTTCGAGGAGGCGGACGAAGGCGGTGACCTGCTCGGCGTAGGTGACCTTGGGCAGGGTGAGGACGAGGCCGTCGGGCAGGCCGCCGTGCTCCATGAGGCCGGTGAGGAAGACGTCCGTGGTGCGGATGCCGCGGTCGCGTACGGCGGCCTCCATGCACTTCATCCGGATGCCCATGTACGGGGCGGCGCTGAGGTCGGCGTAGGCCTCGGTGATGATCCGGGCGGCGCGGGCGGCGTCGTGGTCCTCGTCCGTACCCGCGTAGCCGTCCTCGAAGTCGACGCGGAGGTCCTCGATGGGCTCGCGCTCCAGCTTGGCGCGGACGCGGCCGTAGACGTCCTCGGCGAGGTCGTCGGAGAGGCCCAGGACGCCCGCGAAGGTGGCGGCGTCGGGGGCGTGCTCGTCGAGGGCGGCGAGGGCCTGGTCGCCCCAGGAGCGGATGGTGGCGGCATCGAAGACGTTGCCGGGTACGTAGACGGTGTGCACGGGCTGACGGGTGCCGGGGTCCCCCGGGTAGCGACGGTCCAGCTCGGCGTCCACCGTGGCGAGGGAGGCGCTGATGCCCTCGCTGACCGCGCCCGCGAGGCTCGTCGACACCTTCTCCTGCTGACCCATCCCACATCCTCCTGTTTTCCGCTGCACGGAATCAACAATCCGTATAGCGAAGTTAGTAGGCGGCCTCCGCTTGCGTCAATGGGTGTCCATCCATGGACGGAACGACCGGGGGCCGCGCGGTGAAGATCACCACGCGGCCCCAGGAACGAGCGATAACCGCAGATCAGCCCTTGCGGGCCTTGATCTCGTCGGTCAGCTGCGGAACGACGTCGAAGAGGTCGCCGACCACGCCGTAGTCGACGAGGTCGAAGATCGGGGCCTCGGCGTCCTTGTTGATGGCGACGATGGTCTTCGAGGTCTGCATACCCGCGCGGTGCTGGATCGCACCGGAGATGCCGGAGGCGATGTACAGCTGCGGCGAGACCGACTTGCCGGTCTGGCCGACCTGGTTGGAGTGCGGGTACCAGCCGGCGTCGACGGCGGCGCGGGAGGCGCCGACGGCGGCACCGAGGGAGTCGGCGAGCGCCTCGATGATCGCGAAGTTCTCGGCGCCGTTGACGCCACGGCCGCCGGAGACCACGATCGCGGCCTCGGTCAGCTCCGGGCGACCGGTCGACTCGCGCGGGGTGCGGGCGGTCACCTTGGTGCCGGTGGCCAGTGCGCCGAAGGAGACCGCGAGGGCCTCGACGGCGCCGGCGGCCGGGGCGGCCTCCACGGGGGCCGAGTTCGGCTTGACCGTGATGACCGGGGTGCCCTTGGAGACGCGGGACTTGGTGGTGAAGGAGGCGGCGAACGCGGACTGCGTCGCGACCGGACCCTCGTCACCGGCCTCCAGGTCCACGGCGTCGGTGATGATGCCGGAGCCGATGCGGACGGCGAGGCGGGCGGCGATCTCCTTGCCCTCGGCGGAGGACGGGACGAGCACGGCGGCCGGAGAGACGGCCTCGTACGCGGCCTGGAGGGCGTCCACCTTCGGGACGACCAGGTAGTCGGCGAACTCGGGGGCGTCGGCGGTCAGGACCTTCACGGCACCGTGCTCACCGAGGACGGCGGCGGTGTCGGCGGCGCCGTTGCCGAGCGCGACGGCGACGGGCTCGCCGATGCGGCGGGCGAGGGTCAGCAGCTCCAGGGTGGGCTTGCGAACGGCTCCGTCGACGTGGTCGACGTAGACGAGAATCTCAGCCATGGGACTTCAATCTCCTGCGGAAGAAACGGGGACGGCCTGAGGGGACGGCGCGGTTCGCGCGAGCCCTTAGATGAACTTCTGGCTCGCGAGGAACTCGGCGAGCTGCTTGCCGCCCTCGCCCTCGTTCGTCACGATCGTGCCCTTGGTGCGCGCGGGACGCTCGGCGGCCGAGTCGACCTTGGTCCAGGCGCCCTCCAGGCCGACCTCCTCGGCCTCGAGGTCGAGGTCCGACAGGTCCAGGGACTCCACCGGCTTCTTCTTGGCGGCCATGATGCCCTTGAAGGACGGGTAGCGGGCCTCGCCCGACTGGTCCGTCACGGAGACGACGGCCGGGAGGGAGGCCTCCAGCTGCTCCGAAGCGGAGTCGCCGTCGCGGCGACCGGTCACGACGCCGTCCTCGATCTTGACCTCGGAGAGCAGCGTGACCTGCGGGACGCCCAGGCGCTCGGCCAGGATCGCCGGGAGGACACCCATGGTGCCGTCGGTGGAGGCCATACCGGCGATGACGACGTCGTAGCCGGTCTTCTCGATGGCCTTGGCGAGCACCAGGGAGGTGCCCATGACGTCGCTGCCGTGCAGGTCGTCGTCCTCGACGTGGACGGCCTTGTCGGCACCCATGGAGAGCGCCTTGCGCAGGGCGTCCTTGGCGTCCTCCGGGCCGACCGTGAGCACGGTGACCTCGGCGTCGTCCGCCTCTTCGGCGATCTGCAGGGCCTGCTCGACCGCGTACTCGTCGAGCTCCGAAAGGAGGCCGTCGACGTCGTCGCGGTCGACCGTCAGGTCATCGGCGAACTTCCGGTCGCCAGTGGCGTCCGGCACGTACTTCACACAGACAACGATCCTCAAGCTCACGCCGGCTCTCCTACTGCATCGTCATAACTGGGCTGCGGTGTTGCTCGCAGCATAGGCGCCTGAAGGGCGGGTTTCCGGTCGGGGCGTCCGACGCCCCGACCGAAATATTACTCGCCAGTACACCCAGTTCGTTACCAGTGAGCAAGCGCTCAGCCGTGTGACCTTGCCAACGCGTCCACAAGGGGCGCGAGCGGGAACTCTCAGTCGCGCAGCGCGTTGAAGCGCCCCTGGTGGTACAGCAGCGGACGGCCCACGCCGTCCGGGTCGCCCGCGACGACCTCCGCTATGACGATCCGGTGGTCACCGGCCGGAACCCGGGCCACCACCCGGCCGACCAGCCAGGCGAGCACGCCGTCGAGCACGGGCACCCCCTCGGGACCCGGGCTCCACCGGGTGGGCGCGGCGAAGCGGTCGGCACCGCTGCGGGCGAAGGTGGCGGCCAGCTCCTGCTGGTGCTCGCCGAGTATGTGCACGCCGATGTGCTCGGCCTCGGCCACCACGGGCCAGCTGGAGGATCCGGTGCCCACGCCGAAGGAGATCAGCGGCGGATCGGCGGCGACGGAGTTGAGCGAGGTGGCGGTGAAGCCGACCGGCCGGTCCCCGTGCGCGGTGACGACCGCGACCCCGGCGGCGTGCTGCCGGAAGACGGAGCGGAGCAGATCGGGAGATCCGGGGCGGGATGCGCCCACGGAGGGGAGGGAGGGAATCGTCGTGAGCGTGCGGAGCTCGGGCGAGACCGTCATGGAGTTGTCCTTCTGCGATGGCGGCGGGCGGTGGGCGTCGGGTTCGTCAGACACCCGGACAGCGCGCGCTCGCGTTGCGGGCCAGGTCCACGTGGGCCCGGCCGTAGAGAAGGAGTTCTGAGGGCACTACGCCAGACTGACGATCGTTGACGTGTGCAGTCAAGTGCGTACCGGGATGTGGGAGATGTGTCACCGCGTCAGGGACCGCGCCGCGCACCGGGTCAGACCGCCCGTCCGAGCGCGGCGATGACATCGGCCTTGCGGGGCTGTCCGGATGCCCTGCGGACGATCCGGCCGGCCCGGTCGAGGACGAGCACCGTGGGCGTGCGGGCGATGCCGAGCTCCCGCACGAGATCCAGGCGTTCCTCGGCGTCGATCTCGACGTGGCCGACGCCGTCGACCATGGCGGCCACCTCGGCGAGGGTCCGGCGGGTGGCCCGGCAGGGCTGGCAGAAGGCGGTGGAGAACTGGACCAGGGTGGCCCGCTCCCCCAGCTCGGCGCCCAGCGCTGCCGCGCCCAGGACCTCGGTCATCCCCACCGCCTCCTCGCGTACGTCCACACGGGGTGCAGCGTCCCACGACACCGTTCGATTCCCGCCACGAACACCAGGAGTGACGAGAATCTCCCCGTACGAAGCCGTCAGGACTGGTCACGAGCCCCCACATGGGGCACGATCTGCCCAAAGCCGAAAACCTACGGCCGCGTAACTTCGCCGGGAGAACCCTCCCCAGGCACAGACGAAGGGGTTCGTCCCAGATGGCAGAGCTTGTCTATCGGCCGGTCATCGGCGCCGCTCTCACCATGTTCAAGGCGCTGGACCTGAAGATCGACACTCAGGGTTCGCACCACATCCCCCGCCAGGGCGGGGCGGTGATCGTGAGCAACCACATCAGCTATCTGGACTTCATCTTCACCGGTCTGGCCGCGCTGCCGCAGAAGCGCCTGGTGCGCTTCATGGCGAAGGAGTCGGTGTTCCGGCACAAGGTGTCCGGTCCGCTGATGCGCGCGATGAAGCACATCCCGGTGGACCGCGCCCAGGGCGAGCACGCCTACGAGCACGCGCTGAAGGCGCTGCGCGCGGGCGAGATCGTGGGCGTCTTCCCCGAGGCGACCATCTCGCAGTCGTTCACCCTCAAGAGCTTCAAGTCGGGTGCCGCGCGGCTCGCGCAGGAGGCCGGGGTGCCGCTGATCCCGATGGCGCTGTGGGGCACCCAGCGGATCTGGACCAAGGGCCGGCCGCGCAACTTCAAGCGCAGCCACATCCCGGTCACCATCCGGGTCGGCGAGCCGCTGGAGGCGCCGGCCGACCAGTACGCGGGGGCCATCACCCGGCGGCTGCGCGGGCGCGTCCAGGAGCTCCTGGAGGCGGCGCAGCGCGCGTACCCCGTGCGCCCCAAGGACGCGGGCGACACCTGGTGGGTACCCGCGCACCTCGGGGGCACGGCGCCGACGCCGGAGGAGCTCAAGGCCCGGGAGCAGTAGGCCCCTCTCCCGGGGACCCGTTCCCCCGGGTGATGCGGCGTCACCGCTGACGTCGCGAGGACGCGTTCGGCGTCGTCCGGGACGTCACTCCGGGTCGCGGACGGTGATCCGCGCCCCGGGACTCACGGTCCGCAGGGCCTCGGCGAGCTCCTCCCCGGCCGCGCGCAGCTCGTCGAGGGTCATCGGCTCCAGCGACTCCAACAGGAAGAGCGCGTCGGTGGTGTCGTCCTCGATACGGGTGCGCGGACCCTGGCGCCAGTTCCACCGGCGGCACGTGACGCCCGCCTCGTCGCACCAGACCACCTCGCCCCGCTCGGGGTGCTCCACGGTCTCGGCGCCGCCGGCGACGGTGACGAAGTCCTCCCCGCCGGTGGCCCGGACGAGCCGCATCCCGCCCTGGATCCTGTCGAGGTCCTCGCCGCCGACGGGGATCAGATGGGCGACGCTGATCGCGTTGTAGGCGTCGACGAGCCGGTTGATGCGGGGCAGGCCGCCGTCCGTCAGGGCCCGCTTGGCGAGCGCCTCCGCGGAGTTGCGCGTACGGGAGGGCTTGGCGCCGAAGGCGGTGTACGCGGCGCGCCAGGCGGCCACGTGCGGATCCTGGTCCGGGGTCCGGCCGTCCAGGCGCTCGGCGAGCCGCCGGGCTGCCTCGTCGAGCAGGGCGGAGCTGGTGGCGTCGCTGGGCCCGTTGACGAGTCCGCGGGCCTCGACGGCCAGGTGGGTGAAGCCGGGCACGAGGGCGCGGACCTCGTCGGAGACGGTGAGCGTCAGGGTCATGATCCGCCGTTCGGGTTCGGAGCCGGAGCTCGCGTTCGGAGCCGGGGCTCGGGTTCGGACCGGAGCTCGGAGCTCGGGTTCGGAGTCGGAGCTCGGAGCTCGGAGCTCGGGTTCGGGTTCGGAGTTCAGAGTTCGGTCGGGAACGTCTGCCAGAGGTGGGGCCGGTCGGCAGCCGCCCGCAGGGCGCTCAGCACGACCGGATGCGGTTCAGCATAGAGCACTGGATAGTCCACTTCACTGAACTCCGGACGGACGGGCCAGGCCAGCCGCTCCTCCCCCGCCGAGAACTGCGCGTCGATCCCGGCCTTGTTGCCCCGCGGATCCTGGCGGGCCCACCCGGAACGCCCGGGGAGCTTGACGGCGACGAGGCCGTGGATCATCGGATCGGCGCCACCCTCGGTGAGCCGCTGGTAGCAGAAGGCCGTGGGGATCGCCCTGGCCCGCAGCAGCGCGGCGAGGGCGTGCGACTTGGAGACGCAGATGCCGTTGCGCGTGGCCAGGACGTCGGAGGCACGCCAGGGGACCCGCAGGTCGCCGGAGTCGGCGGAGTGCGGGATGGCGTCGCGAACGAACTCGTATGCGGCCTTGGCGTATGAGTATGCGCCGGAGTGCTCCACCCAGAGCCGGTCGGCGATGCCCCGTACGAGCGGGTGGGCGTGATCGACGACCTCGTCGACCGCCAAGTAGGCAGAGATGTCGGGCTTCTGCTGGATGAGTTCCATGCGCCCGGAGCATAGGAACGCGGCCGGACGGTAGTCAATGACTTTCCGACCGGCCGCATAATCATGCAGTTACGGAGAGGCTAGCGCGCCATCTCTTCCTTCAGCGCCTGGAGGAAGGCGTCGACGTCTTCCTCCGTGGTGTCGTAGGAGCACATCCAGCGCACGTCGCCGGCCTTCTCGTCCCAGAAGTAGAAGCGGAAGCGCTCCTGGAGCCGTCGGGTGACCTCGTGCGGCAGCCGCGCGAAGACGGCGTTCGCCTGGACCGGGTAGAGGATCTCCACCCCGTCCACGCCCCGCACACCGGCCGCGAGGCGCTGGGCCATCGCGTTGGCGTGCCGCGCGTTGCGCAGCCACAGGTCCTTCGCGAGCAGCGCCTCCAGCTGCACCGACACGAAGCGCATCTTGGAGGCGAGCTGCATGGACAGCTTGCGGAGGTGCTTCATGTGGCTGACCGCGTCCGGATTGAGGACGATCACGGCCTCGCCGAACATCATGCCGTTCTTCGTGCCGCCGTACGAGATGACGTCGACGCCCACCGCGTTGGTGAACGCGCGCATCGGCACGTCGAGCGACGCGGCCGCGTTGGCTATGCGGGCGCCGTCGAGGTGCACCTTCATGCCCTTGGAGTGGGCGTGCTCCACGATGGCCCGGATCTCGTCGACCGTGTAGACGGTGCCGAGCTCGGTGTTCTGGGTGATCGAGACGACCTGGGGCATCGCCCGGTGCTCGTCCTCCCAGCCCCAGGCCTGCCGGTCGATCAGCTCGGGGGTGAGCTTGCCGTCCGGGGTGGGCACGGTGAGCAGCTTGAGGCCGCCCATCCGCTCGGGCGCACCGCCCTCGTCCACGTTGATGTGCGCGGTCTCGGCGCAGATCACCGCGCCCCAGCGGTCGGTGAGCGCCTGCAGGGCGGTCACGTTCGCCCCGGTCCCGTTGAAGACCGGGAACGCCTCGGCCGAGGGGCCGAAGTGGCTGTGGATGATCCGCTGCAGGTGGTCGGTGTACTGGTCCTCTCCGTAGGCGACCTGGTGGCCGCCGTTGGCGAGGGCGATGGCCGCGAGGACCTCGGGGTGCACGCCGGCGTAGTTGTCGCTGGCGAAGCCCCGGACCGACGGGTCGTGGTGACGACGGGCGTCGGTCATGGGGCCCAGGGCCGAGGTCACGGCTTGGGGGTCAGCCACAGGCGCTGTCCATTCACTTCCTGTGCGGGCCGGTCCCAGAGTCCGGCGATGGCCTCGGCCAGTTCCTTGACGTCCGTGAAGCCCGCGAACTTCGCATTCGGGCGCTCGGCGCGCATGGCGTCGTGCACCAGTGCCTTGATCACCAGGATCGCAGCTGCCGCCTGCGGACCCTCGTCGCCCCCCAGCTTGCGGAACGAGTCCGCCATGGCGAGCGTCCACGCCTCGGCCGCCGCCTTGCCGGCGTTGTACGCGGCGTTGTTGGCCTGGGGCTTGTGCGCGCCGACCTGGCTGACCAGGGCGTAGCGGCCGCGGCCGCCGCTGCGCAGCAGACCGTCGTGGAAGGCCAGCGAGGTGTGCTGGACGGTGCGGATCAGGAGCTTCTCCAGGAAGTTCCAGTCCTTGAGGTCGGTCTCGACGAAGGAGTTGCTCCCGCGCCAGCCGCCGACGAGGTGGACCAGGCCGTCGATCCGGCCGAACTCCTTCTCGGTCTTCGCGGCCCACTCCTTGGTGGCGTCCAGGTCGAGGAGGTCGACGGTGTCGCCGGTGACCGTGGCGCCGCCGTGCGCGTAGCGCGCCGCGTCCACGGCCTCGACGAGCCGCGCCGGGTCGGCGTCGGAGGCGACGACGGTCGCGCCGGCCTCGGCCAGGCGCAGGAGGGTGGCCCGGCCGGCCGGACCGGCCGCGCCCGCGACCGCGATGACGGCTCCGTCCAGCGTCCCGCCGTTACCGTTGCCGATCATGGTCGCCTCCTGCTCCGTCGCCTGTGCCGCCTCGTTCAGCCCTGCGTCGTCGGTCACGCGGCGGCCTGCTCGGCCCGCGACGCCCCGGCGGCGGTGATGCCCTTGGTGGAGGCGATCACGCCCTTGAGCTTCTTCGCGAGGGCCTCATAGAACATGCTGAGCGGAAACTCGTCCGGAAGCACGTCGTCCACGAGCTTGCGCGGCGGCTGCGTGAGGTCCAGGGCGTCCGGGCCCTTGGCCCAGGTGGAGCCGGGGTGCGGGGCGAGATAGGTGGAGACGAGCTCGTACGCCTTGAACCAGTGCACGAGCTTCGGACGGTCGATGCCGTCGCGGTACAGGGTCTCGATCTCGCCGCAGAGCTGGTTGGTGATCTCCGGAGCGCGCTTCCAGTCGATCTTCAGCTTGTTGTCGGTCCAGCGGATCACGTCGTGCTTGTGCAGGTACGCGAAGAGCAGCTGGCCGCCGAGACCGTCGTAGTTGCGGTTGCGGTCGCCGGAGAGCGGGAAGCGGAACATGCGGTCGAAGAGCACCGCGTACTGCACGTCACGGCCGTGCTCGTTGCCCTCGGCCTCGAGCTTCACGGCCTCCTTGAAGGCGGTGAGGTCGCAGCGCAGCTCCTCGAGGCCGTACATCCAGAACGGCTGGCGCTGCTTGATCATGAACGGGTCGAACGGCAGGTCGCCGTGGCTGTGGGTGCGGTCGTGGACCATGTCCCACAGGACGAAGGCCTTCTCGCAGCGGTCCTGGTCGTCGACCATCGCGGCGATGTCCGCGGGCAGCTCGATGCCGAGGGTGTCGACGGCGGCCTCGGTGACCTTGCGGAAGCGCGCGGCCTCGCGGTCGCAGAAGATGCCGCCCCAGCTGAAGCGCTCGGGGGCCTCGCGGACGGCGATGGTCTCCGGGAAGAGGACGGCCGAGTTGGTGTCGTAGCCGGCCGTGAAGTCCTCGAAGGTGATGCCGCAGAACAGCGGGTTGTCGTAGCGGGTGGCCTCCAGCTCGGAGAGCCACTCCGGCCACACCATGCGCAGCACGACCGCTTCGAGGTTGCGGTCCGGGTTGCCGTTCTGGGTGTACATCGGGAAGACGACGAGGTGCTGGAGCCCGTCCAGGCGGTTCGCCGCCGGCTGGAAGGCGAGCAGTGCGTCCAGGAAGTCCGGGACCTCGAAGCCGCCCTTCGCCCACTTGCGCAGGTCGGCGACGAGCGCGACGTGGTAGGCGGCGTCGTGCGGGAGCAGCGGGGAGAGCTGCTCGACCGCGGTGACGATACGCTCGACGGTCTGCTCGGCATGGGCGCGGGCCGGGGCGCCCTCGGCCGCGAAGTCGATGGAGCCGTCCGCGCTCTGCCAGGGGCGGAGCTCCTCCACGGCATTCTTGAGCTCGGTCCAGGCAGGGTGCTCGATCACCGGGGCGTCGGCGGATATCCCCCCACCGGTCACGTCGTGCACAAGAATTTCCGTCATGCCACTTCCTCCACAGGAGAACCTTCCGTCAGCACACGGTAACCGTGGCCGGATCCTTCCCACAAGAGGGGAAGGAAAAATTCTCCTGTGACACCCCCCATGTGACCGACAAATTTCCTGCGGTCCGGGGTTTGAGGCCGAGAAATACGGTGTTCCGCGCGGCAGCTTCCCGTTTCGTCCCCAGCCGTTAGGCTGCGCCACGAGCCGCGTCCTGGTCCGGCGGAGCCGGACCGGACCCCGACGGAAGCGAGAAGATCTTGAGTTTCCTCACCATCGGTCATCGCGGAGTCATGGGCGTCGCGCCCGAGAACACCCTGCGCTCCTTCGTCCGCGCCGAGCAGGCGGGCATGGACGCCATCGAACTCGACCTCCACCTCAGCAAGGACGGCGCCCTCGTCGTCATGCACGACGCCGACGTGGACCGCACCACGGACGGCACCGGGCCGATCTCCGGCAAGACGCTCGCGGAGCTGCGTGAGCTCGACGCGGGCGACGGGGAGCGGATCCCGGTGTTCGAGGAGGTGCTCGCGGCGGTCCGGGCTCCGCTGCAGGCCGAGATCAAGGACGTCGCCGCGGCCCGGGCGCTCGCCGAGGTGATCCGCGCGCGCGATCTGACCGGACGGGTGGAGGTGCTCTCCTTCCACGACGAGGCGCTCGCCGAGATCCGCGGGCTCGTCCCGGGGGTGCGCACCGCGCTCGTCGCCGACCACGGTCAGTCGGACGTGGTGGAGCGCGCGCTTGCCGTCGGGGCCGCCGCGCTCGTCCTGAACATCCGGTACCTCACGCAGGCCACCGTCGAGCGGGCGCACGCGGCGGGGCTGCGGGTGATCGGCTGGGTGGTCAACACCCAGGACGACCTGCGACTCGTCCGGGCCCTCGGGCTCGACGGGGCGACCACGGACCGACCGGAGATCCGGCGCACGGGCCGTTTCACGGCCTGAGCGCCGGCGTCCGGCGGGATGCCCCGGCCGGTCCCTCAGACGAGTTCCTTGACCAGGAGCTCGAACTCCAGGTCGTCGCGCTGCGGCACGCCGAAGCGCTCGTCGCCGTACGGGAAGGGGGTCATCCGGCCCGTACGCCGGTAGCCGCGGCGCTCGTACCAGGCGATGAGCTCGTCGCGCACGGAGATGACCGTCATGTGCATCTCGCGGACGTCCCACTGCTCCCGCACCCGGCGCTCGGCCTCGGCGATGATCTGCCGACCGAGGCCGGCGCCCTGGAGTTCGGGGCGCACGGCGAACATGCCGAAGTAGGCGGCCTCGCCGCGGTGTTCGAGCTGGCAGCAGGCGACGAGCACGCCGTCCCGCTCGACCACCATCAAGCGGCTGCCGGGGGTCGTGATGACCGCCTCCACGCCCTCCGCGTCCGTGCGCTGGCCCTGCAGGATGTCCGCCTCGGTGGTCCAGCCGGCCCGGCTCGCATCGCCGCGGTAGGCCGACTCGACGAGCGGCACGAGCGCCGGGACGTCGTTCACGACGGCGTCGCGGTAGGTGATCCGGTCGGTGTGCCGGGGCGCGGCGGTGTCCATGGTGGGTGGGTCTCCCCTCGGGCGCTGGCGATCGGTGGACGCGATCGCCCACGAGCCTAACGCGCTCCCCGCGCTCCCCCTCCGTACACCCGTGCGCGCCTCCGCGCCCGCGTGGGCGCGACGGGCACCGGGCATGCACGTCGGGTCGGGACCGCGAGGAGGGGGTGTGCGGCGTGCACGGACCGGCCCTGTCCGGATGGCTGTTGGTGGTGGTGTGCGCGGCGAGCGGGGCTTACTGCCTCCAGCGCGTGCGGAGCAGCTCCGGTGCGGAGCGCCGGGCGGCCGGGGGCGAGGCCGTGATGGGATTCGGGATGGCCGCGATGGCCCTGCCCGCGGCGGCGCTCACCACGCCCGCATGGAGCTGGGCGCTGTACGCGGGGGTGTTCGCGATCGCGGCGCTGCAGGCGCTCGGGTGCGCGGTGCGGCACGGCGGGCACCATCTGCACCATCTGGTGGGCTCCCTGGCGATGGTCTACATGGCGGTGGCGATGGCCGCCGCGCCCGGGGCGCCCGCGGAGCACGGCTCGGCGCACGGCGGCGTGACCGCCGCCGGGGGCGTCCCGCTCCTGACGGGCGCGCTGCTCACCTACTACGGGGTGTACGTGCTGCGTTCGGGTGCGCGGCTGGTGCCGGGGGCGGCCCCGGCGGGCGGCGGTGACGCGCGGGCCGGGGCCGTGGTCGTGGCGGCCGGTCCCGAGCTGACGCTGGTGTGCCGGCTCTCCATGGCCCTCGCGATGCTGGCGATGCTCCTCACACTCTGAGGGACCCGCGAGGCGGGATCAAACCGTGGTGTACGTCACTTGATCCGCGAGGGCATACCCCGGGCTGGTACGGCGCTCATAGGGTGGCGCCATGGTGGTCTCCCTCGCGCTGCTCGTGCTCGGCGTCCTGACCGCGGCCGTGGCCCCGCGGCTTCTGTCGCGGGCCGGCTGGGTGGAACGGGAACCCGTGGTGGCGCTGTGGGTGTGGCAGTGCGTCGTGGCGGCGGTGCTGCTGAGCTTCGCGCTGTCGATGACCTTCAGCGCGGCGGCGGCCTGGCAGGCGGTGCGCGGCCATGTCTTCGGGCCCGCACCGCGCGCGGTGATCGAGGCCTACGAGCTGGGCGGCAACCGCCCGTGGTCGGCGGCGCTCGCCGTGCTGCTCGCGGCGGGCGGACTGTGGTCCGGGGCGATGCTCGGCCGGGAGATCGGCCGGGCGCGGGCGCGCCGGAAGCAGCGGCACTGCGAACTGCTGGTGCGGGCACCGCTGTTGCCCGGTGAGGAACGCTCCGGCAGCCGGCGCCTGGTGGTCCTGGAGGGCGAGCGCGCGGACGCCTGGTGGCTGCCTGGCGGGACCCCTCGTCTGGTCATCACCACGGCCGCGCTGCGCCGGCTCAAGGGCCGCCAGCTCGACGCGGTGGTCGCGCACGAGCAGGGACACGCCCGGGCACGGCACGACTGGCTGCTGCACTGCGCGGCGGCGCTCGCGGGCGGTTTCCCGGGGGTCCCGGTCTTCGCGGCCTTCCGCGGCGAGATGCACCGGCTGGTGGAGCTGGCGGCGGACGACGTGGCCTCGCGCCGCTTCGGACGCCTGACGATCGCGCTCGCCCTGGTCGAACTCAACGAGGACCGTGGGGTGTTCGGCCCGGGACCCGCGCCCGACGCCGGCCTCCCGCAGCGCGTGAACCGGCTGCTCACCGCCACGCCGCGGCTCAGTGCGGCCCGCAGACTGCGCCTGACGGCCGCGGCCGCGCTCGTCCCGGTGATCCCGGTCCTGGTGGCCTTCGTCCCGGCGCTCGCGGCGCTCCAGTAGGGACACCCCGGCCCCAGGCGCACGACGCGGGGCGCCGTCGGGCAGGATCGCCCTATGCGCATCTCCGCCCTGGTGTCCGGCGCCCTGACCGTGCTGCTGCTCGTCCTGGTCGCCGTGGGATGGGCCCCACTGCTGTCCTTCGACCGGGACGTGGCCGAGGCGCTCCACCGCAGCGCGGTGGCCGAGCCCGGCTTCACCCGGCTGAACCGGATCCTCACGGACTGGGTCTGGGACCCGTGGACCATGCGCACGCTCGCCCTCGGGACGGCCTTGTTGCTGTGGTGGCGGCGCGAGCGGCTCGCGCTGTGGGTCGCGGGCACCAGTGTCATGGCCTGGGGCCTCCAGGTGGGCCTGAAGGACCTCGTCGGGCGGCAGCGGCCACGGTGGTCCGACCCGGTCGACTCGGCGCCGTACTCGGCCTTCCCGTCCGGTCACGCGATGGCGGCGACGGTGACCTGCGGGCTGCTCCTGTGGGTGCTCGCGCTGCACTGGCGCGCGTCCTGGCGGGGCTGGGGCGCGCTCACCGTGGCGGCCGGGGTGTCGGTCGCCGGGGTCGGCTGGACCCGGGTCTACCTGGGCGTCCACTGGCCATCGGACGTGTTCGCCGGCTGGCTGCTCGGCTGGTGCTGCGTGGCCGTGGCGATCGTCACGTACCGGCGCTTCGGCGCGGGCAGACCCCCGAAGGGCGAAACGGACACCGGAGGCAGAATGGGAGGGACGCAATGAAGCCGCCTGTTCTGGACGATCCCCCGCGTCGCCCAGAACAGACGGCCTGTCCCGCCTCCGGCCACGAGGGCACGACGGCAGGACGCGCTGAGTATATTGGCTGCAAGCCAGTCAACGCAGGAGTCCAGCATGTCCCCGCGTAGCGCATCGGTCAATGAAGAGCTTCGGAGACGCTCCCGTGAGCGGATTCTGGCGGCCACGGTGGAGCTGGTGTCCGAGCGGGGCTACGAGGCCACGACCCTCGGGGACATCGCCGAGCGGGCCGGTTCGGCGCGCGGGCTGATCTCGTACTACTTCCCCGGCAAGCGGCAGCTGCTGCAGTCCGCCGTGCACCGGCTGATGCACCTCACGCTGGAGGAGGCGCTGGAGCGCGAGCCCCGCGCCGAGGACGGCAGGGAGCGGCTCGCCCGGGCGATCGACGCGATCCTGCGTCTCGCGGAGGAGCGGCCGGTGCTCATGCGGACGCACATGGCGGGCATCCTGCAGGCCGAGGGCTTCGTGCAGTGCCCCGAGCAGCAGCGGCTCGCGGAACTGTTGCGGGACACCGTGCGGCGTTACGGCTCCGCCGACGTGGACGCGGACTATCCGCTGCTGCGGGCACTGCTCATGGGTGCGGTGTTCGCCGTGCTGCTGCCGGGGGCGCCGATGCCGATGGCCCGGCTGCGCGCCGAGCTCTTCCAGCGGTACGGGCTGGACTGGGAGAGGGGCGTGCCGCCGGACGGGGGTCCGCCCGACGGCACGCCGGTGATCCGTACGGTCTTACCGGACCGGTCGGTCCGGGTACCGGGTCAGTCGTCGGCGCCCTCGTAGCCGGACGCGGAGCCGCCCGCGCGGTCGAAGTCGTCGAAGTAGTCCGGCTGCGTCTGGACGTTGAGCTCGTCCATCCGGATCCGGGCCGCCTTGTCGGTCCGCTTGTCGCTGAGCTTCAGGACGTCGAAGCCCTTGACGAGGTCGTTCGAGTAGATGTGGCCGTTGTAGTAGTAGGCGGACCAGGAACCGCCGCCGACGAGGCTGGTCGCGGAGATCGGGCCGCGCTCGAAGTACGCGATCTCCTTGGGCCGCCGGGAGTCGGTGAAGTCCCAGACGGACACGCCGCCCTGGTACCAGGCCTGGACCATGATGTCCTTGCCCTTGACCGGGATCAGCGAGCCGTTGTGGGCGACGCAGTTCTCGGTGTCGGCCTGGTGGCGCGGGATCTTGAAGTAGCTGCGGAAGACCAGCTTGCGCTTGTCCCCCTTGCCGACGATGTCGTAGATGCCGTCCGCGCCGCGGTCCGGGCCGACGGCCGCGTTGCAAGTGGCCGCTCCGCCGCCGCCGAGCTCGTCGGTGAAGACGACCTTGTCGGCCTTCTGGTTGAAGGTCGCCGAGTGCCAGAACGCGAAGTTGACGTTGTCCTGGACCTGGTCGATCACCCGCGGGCGCTCGGGGTTCTTGATGTCGAACAGGATGCCGTCGCCCATGCAGGCGCCGGCGGCGAGGTCCTTGCCCGGGAGCACGGTGATGTCGTGGCAGCCGGTGGTCTTGGAGACGCCGGGGTTGGTCGGCGCGCCGGGGTTGCCGCCGCCGTCCGGTCCGTCGCCCGGGAAGAGGACGGGGAATCCGACGACCTCGGCCTGTTCGGGCGCGTCGCGCGGCACCTTGATGACCGAGATGCCGTCGTGCGGCGGCTGGCAGTCGGGGAAGGCCGCGTTGGGCGAGTACGAGGAGACGTAGACGTAGACGTCCTTGCGCTTGGGCACCAGGGTGTGGGTGTGGGAGCCGCAGCTGGTCTCGACGGCGGCGACGTACCGCGGATTGGCGATGTCGCTGATGTCGAAGATCTTCATGCCCTCCCAGGACGACTTCACCGAGGCCGGCTGGGGGACGCTGGCGCAGGAGTCGTCGCTGCGGGAGGAGTCGGTGGAAAGGAAGAGCAGGTTCCCGGAGACGGAGACGTCGTTCTGGGAGCCCGGGCACAGCACCTGGGTCACCGTCCTGGGCGCCCTGGGATCGCTGATGTCGAAGATGCGGAAGCCGTCGTAGTTGCCGGCGAAGGCGTACCTGCCCTGGAAGGCCAGGTCGGAGTTGGTGCCCTTGAGGGCGTCCTTGGGGATGTTGACGAGGTGTTCGATGTTCGGGCTGTGGACGATCTCGTCCACGCCGGGTATCTCACCGCTCGCGATGGCGGACCGGGCGTCGGCCGCCTGTTCCGCGCTGACGGTGCCCTGCACGGAGACGTCGCCCGGGTCGGGTGTGGCGGCCGCGGGTCCGGCGGCGAGCATTCCGATCAGCAGGCCGGCCGCGGCGGTCGCCGCACCCAGGACTCTGATCCGTGCACGCGGGGTACTCGTGGTACGCAACGAAGTCACTCCGTCCTCTCTGGATTCCGTTCACAGCTGAACGACGGATGGACCTCGGCAGTATCTTCCTTAGCGTGCACATCTCAACAGATGGCAACACACAAGTCATGAAGATTCTCCGAAAAGTCGCCTTCGTACGATGACTGGAGTTGCTCAAGTGCCTGTGGAGGACGTCTTGTTGATCCGCCGTCGCATCCGTCGCACGGTCATCGCCGCCCTGGCCGTCACCGCCGTACTCGCCCTGGGCGCCTGCGAGTCGGCGTCGGAGTCGGACGATTCGGCACCGAAGGCCGGGGGTTCGAGCGGACCGGCGATCGTGGCCCCGGGTAAGCCCGGTGAGCCGGCGAAGCGGGTCTCGCCCGAGGAGGCGGCCCGCCTCATGCCCGACGAGAAGCCGAACGGGGCCGACTTCCGCTACGTCCAGATGATGATCGAGCACCACCGGCAGGCGATCACGATGACCGCCCTCGCTCCGCAGCGCGCCGGATCCCCCCAGGTGAAGAACGTCGCGGCCCGGATCGCGGCGGCGCAGGGCCCGGAGATCGGCGCGATGCAGGGCTGGCTGAAGAACAACGGCGGCGCGCGCCCCCTGTCCGGCCACGACCACCACACCATGCCCGGCATGGCCACCGAGGCCCAGCTCGCCGAACTGCGTGCCGCCAAGGGCAAGGCCTTCGACGAGCTCTTCCTGAAGCTGATGGTCGTCCACCACGAGGGCGCGGTGACCATGGCGGCGGAGGCGCTCAGCCAGGGCAACAACGTCCTGGTGGAGGAGATGGCGAACGACGTGATCGCCCAGCAGACGGCGGAGATCGACCGGATGCGGTCGCTGTAGGCGCCGGGCCGCGGCGGGGCCGCCCGGCGGGGGCCCGCCGCCCCGGCGAGGTGGAGCGCCCGCCGTGGCCCGCCGCCCCGGCGAGGTGGGGCCGGGGAGGCGGGGCCGGGGAGGTGCCGACAGGGTGGCCCGCCGCGGCGAGGCGGCGGGCCGCGGGCAAGGTGGAGCACCCGGAGAAGCGGGGTCGCCGCAGGGGCGGGGTCCGGAGGGGCGGGGGGTCCGGAAGGGGGGTCCGGAAGGGGGGCCGTGGCCGGCCGACGGTGGTGGGGCGCGGGCGTCGCCGCGTCCCGCCGGCGCCCGCGCGTCGCGCGCCCCGCTCTCCCGGCGCACGCCCACTCCCCCGGCGGCCCTCCCGGTGCCATGCTGGAGGTCTCCCGGCGGGAAGGGGTGCGTTCGTGTTGCGTGTCGCCGTCGTCGGTTCCGGACCGAGCGGGGTCTACACCGCCCAGGCCCTGGTCGGGCAGGGCGCCGTGCCCGGGCTGCGGGTGGACGTGCTGGACCGGCTGCCCTGCCCGTACGGGCTCGTGCGGTACGGGGTGGCGCCCGACCACGAGAAGATCAAGTCCCTGCAGGGGAACCTGCGCACGGTCCTGGAGGACGAGCGCATCCGCTTCCTCGGGGACGTGGAGGTGGGGGCGCGCGGGCTCACCCCTGCCCGGCTCCTGGAGCTCTACCACGCGGTCGTCTACTGCGTGGGCGCCGCCCGCGACCGTCGGCTCGGGGTGCCGGGCGAGGAGTTGCGCGGCAGCTTCTCGGCGACGGAGTTCGTGTCCTGGTACAGCGCGCACCCGGACGCGGTGGACGACGGCTTCGGTTTGGACGGGCCGGGCGCCGTCGTGATCGGCGCCGGGAACGTGGCCGTGGACGTGACCCGCATCCTGGTCCGGCGGCCGGAGGAGCTGCGGCCGACCGACATCCCGCAGGGCGCCCTGTCGGCGCTCGCCACCAGCGGCGTCCGCGAGGTGCACATGGTCGCCCGTCGCGGGCCCGCGGCGGCCCGGTTCACCACCAAGGAGCTGCGCGAGCTGGGCGCGCTCCCGGACACCCGGGTCCTGGTCGACCGGACCGACCTGGCGCTCGACCCGGCGTACGACGACCCGTCCGGCCTCCCCGCCGTCAACCGCCGCAACCTCGACGTCGTACGGAGCTGGTCGGCGGGCGCCGGCCGCGGCACGCCGGCCGCGCGCTCTGTCCGGCTGCGGTTCTTCCTGCGCCCCGTGGAGATCCTCGGTGACGCGGACGGCCGGGTCGCCGCCGTGCGCTTCGAGCGCACCGAGCCCGACGGGGCCGGCCGGGTGCGGGGAACCGGGCGGTACGAGGAGATCCCCGCGGGCCTCGTGCTGCGGGCGGTCGGATACCAGGGCGTCCCGCTGCCCGGACTCCCCTTCGACCCGTCGCGCGGCACCGTCCCGCACGAGGCGGGACGGGTACTGCGGGAGGGTGCGGCGTCGCCGGGCGAGTACGTGGCGGGCTGGATCAAGCGCGGCCCCACCGGCGTGATCGGCACCAACCGGCCCTGCGCCAAGGAGACCGTCGCCTCCCTGCTGGCCGACGCGGCCGCCCTCGGCGCCCGTGACGTCGCCCCCGACCCGCTCGCCGCGCTGCGTGCCCTCGGACACGAGCCGGTGCCCTGGTCCGGCTGGCTGGCGATCGAGCGGGCCGAGGCGGCGCTGGGCGGCAGGCTGGGCCGGGGGCCGGTGAAGATCCCGGACTGGGCGGGACTGCGGGACGCGGCACGGGTGGTCGGGGAGCGGGAGGGTCATCCGATCGGATGATCCCGGGGTCGGCCGGGCGGGGCGGCAGGAGGGACCGGCGGACGGACCGGCCGGGGCCGGTGACGGCACCACGATGGATGACGGAGCGGGACGGCACGGAGCCTCCCGGACAGACCAGCGTAGGAGTCGTCCCTCATGAAGAAGATCTCGATGCGGGCCCGTGTCCTCACCGGCGGCGCGACCCTGGTCGCCCTCGGTGCCGGTGCCTTCGGCGCCGTCTCCGCCCACGCCGCCACCCCGGCCGCGGCTCCCGCGGCGGCCGTCGCCGAGGCCGACGCCGGTGGCACCGCGCAGTCCACGCAGCTGACGATCGAGGCCGCGACGAAGGCCGCCCGGGCCAGCCTGGACGCCGCCGAGAAGGAGAACCAGCGCGTGTCCGTCGCCGTCGTCGACCGCAACGGCAACACCCTCGTGACCCTGCGCGGCGACGGTGCCGGCCCGCAGTCCTACGAGTCGGCCGTGAAGAAGGCGTACACCGCCGTCTCCTGGAACGCCCCCACCTCCGAGCTCGCCGGTCGCCTGGCCGACGCTCCCACCCTCAAGGACATCCCCGGCACCCTCTTCCTGGCCGGCGGCGCCCCCGTCACCGCCAAGGGCGCCCCGATCGCGGGCATCGGCGTGGCCGGTGCGCCCTCCGGCGACCTCGACGAGAAGTTCGCCCGGGCCGGCGTCGCCTCCCTGAACGACTGACGCGCGACGCGCCCCCCACCCGACCCCGCCGTGCCCCGCCGCCCCTGACGTACGAGGAGCCCCCTATGACCGCGCCCGCCGATCAGCGGCTGCTCGCCGCCGCCCGTCAGGGCGACACCGAGGCCGTGCGCGCCGCACTCGACGAGGGTGCGCGGGTCGAGGCCCGCGACGCGGAGCTCCGCTCGCCGCTGCTGCTCGCCGCGCTCGGCGATCACGTGGCGGCGGCGCGGGTGCTCGTCGCGGCGGGTGCCGACGTGAACGCGCAGGACGCCCGGCACGACAGCCCGTGGCTGGTGACCGGGGTGACCGGCAGTGTCGCGATGATGCGGGTCCTGCTCGCGGCGGACCGGGCCCCCGACCTGAAGCTGCGGAACCGTTTCGGTGGGATCAGTCTCATCCCGGCGGCGGAGCGCGGCCACGTGGCCTACGTGGGTGCCCTCCTCCAGGAGACGGCGATCGACGTGGACCACGTCAACGACCTCGGGTGGACGGCCCTGTTGGAGGCGGTGATCCTCGGCGACGGCGGACGCGCCCACCAGAAGGTGGTGGCCCTGCTGCTCGCCGCCGGGGCGGACCGTGGCCTGGCGGACAGCCACGGGACCACCGCCCTGGAGCACGCGGAGCGGCGCGGCTTCGACGAGCTCGCGGCCCTGCTGAGCGGCTAGCGGGGCCCGGCCGAGGGTCCGCGTCCAGCCGGCCCGACCCCGGCCCGGCCCTCGCCCCGTTCCGGGCCCAGGCGGTCCGCCTGGGCGTCGGCGGCTGCCAGGACGCTGTCCAGGAGCCCCGGGAAGAGCGCGTCGAGATCGTCGCGGCGGAGGCTGTTCAGCTTGGCCGTGCCCTGGTAGGTCTGCCGCACGACGCCGCTCTCGCGCAGCACCCGGAAGTGGTGGGTGCTGGTCGACTTGGTGACCGGAAGGGCGAAGTACGAGCAGCTGAACGCCTCGCCCGTGCCACGCGCCATGGCGCGCACGATGCGCAGCCGGACGGGGTCGGACAGCGCGTGCAGCACGGGTCCGAGCCGGATGTCCTCGCGCTCGGGGTGCTCCAGGACCCGGGGACTGGTCGCGGTCGTCACGGCTGGGGCTCCACGGCGCTCGGGAATGGATGCCGCCATTGTACGAGCGCCCCGGCACCGCAGCGGGGCCGCCCGGACCCCCGTCGCGAGCCGCAACACGCTCCTCACCTGGGGCGGAGACGACTCCGGGGGCCGTTGTCAGTGGCCGGGTGCAGACTGGCCGGTATCCGTGACAAGGGCGTCCTGGAGGTGTCGGGCATGACCGACGTGCTACTGACCGTAGGGACCCGCAAGGGTCTGTTCATCGGCCGCGGGCGGGACGGCCGGTGGGAGTTCGACGATCCGCACTTCCCCGCGCAGGCGATCTATTCGGTCGGCATCGACACGCGCCGCGGCATCCCGAGGGTCCTCGTCGGCGGGGACAGTTCGCACTGGGGGCCGTCCGTCTTCCACTCCGACGACCTGGGAGCGAGCTGGAGGGAGCCGGCCGCGCCCGCGGTGAAGTTCCCGCAGGACACGGGGGCTTCGCTGGAGCGGGTCTGGCAGCTGCATCCGGCGCCCGCGCACTCCCCGGGCGTCGTGTACGCCGGGACGGAGCCGGCCGCGCTGTTCAGGTCGACGGACGGCGGCGAGTCCTTCGAACTGGTCCGTCCGCTGTGGGAGCACCCGACCCGCGACCGGTGGGTGCCGGGCGGTGGCGGCGAGGCGGTGCACACGGTCGTCACCGACTCGCGCGACCCGGACGCGGTGACGGTCGCGGTGTCGACCGCGGGCGTGTTCCGGTCCCGCGACGGCGGCGCGAGCTGGGCACCCGCCAACCAGGGGGTGTCGGCGGTGTTCCTGCCGGACCCGCACCCGGAGTTCGGACAGTGCGTGCACAAGATCGCCCAGGACGCGGGCGACCTGGACCGGCTGTACCTGCAGAACCACTGGGGGGTGTTCCGCAGCGACGACGCGGGCGGCCGCTGGACCGACATCGGCGCCGGGCTCCCCTCCGACTTCGGCTTCGCCGTCGCCGCGCACCCCCACCGGCCGGACACCGCCTACGTCTTCCCCCTCAACGCGGACTCCGACCGCGTCCCCGCCGACCGGCGCTGCCGGGTCTACCGCACCACGGACGCCGGAGCGACCTGGGAACCGCTCACGAAAGGCCTCCCGGAGGGCGCCCACTACGGCACGGTGCTGCGCGACGCCCTGTGCACGGACGACGGGGACCCGGCCGGCGTCTACTTCGGCAACCGCAACGGGGAGGTGTACGCGAGCGCGGACGACGGGGACAGCTGGCAGCTCCTCGCCGAGCACCTGCCGGACGTCCTGTGCGTACGGGCGGCGGTGATCGGGTGAGCGGAGGGCGCTGTCGGCGTGCGCCAGTAGAGTGACGGCGTGGCAGCACGACCGTTGAACGAAATCGTCGAGGCCGGGTGGGCGCACGCGCTCGCGCCGGTGGCCGAACGCATCGCCGGGATGGGCGACTTCCTCCGGCAGGAGATCGCCGCCGGGCGGACCTACGTCCCGTCGGGGGCGAACGTCCTGAGGGCGTTCCAGCAACCCTTCGACGAGGTGCGGGTCCTCATCGTCGGCCAGGACCCCTACCCGACCCCCGGCCACGCCGTGGGCCTGAGCTTCTCCGTGGCCCCGGACGTGCGCCCGCTGCCGCCGAGCCTGGAGAACATCTTCCGGGAGATGAACACCGACCTGGGCCTCCCCCGGCCCTCGAACGGCGACCTGACGCCGTGGACCCGGCAGGGCGTGCTGCTGCTCAACAGGGCGCTCACGACCGCCCCGCGGAAGCCGGGCGCGCACCGGGACAAGGGCTGGGAGGCGGTCACCGAGCAGGCCATCCGGGCTCTGGCCGCCCGGGGGAAGCCGCTCGTGTCCGTGCTGTGGGGTCGTGACGCCCGCAACCTGCGTCCGCTGCTGGGCGATCTGCCGGCCATCGAGTCCTCGCACCCGTCGCCGATGTCCGCCGACCGCGGCTTCTTCGGCTCGCGGCCGTTCAGCCGCACCAACGAACTGCTGCTGCGCCAGGGCGCGCAGGCCGTGGACTGGCAGCTTCCGTGACGACCGCGCCGGGCCCGGAGCTGGTCGTCGGGGTCGACTCCGGCGGCTCGGGTCTGCGGATCGCGCTCGCGCGGGCCGGGGACGGGACGGTCCTGGAGACGGTCTCGTCCCGCGAGCCCGTGCGCACCGGCACGGGCGGGATCGACGCCGGGCACCTGGCCGGGCAGGTGGTTCCGGCGGTCGACGCCATGGTGGGACGGGCCGGCGGCGGCCGCGTCGTGTCGGTGGCCGTCGGGGCGGCCGGGATGGCGACGCTCGGCGACCGCTTGCGGGCCGAACTGCCCGGGGCGCTCGAACGGGCCTGGGGCGTGCGGCGGCTGGCGCTGGCGGCGGACGCCGTCACCGCGTACGCCGGAGCCCTCGGACAGCGGCCGGGCGTGGTGGTGGCGGGCGGCACCGGGCTGATCGCGATCGGCACCGATCTGTCCGGCTGGCGCCGGGCGGACGGCTGGGGCCATCTGCTCGGCGACTGCGGCAGCGGGGCCTGGATCGGCCGGGCGGGCCTCGAGGCGGCGATGCGGGCGTACGACGGACGCCGCGGCGGGTCGGCCGCGTTGCTTTCGCGCGCCGAGGAACTGTTCGGCCCGGCCGCCGGGTTACCCGGGGTGCTCTATCCCCGCACCGACCGGCCGGCCGTACTGGCCTCGTTCGCGCCGGAGGTGGCGGGCTGCGCCGTCGCGGGCGATCCGGTCGCGACAGAGATCCTGGAGCGTGCGGCCGGTCACGTCGCGGAGGCCGCGGCGGCGGTCAGCCCCTCCGGCGTCGGGGTCGAAGTGGCCCTGACGGGTGGCCTGTTCGCGATGGGGCGGGCTTTGCTCGGACCGCTGCGCCAGGAGCTCGCCGTACTGCTCCCGGAGGCGCGCGAGGTGGCCGCGGCGGGAGATCCGCTGGCCGGCGCGGTGACGGTGGCCGGCGCGCTGGCGGAGGGCACCCTGCGCCTGCCGGAGGATCCGTTGCTGCTGCGAGTCGCCAGGTAAGCGGCGTTCCCTGCCAGTTCGGACATAGAGGGACAGAAGTCGCCCGACCGCACCTCAACGAACGCGGCATCGGACAAAACCAGTAGCATGCGGCGCCATGAGCTCCCCCACTGGGCCCAACCCCGGCCTGCCTGTACGAATGCCACGACCCCGCCAGTCCGGGCGGCACCGTCGCCCTGAACCCGTGGCGGCGCCCGAGGGCGCTCCCGCGCTGGTTCTCGCCGTTCCCGGCGTGCCGTCCGCCGCCATACGCTCGCTGGCCGAGGAGGTCGTGAGCATCGCCCGCTCGGAGCTGCCCGGCCTGGAGGCCGTGATCGGCTACCTGGACGGCGACGACGCCGAGTACCCGACCCTCGCCGCGGTGCTCACGCGGGCCGCGGCCCTGCGCACCGAGCGGTACGAGATCGCCGTGGCCGCCGGCCGCGAGGTCACCGCGCCCGAGGGCCCGGCGGCGGTCGTGGTCCCGCTCCTCGCGGGCCCGGACAGCGCCCTGACCCGGCGGATCCGCCAGGCGGTCATGGACGCGGGCAACAACGCCGAGCTGACCGATGTGCTCGGTCCGCACCCGCTGCTCGCCGAGGCGCTGCACGTGCGGCTCTCCGAGGCCGGTCTGGCCCGCGCCGACCGTGCCCGGCTGTTCACGGTCGCCACGGCGGCCGACGGCATCATCCTGGCCACGGTCGGCGGTGAGGAGGCGGTGCAGGCCGCCGGGATCACCGGCATGCTGCTGGCCGCACGCCTCGCGGTGCCGGTGATGGCGGCGGCGCTCGACCAGGAAGGGTCGATCGCCGCGATCGCCGAGCAGCTGCGCCACGCCGGTTCGGAGCAGCTCGCGCTCGCCCCGTACCTGATCGGCCCGGAGCTGGCCGAGGGACTGCTCGACGCGGCGGCGAAGGAGGCGGGCTGCGCGGCCGCCGAGGCGCTGGGCGCGTACCCGGCGATCGGCCGGCTGGTGCTCTCGCAGTACATGGCCTCGCTCGGCATCACCCCGCAGCAGAGCTCGCCGGTCCACTGACCGTCGGGGGAAGGGCCCGCACCGGAGGAATCCGGTGCGGGCCCTTCTCGCGTCCGACGGGCGCCCGGTGCGCGGCCGCCTGACCTCAGGGGACCCGGCGGCGCGCCCCTGCGGCGGCCGGCCGGGTCACCCGAAGACCACGCAGGAGGCGGCGGGGACGGGGATCGAGCCGGCCTGCTCGGGGAGGCCCTTCTCCGGGTCGACCGTGAACCAGGTGACGTCGCCCGAGCGCTCGTTCGCGGCGTAGAGGTGCCGGCCCGAGGGGGCGAGGGCGAGGTCGCGGGGCCACTGGCCGCCGCAGGGCACGGTGGCGACCAGGCGGGCGGCGTCGCCGGTCGGGTCGAGGGCGAGGACGGCGAGGGTGTCGGTGCCGCGTACGGCGGCCCAGAGGAAGCGCCCGTCGGGGGCGGCGACGACCTCGGAGGGGTAGGCCGGCCCGGCCGTGCCGTCGGGGACGACGGGGGTCTCGCCGAGCGGCGTGAGGACGCCCTGCTCCGCGTCCCAGCGGCACACGGTGAGGGTGGGTTCGAGCTCGTTCAGGACGTAGGCGTGGGTGCCGGCGGGGTGGAAGGCGAGGTGGCGCGGGCCGGTGCCCGGCCGCAGAGCGGTCGTCCCGTGCGGGCGCAGGGCGCCCGTGACCGGGTCGAGGGCGGCGATCGTCACGCAGTCGGCGCCGAGGTCCACGGCGAGGATCCAGCGTCCGCCGGGGTCGGGCAGCACCTGGTGGGCGTGCGGGCCGGCCTGCCGGTCGGCGAGGGGACCGGAGCCCTCGTGGCGCGCCTGGTCGGTGAGGGGGCCGAGGGGGCCGTCGGCGGTGCGGGGCAGGACCGAGACGCTGCCGGAGGTGTAGTTCGCGGTGAGGACGTGGCCCCCCACGACGGCGAGGTGGGTGGGGCCGGACGCCTCGACGGGCGCGGGGGCCCCGAGCGGCCGGGGTGCCGGTCCGGTGGCGTCGAAGGCCGCTGCGGCGCCTTCCTCGGTCTCGGAGACGGCGTAGAGCACGTCCGCGTCGAGCGCGAGGAACGACGGGTCGACGACGGCGTCGCTCTCCCCGGTGACCCGCAGCGCGCCGCTGTCGGCGTCCCAGTCGGCGGCGAGCACGCCGGGCCCGCCCGTCGACGTGAACGAGCCGATGAACGCCCGTGTACGGCGCTGTGCGCCGGCCTGTCCCGTCCGTGTGTCGCCCACGGCGCCTCCCCTGTCCTTCGGCCGGTCACGGCTGACCGGCCGTCGTTCGGGCCGACGGTAGCAGGCGGTCTAGACCAGACCGGCCCGAACGGCGGGGCACCGTGCCGTCAGGCCGCCGGAACGAGCGGGGCGCGCGGGGAGCTGCGCAGCGGGGTGGCGAGGTCCACCAGGGCGCGTTCGAGGCTGTGGAGATGGGCCAGGGCGGCCTCCGCGCCCGGGTGGTGGGGCGGGAGGTCGGACCCGGCGAGCTCGGGGCGGGCCGGGCCGGCGGGCGGGACCAGCGCGTGGACGGCGGCCTCGACGCGCCAGGCGGCGGCCGCGAGGCGGGCGTCGTGGGAGGCGTCGGGGTCGGCGGCGACGGCCGCGAGGCCACGGATCTCCCGGGCGCAGTCGTCGAGCAGGGCGAGCACCCGGCGGGCGCGGGCCTTGCGGGCGCGCAGCGGGCTGAGCGGGTGGACGAGCGGCGCGAGGGTGAGCCGGGCGCGGGCCAGGAGCAGGTCGAGCTCCGCGGCGTGCGGCGCCGGGTCGGCGTACGGGTCGCCGGCGAGGCGGCGGGCCGCGGCGGTGGTGCAGGCGTGCACGCAGGTGACGGCGCGCTGGATCCAGGCGTTGGTGGCCGCGTGGGTGGTCACCGGGAGGAGCGCGACACCGACGGCCGCGCCGAGGGCGCCGACGGCGGTCTCCTCGAAGCGGAGCAGCAGCAGTCCCGGGTGCAGGACGCCGAGCAGCCCGTACAGGAGCCCCGCCATGACGGTGACGAAGAACATCATCCAGCTGTACGAGAGCGGGGCGGTGTAGAAGATCCCGAACACGCAGCCGGCGACGAGCACCGCGGTCGGCGCGGCGGCGCCTTCCAGCGGCAGGGCGACGAGCAGTCCGGCGGCGATGCCGGTCACGGTGCCGACGACCCTGCGGAAGCCGCGGACGAGGGTCTCGCCGCGCGAAGCGGTGTTGACGAAGATCCACCAGGCGGTGCCGACGGCCCAGTACCAGCGGTCCTGCGACAGGATCTGCCCCGCGGCGAGGGCGACGGCACAGGCGGCGGTGGTCTGGAAGGCCTGTCGGGTGGTGTGCCGGTCGAGCCCGGTGCCGGGCAGCGGCGCGGGCGCGGCGGGCGGCGGGACGCGCCGCTCGATGCACCAGGCGACGAAGCGCACGGCGCCGGCCGCGCCGAGCGCGAGCAGTACGGCGCCGAACAGCTCCGGCAGCTGCGCGGGCAGCGCGTGCAGGAACTGCGTCACGAAGAACTGCATGAAGGCGAAGATGCCGAGCGCGTGTCCGCGCGGCCCCCAGCGGCGCGCGTACACCCCGGCGAAGACGACGAGCAGCCACGCGGTGTCGCGCAGCAGGGGCGTCCCGTGCAGGGCGGTCGCGAGCGCGAGGACGGGGAAGCCGGCGAGCGGCAGCAGCGCGGTGGTGACGGCCTGCCGGCGCACGGTGGGGTCGCCCACGGTGAACAGGGCGAGGAGCGCGGCCAGGCCCGCGGTGATCGAGGCCGTCAGGGACAGCCCGGCCAGTTCGGCCGCGGTGACGGCCAGGGCGACGCCGAGCACGGCGCGCGTGGCGACGCGCAGCCGGACCTTGCCCGGGTCGGGCGCCACGCACATCCTGCGCAGGATCCTGCCGCCGGCCGCCAGGCCCTTCTTCACGACGGTCGTCCCGCCCCCGCTGCCGTACACACACCCTCTTCGTCGTCGTGGCCGTCCCGGCCGGATCCGCATGGCTTCGGACATGGCGATGGCGCCGCGGGTCCGGGGCCGGCCACCTTGCCGGTCCGGCGCGTGCGCGGCGCCATCTGTCCAACTCTTCCAAGAGGAAAACACCGTTCCGCCCACTGGCTCAACCGACGGGCGGGAAGCTGGACCATTGGTACAGTCGAAGCAGCGGCGATTCGGCCAGAAGGGGGCCAACGGACCATGGCGGTGGACGAGCTCGACACGCGCATCCTGCGGCTCCTCATCGAGCAGCCGCGCACCAGCGTGCGCGAGTACGCGCGGATCCTCGGCGTGGCGCGCGGCACCGTCCAGGCCCGGATCGACCGGCTGGAACGCGAGGGGGTGATCACCGCCACCGGTCCCGTGCTCTCCCCCGCGGCGCTCGGCCACCCGGTGCTCGCGTTCGTGCACATCGAGGTCACGCAGGGGCACCTGGACGAGGTCGGGGACGCGCTGGCGACCGTCCCGGAGATCGTCGAGGCGTTCTCCATCACGGGCGGCGGCGACCTCCTGACCCGGGTCGTGGCGCGCGACGCCGGGCACCTGGAGGACGTGATCCAGCGGCTGATCCAGTTGCCCGGGGTGGTCCGCACCCGGACGGAGATCGCGCTCCGCGAGCGGGTGCCCCATCGGCTGCTGCCGCTCGTCGAAGCCGTGGGACGAAGGACGCCGTGAACGGGCCGCGCGACGTGGGCGTGGGGCCGGCCGGCGATTCCCGTTCACAGCTTCGTCCAGCCGGGTTGGCAGATACCAAGGCGACACCTCATATCTATTTGCAGATACGATGCCATCGACCCTAGAATGGCGCATATGCAGTCCTACACCATCGGGCAGGCAGCGCGACTGCTGGGCGTGAGCCCGGACACCGCGCGCCGCTGGGCCGACGCCGGCCGCGTCGCCACCCACCGCGACCAGGGCGGTCGCCGCCTCATCGACGGCCGCGACCTGGCCGCGTTCTCCATCGAGATCGCCCAGGGCGGTACGGGCGACGAGGAGGAGCCGTACACCTCGGCCCGCAATGCGTTCCCCGGCATCGTGACCGCCGTCAAGCTCGGCGACATCGCCGCCCAGGTCGAGATCCAGGCGGGCCCGCACCGGCTCGTCTCGCTGCTCACCCGCGAGGCGGTCGAGGAGCTGGGCCTCGAGGTCGGCATGCAGGCCACGGCGCGCGTGAAGTCGACCAGCGTGCACATCGACCGCACCTGACGGCGGCCGGAGACGAGGCCGCGTCCGAGCCGTGGGCTGTCCGTACCGGGGGGACGGACAGCCCCACGCGCCACGCCCGCCGGCATCGACCGCGTCCCGCCCGGGCCGAAATCGCTGTCCCGGGGCGGTCGTTCTGTGCCAGGCTGCCGGACGCATCCGCCGTCCACCCTGGAGCGTTCCATGTCTGTCCCGCCCCGCCTCGCCCCCCTCCTGGAACAGTTCGACTTCACCCTCGAACGGCTCGTGAACCGCCTCAACGGCCCGGTGATGAACAGCGGCAACGGGACGGACGTCCGGGTCGGGCCGATCACCGACGCCGAGTACCTGTGGGAGCCGGTGCCGGACTGCTGGTCGGTCCGCCGCCGCGAGGCCGGGCCCGGCCCGCGCGCCACGCTCCTCACCGGCACGGGCGACTGGGGCCGGGACGCGACCCCGCCGCCGCATCCCGAGCCGGCGCCGTTCACCACGATCGCCTGGCGACTCAGCCATCTCGTCGAGATGTTCGAGCTGCGCACCGACCACACCGCCGGCAGCCACAGCCTGACCCGGGACGACTTCCGCAGCCGTGGTGACGCGGCCTCGGCGGTCGCCGACTTCGAGGAGGCCACGGCGGCCTGGCGCAAGGCGCTCGTGGCGGTGACCGACGCCGACCTGGACACGGTGGGGTACAGCACCTATCCGCACGGCGGCGACGCCGAGGAGGCGTTCGTGGACGTCGTGTGGTGGATGAACCAGGAGCTGCTCCACCACGGCGCCGAGATCGCCCTGCTCAGGGACCTCTACCGGGCCGGGGGCCAGGGCGGCTGAGCCTGCTGCGCCCGGGTCCCGCGTGGGACGATGGGAGCAGATCCATCCTCGCGCGAGCAAGGAGGCGACATGTCCAGGATCAAGGCCTCCGTCGACATCGACCGGCGTCCCGAGGACGTCTACGCGTACGTGACCGATCCCACCCACCTGCCGGAATGGCAGGAGAGCGCGGTCAAGGTGAGTCGCATCGGCGGCACCCCCGGGGCCTCCGGGCAGAAGATCAGGGTGACCCGGCACATGGGGCGGCGCGACTTCGACACGAACGTGGAGCTGACCGCGATGGACCCGCCGCGGAGCTGGCAGGTCCACGGCACCGACGGGCCCGTCCGCCCCGACCTCCAGGGCACCATCGAGCCGCTCGCCAACGGCACGCGCTCCCGGGTCACCCTCGACCTCGACTTCGAGGGGCACGGCATCGGCAGGGCGCTCGTCCCCCTGGTCGTCAAGCCGGCGGTGCGCAAGGAGATGGCGCGGGACGAGCAGCACCTCAAGGAGATCCTGGAGCGCGGCGCCCCGGGCTGACCCGGCCGATCAGCCGGACCGTCAGCGGGCACCCGTCGCCTCGACCCCGTTCGTCGTGCGGGCGATCAGCACTGCCACGTCGTCCTGCGCCGGGCCCTCGGGAAGCCCGGCCAGGACCTCGTCGCACAGCTCGTCCAGCGGCCGGTCCATGTCCCGCAGCGCCCGGGCGAGCCGGTCCATGCCCTGGTCGAGGTCGCGCTCCCGGGACTCGATGAGGCCGTCGGTGTAGAGGACGAGGAGACCGCCGGTGGGCAGGGTGACCTCCTCGGTGCCGAATTCGTGGGCGCCGGTGCCCAGCGGGGTACCCGGCGGACCGTCGAGGAAGGTGATGGCTCCGTCGGGAGTGACGACGGCCGGCGGCGGGTGCCCGGCCCGGGCGATGGTCCAGACGGCCGTGGCCGGGTCGTGCACGGCGTACACGCAGGTGGCCATCTCGTCCTCGCCCAGGTCGGCCACGACGGCGTCCAGGGAGCGCAGCATGCGCGCGGGCGCGATGTCGTGGCGGGCCAGCGTGCGGACGGCGGTGCGGAGCTGTCCCATGACGGCCGCCGCGTGGATGCCGTGGCCCATCACGTCGCCGATGACCAGGCCGGTGCGGCCGCCGGGCAGGGCGACGACGTCGAACCAGTCGCCGCCGACGTCGTGGTCGCTGGCGGGGAGGTAGCGGCCGGTGAGGTCCAGGCCGGTGACGTCGGGCAGCTCGTTGTTGGTGAGGCTGCGCTGGAGGGTGAGGGCGGCCTGTCGCTGGGTGGTGTAGAGGCGCGCGTTGTCGATGTTGAGGGCGGCGCGGGCCACGACCTCGTCGATGAGGACCCGGTCCTGCTCGTCGAAGGGCGTGCGGGTACGCAGCCGGGTCACCGAGACCGTGCCGAGCACCTTGCCCCGCGCCACGAGCGGGACCAGCCGGGCGGAGCCGATGCGGGCGGACAGGTACCGGCGGAGGGCTTCGAGCCGGGGGTCCTTGATGAGCGCCGGGATGTCGCCGACGAACAGGTCCATGGCCCGGGCCTCGGTGATGACCTCCTCGTACACGGAGTCGAGCGGGATCTGGAAGGTCTGGCCGGGGGCGAGCATGGCGGTCGGCGCGCTGGGGTCGGGGAAGCCGGCCGCGAGGCGGCGCAGGACGCCGCGGGTGGCGGCGGTGGACTCGTCGGGCTCGAGGACGGATTCCAGGAGCTGGACGTCCGCCGAGTCGGCCAGCTGGGGCACGAGGAAGGCGACGACCTCCTCGGCGGTCTGCCGCAGGTCGAGGGTGGTGCCGATGCGTTCGCCGGCCTCGGCGAGCAGCGCGAAGCGCTGGCGGGCACGCTCGACCTCGATGTGGGCCTGCTGGCTCTCGGTGATGTCGATGACGGAGGCGATGATGCCGAGCGGTCGGCCGTTGTGGTCGAGGAGCGGGGCGTAGGAGTTGGACCAGATGTGGTCGTGTCCGGGGTCGGCGGGGGTACGACCGGCCCGGCGGGCGTCGATGACGGGGTGGCCGGTCTCGAGGACCTGGCGCATGAGGGATTCGAGCGCGCCGGCGTTGACGCCCGGCACGACCTCGGTGAGGCGGAGGCCCACGTGTCCGGAGGGCGGCACGCCGTTCATCCGGGCGAGGGCGTTGTTGACCCGGAGGAAACGCAGGTCGAGGCCGAGCGTGGCGAGGCCGATGGGCGACTGGGTGAAGAGCGATTCGAGGGCGGCGAGGGAGTCGCGCATCTTCAGGACCTGCGAGGTCTCGAAGGCGATGAGCATCGCGCCGGGGTGGCCGTCCGGGTCGACGGCGGGGACGATCCACATCTCCATGGCGACCGAGTGGCCGTCGCGGTGACGTACGGGAAGGGTGCCGACGACGGTCTCGCCGGACTGGACCTTGCGGGTCAGCCGCGCGGCCAGCTCGCGGTTGGCGCTGGGGACGAGGATCGGTACGGCGGGCCGGCCGAGGACGTCCTCGGGGCGGTAGCCGAGCAGGTCCTGCGCGGCCAGGGACCACTCCACGATCAGGCCCCGCGCGTTCTCCCGCCACAGGGCGACGGGCAGCAGGTCGTTGAGCACGCCCGCGTACCCGACGGCCGCCCGGGGCGGCTGCGGAACCCTGCTCGGCGACTGGTGAGTGTCCAACGCATCGACCTACGCATCGGCCGGGCCCTGTGGGGCACATCCCGCGATTCCTACCGAATCACCCTATCCGAGACATACCGGAGGGGCGCTGTGCAGTTCCGCCGACCGCGTCCGCAGGCCGCCCCGCCCCGCCCGGGGAAGCGCGGGGCACGGGCAAGCACGGAGCGGGGCAAGCACGGAGCGGGGGGGAAGCGCGGAGCGGGGGGGAAGCGCGGAGCGGGGAGGGGGCGGATTCCGTAGTTCTACGGATGTGCGGTGGCGGGCGGTTCTGTAAGAGTCGGGGGACAAAGATCGAGATGTCTGACTGCGCATCTCTGCACTTCGAGGACCCGAGATCGCCCCGCACAAGCCCCACACGTTCCAGGTCGATCTGCGCGGCCTGGTGGACCTGCTCTCCCGCCGCCTCTGCCCCAGCCCCCGCGTCTACCTGCGCGAGCTGCTCCAGAACGCCGTCGACGCCCTCACAGCCCGCCGCGCCCACCAGCCCGCCGCGCCCGCCCGCGTCCGCCTCCACGCCGACGGCACGGGACTGCGCGTCACCGACACCGGCATCGGCCTCACCGAGACCGACGTCCACACCCTCCTCGCCACCATCGGCCGCAGCTCCCCACGCGACGGCACCCACGGCCCGGGGACCGCCCGCACCGACTTCCTCGGCCGGTTCGGCATCGGCCTGCTCGCCTGCTTCGTCGTCGCCCGCGAGATCCGCGTCGTCTCCCGCTCCGCCCGCAGCCCCGACGCCCACCCCGTCGAATGGCGCGCCCAGGACGACGGCTCCTGCACCGTCCGCACCCTGACCCCCGACGCCCACCCCGAGCCCGGCACCACCGTCCACCTCACCGCCCGCCCCGGCGCCGAGGACTGGCTCCACCACGACCGCGTGCTCGCACTGGCCCGCGACTTCGGCTCCCTCCTGCCCTACGACATCCGGGTCGGCGACCAGCCCGTCACCGACCTGCCCGCACCCTGGGACCGCGACCACCCCTCCCCCAGCGCCCGCCGCGCCGCCCTCGCCACCCACTGCCGCGACCTGTTCGGCTTCCGACCGCTGGACTCCATCGACCTCGACCTGCCCCGCGCGGGCGTCCGGGGCGTGGCCTACGTCCTGCCCTGGCAGGTCAGTCCCGCCCACCGCGCGGGCCACCGGGTGCACCACAAGGGCATGCTGCTGACGGAGCGGGCGGACGGGCTGCTGCCCGACTGGGCCTTCTTCGTGCGCTGCGTCCTCGACACCGACAACCCGGGCCCCACCGCCTCCCGCGCACCGCTCCCCGTGGACGGGGCCCTGGCGGGTGTGCGCGACGCGCTGGGGCAGGCCCTCCGCGACTGGCTCGCCGAGCTCGCGGCGACCGACCGGGAACGCCTCACCCGGCTCCTCACCGTGCACCACCTGGGGGTGAAGTCGCTGGCGCGGCACGACGACGGGATCCTGTCGGCGGTGCTGCCCTGGCTCCCGTTCGAGACCACCGACGGACCGCTCTCCCTCGACGCGTTCGCCCGCCGCCATCGCGTCGTCCACTTCACCCGCACCGTCGAGGAGTTCCACCAGATCGCCGCCACCGCCGCCGCGCGGGGCATCGGCGTCGTCAACGGCGGCCACGTCTACGCCTGCGCGCTCGTCGAGCGGCTGCCCGTGGTGCGCCCGGGCACGGTCGTCGCCGAACTCACCGGCGCCCCGTTCGTCCCGCCGGCAACGCCCTGCTCAGTCGCACCTTCCTCGCCCTCCTCGACCGGGCCGTACGCATCCCGGGGAGCCGACCGGTCAGCCAAACGCACCCCGAGCCCCGAGTCCCGGGCCGGGGAACACGGGTGAGCCACCGGGGCGTCGGGCGGGCGTACGGGCGGGCCGGACGGGCCCGTCCCGTCAGCGCGTCGCGCGGGCCACGAGGGAGGCGAGAGCGGCCCGGGTCACCACCCCGGTCTTGCGGTAGACGCGGGCGACGTGGCTCTCCACCGTCCGGGGGCTGAGGGACAGCCGCTCGGCCACCGCCTGGTTCGTGAGGCCCTCGGCGACGAGCGCGGATATCTCCCGTTCACGGGGGGTGAGCGCGGAGAGCGGTCCGGCCGGAGCGACCGCCGGGGGGCGGGCCGGGGCGTCGGGGCCGAGGGCGAGAGCCCGGGTGCGGTCGGCCACGTCGACGAGCAGCCGTGCGCCGCCCGCGGCGGCCAGTCGGCGGCCCCGGCGCCACATCGCGGCCGCCCCGTCCCGGTCTCCGGACGCCCGCGCCACGGGCGCGGCGAGGAGCAGGGTGTGGGCCTCCCTGAGCGTCACCCCCGAGCGGGCGTAGTCGCGGGCGGCCTCGGCGAAGAGCCGGGCCGCGGCGGCCGGTTCGCCCGCGTGGGCGCTGAGCCTGGCGCGGCAGCGCAGGGCGGCGGCCCGCTGCACGGGCAGTCCGAGCCGGTCGGCCTCGCTCTCGGCCCGCCGGGCGGCGCGGCGCGCCTCGGCCGGGTCGCCGACGGCGAGCGCGGCGGTGACGAGGAGTTCGAGGAAGGTCGGCCGGAGGGACGGCTGGATGCGGGGCAGCCCGGGGCCGCCGCCCGCGGTGAGCAGGACGTCACGCACCCGGTGCGGGTCCTCGGTGACGGGGATCGCCGTGGCGAGCAGGCTGCGGGCCAGCGTGCCCCACCATCCGTCGGCGGCACCGACGGTCGCGGCGGCCTCCTCGGCCGCCGTGAGGGCCTCAGGGTCGCCGAGGGGGCGGGCGAACAGCACGATCGTGGCGCGGATCGCCCGGCTGAAGCCGATCACCTCGGCGCCGCCCAGGGTGTGGGCGAGGGCGAGCGACTCGTCGGCGAGGCGGAGGGCGCTGTCGACGCGGCCGGTCAGCGCGTGCACATACCCGGCGCACAGCAGCAGTTGGGACAGGGCGAAGGGACGACCGGCCCGGCGGGCCAGCGTGATGCCGCGGGTCGTGTGCCGTTCGGCGGCGGACCGGTCGTCCAGGAAGATCTCGCTCCAGCCGAGCCGCACCAGCGCCTCGCAGCACGCGGTGAGTTCGCCGTCGGTCATCGCGTCGACCAGCCCGGCCGCCGCCTGCGCGTGCGCCCGCGCCGCATCCGTCTCCCCCTCGTAGGCCTCGCCCAGCGCACCCAGCGTCAGCGCCTCGACCGCTCCGGTCTCGTCCCCCCGGAGCCGCGCGTCCGCGAGCACGGCGTCGAGCTCGCCCCGCGCCTCGGGGAACCGCGTCTCGAACAGGGCCCGACACCCCCACTCGACGACGAGTCGCAACCGCAGTGCGGCCCGTGGCCCGGGCGCACGCCGCAACGCGCGCCGGACGAGGGCGTCGGCTTCGCGGTACCGCCCGAGGTGCCGCTCCATGAAGGCGCAGAGGAGCACGGCCTCGGTGCGGGTGTCCTCGTCGCCGCGGGGCCGGGCGGTACCGCTGCGGGAGGCGGGGTGCTCGCCCCGCGGCGCGGCGGTGGGGGCCCGGTCCCGGTGCTCCGCGTCGGGCCGGGTCCCCGGGGGGCCGCAGAGGGCGATCAGCCGGTGCAGGAGGTCGCGGCTCTCCGCGACCTGCCCGGCGTGGCCCAGGGCTCGGGCCCGGCGGAGTTCCAGTGCGACGCGTTCGGGGTGGTGCTCGGCGGTGTGGGGCAGGACGCGGAGGACGACGGCGAGGCGGCGGGCGGTGAGGGCCGGGTCGGTGGCCTCGGTGGTCTCGGCGGCGCGCACCAGGTCGGCCGCCGCGGCCGGCTCCCAGCGGGTGAGGTACCGCTCGATGTGTCCGGCGCGCTCGGTCACCGGGGCGCCGTCCGCGGCCAGGGCCTCGGCCGCCCTCCGGTGGTACTCGCGGCGGCGCAGCGGATCCATCGCCCGGCGCACCAGTGCGGCGAGCACGGGGTGGCGCAGGGTCAGCAGGCGTCCGTCCGGGCGCGGGCGTACGACGTCGAGCCGCACCAGCTCCTGCACGGCCGTGGCGAGCCCTTCCCGGTCCGCGCCGGTCACGGTGGGCAGCAGGTCGGTGCGGGCCCCGTCCGCGAGCAGGGCGACGGCGTCGACGGCGGCGCGCGGCAGGGCGCCGAGCGGGGCGAGCTCGCCGAGCACGGCCGTTCGGGCGGCCTCGCTGCCGCGTCCGCCCGCCAGCGCGAGGAAGTAGGCCGGGTTGCCCCCGGACGCGGCGTGGAGCTCGGCCACCCGCTCCCGGGGCAGCGTCGGCGCGAGGTGTACGGCGCACTCCTCCTCGTCGAGCGGCCCCAGCGCCATCCTGGCCAGCGTCCCGCGCTCGCTCCCGCGGGCGAGCACGGCGGCCTGTCCGGGCGGCGCGGGGGTCTCGCGGCGTGCGAGGACGAGGAGCACGGGGGCCGCGACGGGGTGGCTCAGCAGGTGGTCGAGCAGGTCCAGCGAGGCGCGGTCGGCGCCGTGCAGGTCGTCCAGGAGCACGACGAGCCCCGGGCCGGCGGCACCGGCCAGCGTCTCGCTGGTGCGCCGGAAGAACCCGTACGGCTCCGGCCAGTCGCGCGGTCGTGCCCCGAGCCGGCGCCCGTCCGGCCCCATGGCCTGCGGGAACGGCTCCGCGCGCCCGGGGGCCGGCGCGGCTCCCGTCGGCGGACCGGGCTGCGGACGCTCGCCCGCCGCGCCGCCGCGCGGCTCCGCCGGCAGGTCGGCGAACGCGTCGGCGAAGACCTGGAACGGGGTGGGCGGCGTGCCGTCCGTGACGGCACGGCCGTGCAGCACCGTGAGCCCCGCGCGGCGCGCCCGGGCCGCGAACTCGGTGAGGAGACGGCTCTTGCCGATGCCGGGTTCGCCCGTGAGGTCCACGGCCGTGGGCGCGTCCGGCGCGCGGAGGCGCAGCGCCAGCAGCGCCTCCAGGCGGGCCAGTTCGGCCCGCCGCCCGGCGAAGGGCGCGCGGTCGACGCACCCCTCCTCGACGTCGGTGTTCTTCACCAGGTTCCCCCACGCGCCTCGTTCCCCGCCCCCCGTTGTACGTCACGCCACTGACAGCGGCGGCGGCGCCCCGGGCGTCGGAGGCCCCGCGTGGGCGCCGTGAACGCCCTGGTCCGTGGGGTGATCGCCGTACACGGGCTGATCGGGCCTCGCTCGTTCGGGTGACGGGGGAGGTCACGGGTCCGGGCCCGTACTGCCGGGCCGGGCCCCGTGCTTCACGCCTCCGCTGCCCCGTGCCTCACGCCTCCGCTGCGGCGCGGGCCGCGGCCGCGGCCCTGGCCTCGCCTTCCGCCCGGGAGCGCTTGCCGGTGCGGATGGTCCACAGGACGAGCAGACCGAGGGTGCCGTAGATGAGGAACGGGTTGGCCACCACCATCGTGTCCACGGACAGCACGGAGGAGAGGACGATGCGGACGGCGGCCTCGGCGAGGTACCCGACGCCCCAGACGATCGTCATCAGGCGCATGGTGGACCGGAAGCCCTCGAACTGCCACAGGCCGTTCCACCAGGCGTGGCTCTCGGCGGTGCCGTCGGTGGCGAAGCGGCGGCCGAAGTAGAACATCAGCGGCCGGGGCGCGAGCAGGGTGGCGAGACACAGGACGCCGAAGAGGCCGGTCACGGCCGAGTCCTTGACGAGCAGCGCCCGGGTGGAGTCGGCACCGAAGAGCGAGACGACGGCCGTGAGGGCGATGAAGAAGAGCGAGACGACGGCGAACTCGTCCATCTTGCGGTGCCAGGCGAGGTGGATCGCGGTGTCGAGGACCGGCCACGCTCCGCTGACGAGCAGCGCGGTGGCATCGCTCCAGCCGCGGTCGGTGAGCGCTCCGAACGTGAGGATGGGCGCCACGACGTTGAGGCCGATGGTGAGCGTCCAGCCGATCGCGGCGGCGGCGCCGGAGCGGGCCGGCCCCGCGGGTCGCGCCTGTGGTGCGGACATGGGTCCCCCTGGGTTCTTGCAGATCGGTGCGGCATCGGCACGCTAGGGCCGGTGACCGTGCCTCACAAGGCACATCCAGCCAAAATGATCTTCAAGTTGTCCGGAGCGTGGCACTCCGGATGGTTCCGGACCTTCCGCGCACGGCATCGCCCGAGCCGATCGCATGACACACAGGGGGTCGTGTCGCCAGGCGGAGACACGCCGGGTCGACGTCTCGGGCGGACTGACCGCGGCACCCACGCATCTATACTCAACAAAGCGAATAATCGAGCATGTGAGTACAGGGGTGGGGTACGTGAGTGAGGCGGTCGTGACGGCGGGGGCTCCCGGGCCCGCGTACCTGCGCTACGTCGCCCTCGGCGACAGCCAGACGGAAGGCGTCGGGGACGGCGACGACACCCGGGGGCTGCGCGGCTGGGCCGACCGGCTCGCCGAGCTGGCCGCACGGTCGAGTCCTGGGCTCCGGTACGCGAACCTGGCCGTGCGGGGACGGCTCGCCGGTCAGGTACGGGCGGAGCAGCTCGCACCGGCCGTCGCGCTGGAGCCCGATCTCGCCACGGTCGTCGCCGGGTTCAACGACCTGCTGCGCCCGCGCTTCGACGCCGACGAGGTCGCCGGACACCTGGAGGCGATGTTCGCGGCGCTCACCGCGCAGGGGGCCAGGGTCGCCACCCTCACCTTCCCGGACATCACCCGCATGATCCCCGCGGCCCGGCCGGTCGCGCCGCGCATCGGCGCCGTGAACGCACGCGTCCGGGAAGCCGCCCGCCGGCACGGCGTCGTCGTCGTCGAGACCGGGCACCACCCGGTCGTCACCGACCCGCGGCTGTGGAGCCGGGACCGCCTCCACGCGGCCCCGCTCGGCCACGCCCGGATCGCCGCCGCCGTCGCCGAAGCCCTCGGCCTGCCGGGCAGCGACGACTCCTGGACCCGCCCGCTGCCGCCGGGTGCGCGGCCGGCCACCGGGCTGCTCGCGGTCGGGGTGGAGGCCGCCTGGGCGGGCACCTTCCTCGGCCCCTGGCTGGGCCGTCGGCTGCGCGGCCGCTCGTCCGGCGACGGCCGTACGGCGAAGCGGCCGGCCCTGCTTCCGGTGACGCCTGCTTGAGCGGGACCTCGGCCCCGAGACCCGCCGGATCCACGCCGCTTCCGCGGGATCACGACGACCGGGCCGGCGGCGGAGCAGTGGGTTGTGACCACCCGGGCGGGAGCCGGCCCCGGACGGGTCGCCGCGGGCCCGGGGCGGCCGTCAGCGCTCCGGCTGCGGACCCGGGCCGGGCGCCAGGGCCGCCGCACGCAGGAGCAGATAGCGGCGCTCCGGGATGCTCAGGGTGGCCGAGGCCGCCTCCTGGTAGGCGGCGCGGGCGGCGGGCAGGTCGCCGGCGCGTTCCAGGAGGTGGCCGCGGACGGCGGCGACGCGATGGGTCTCGGCGAGGGAGCCGACGGCTTCGAGGGCGGCCAGGCGGTCGAGGCCCGCCCCGGGGCCGTGGACCATGGCCAGGGCGACGACGCGGTTCAGTTCGACGACCGGGCCGGGCGTGATCCGGGCCAGGAGGTCGTAGAGGCCGAGGATCTCGGGCCAGTCGGTGGCGTCCGCGGTGGGGGCCTCGTCGTGGACGGCGGCGATGGCGGCCTGGAGCTGGTACGGGCCCAGCGCGGTGGTGGTCAGCGAGCGGGAGATGAGCGCGACGCCCTCGGCGACGGCCTCGCGGTCCCAGCGGCCGCGGTCCTGCTCGGTCAGCGGGACCAGCTCGCCGCCCGGCCCCGTACGGGCCGCGCGGCGTGCGTCGGTGAGCAGCATCAGCGCCAGCAGCCCGGCGACCTCGCCGTCCTCCGGCAGGAGGCGGTGCACCGCGCGGGTCAGCCGGATCGCCTCGGCGGAGAGGTCGGCGCGGCGGAGGGCGGGGCCGGACGTGGCGGTGTAGCCCTCGTTGAAGATGAGGTAGAGGACCTGCAGCACGGCGCTCAGCCGTGCGGGCACGTCGGCCGGATCGGGCGGCCCGAAGCGGGCCCCCGCCTCCTTGACCGTCTTCTTGGCGCGGCTGATCCGCCGGCCCATCGTGGACTCCGGGACGAGGAAGGCGCGGGCGATCTCGGCCGTCGTCAGGCCGCCCACGGCACGCAGGGTGAGCGCGATCCGCGAGGGCCTGCTCAGCGCGGGGTGGCAGCACAGGAAGAGCAGGGTGAGCGTGTCGTCCTCGGACGGGGAACGGGACTCACCGGGCGGTGGCGCCTGGTACTCCTCGCGCGGGGTGAGCGCCGCCGCGGCCTCCTCCCGGCGGCGCCGGGCCTCCTCACTGCGCAGCTGGTCGGTCAGCCGGCGGGACGCCACGCGGATGAGCCACCCGCGCGGGTTGTCGGGGACGCCGGACCCGGCCCATTGCCGGGCCGCCGCGAGCAGGGCCTCCTGCACGGCGTCCTCGGCCGCGTCGAAATGGCCGTAGCGGCGTACGAGCGCGCCGAGGACCTGGGGCGCGTGGGCCCGCAACAGGTCCTCGATCGGGTACTTCGCCATCGGACTCGCTCCTCGGCCGGCCACGGGCGCCGTGGGGTGAGCGCCTCTCACAGGGGACGTCGGGCCCCGCCCGGCGTTCGCGACATCCGCCGCCGGAATCCTCCCAGCGGCCGGAACGTCGCGGGGCGCGCGAAACGCCGACGGGCCCCACCGGCTCCTCCCCGTCCGCAGGAAAAAGCGCGCGCGGGGCTCGGAAGCGCCCTGTTATCGTCGGGTGCATGGGTTCGCACTACTTCTTTCTCTGATTCCGGCCACGGACACGCCGGCCTGAACCGCTGAGCGGTTCGGGGGCGCCGCTGTCCCCGCACGTCCGGATCAGTCGAACCCACCTCAGGGATCTCCACCATGCGCGATCGCGCCCAACTCTCGCTGCAGCACGTCTCCATGTCCTACGCGGACCGTCGGGTCCTCGACCAGGTCTCCTTCACCGTACGTCCCGGTGAGCGCGCCGCCGTCGTCGGCGAGAACGGCTCCGGGAAGTCCACGCTCCTGCGGCTCATCGCCGGGGTGGAACCGCCCGACGCCGGTGAGGTCACCGTCCGGTTCCCCGGGGGCGTGGCGCGGCTCGCGCAGACCCTGGGCGAGACGTACCCCGTCGGTCCCGGGCACACCGTCCAGGACGCCGTCGACGCCGCGCTCGCCGAACTCCGGTCGATGGAAAAGAAGTTGCGGGAGCTGGAGGAGCGACTCGGTGACGCCTCCGGCGAACAGCTCCTCCTGTACGGCGCACTGCTCGAGCGCTTCGAGGAGCGCGGCGGTTATCGGGCGGACGCCGACGCGGCCGCCGCGCTCCACGGGCTCGGCCTCGCCCACCTCCCGTACGAGCGCCGGATCGGCAGCCTGTCCGGCGGCGAGCGCTCGCGGCTCGCGCTCGCGTGCGTGCTGGCGTCCGGTGCCGAGCTGCTGCTGCTCGACGAGCCGACCAACCACCTCGACCGGGACGCCGTGCGCTGGCTCCGGGAACGGCTGCGCGGGCATCGCGGCACCGTCGTCGCGGTCACCCACGACCGTGCGTTCCTGGAGGCGACGGCCACCACGGTCCTGGAGGTCGACCGTGACACCCGTACGGTCACCCGTTACGGGGACGGCTGGGCCGGGTACCGCACGGCCAGGAGCGCCGCGCGCCGGCGGCAGGCAGAGGAGCACCGGGAATGGTGCGACGAACTCGCCCGTGCCGAGGAGCTGGTGGCCGCGGCCGGACAGCGGCTCGCCGTCACCGGACGCGATCCGGGCCAGGGCTTCGGCAAGCACCGGCGCTCCAGCGAGAACAAGCTGTCGGGGCAGGTCAGGGCGGCCCGCGCCAGGTTGGCCGAGCTCCGGGCCCGTCCCGTACCGGCGCCACCCGAACCGCTCTCCCTCCAGGCCCACTTCAGCGCCGACGGAAGCGGTCCGGGCGCCTGCGCCGAGATCCGTGACATCACCGTCGGCGACCGGCTCGCCCTCGGCGGGCTCCGTCTCCGGCCCGGCGACCGGCTCCTCGTCAGCGGGCCCAACGGGGCGGGGAAGTCCACCCTGTTGAGGGTGCTCGCGGGTGAGATCGAGCCCGACACCGGGAAGGTGGTGCTGCCGGCGCGCGTCGGGCATCTCGCCCAGGAGCTCCCCGCCGTGGCCGCGCCCGAGGCCCTGCTCACCGTCTACGCGCAGGGCCGGCCTGGGCTGCCCGAGGAGCACGCGGAGGAGTTGCTGGCCCTCGGGTTGTTCCGCGAGGAGGACCTGGGCGTGCCGGTGCGGGCGCTCTCGGTCGGGCAGCGGCGGCGCCTGGAACTGGCGCGGCTGGTGTCCCGCCCGGTCGACCTCCTCGTCCTCGACGAGCCGACCAACCATCTGGCCCTGTCCTTGGTCGAGGAACTGGAGGCGGCGCTCCTCGGTTTCGCGGGCGCGGTGGTGGCGGTGTCCCACGACGAGCGCTTCCGGGCGGCCTTCGGCGGCGCCCGCCTGGAGCTGCGCGGGGGCCGCGCCGTCTCACCCGGCCACTGAGCGTCCGATCTTCGTCGGGTCCCAGCCGCGGCGCGGAACGGAGTCCAGCAGGAGGCGGGTGTAGGCGTGTCCGGGTGCGGCGAGCACCCGGGCCGTCGGGCCCGCCTCGACGATCCGGCCCTGGCGGAGCACCACGATGTCGTCCGTGATGTGCCGGACGACGCCGAGGTCGTGGGTGACGAACAGGAAGCCGACGCCCGCCTCGCGCCGGACCCGGGCGAGGAGTTCGAGGATCTGGGCCTGGATGGAGACGTCCAGGGCGGCGACGGCCTCGTCGAGGACCAGGATCCGCGGTTCGGCGGCGAGCGCGCGGGCGATGGCCACCCGCTGACGCTGGCCGCCGGACAGCCCGCGGGGCAGCGCGGCGGCCTCGCGGGGGCCGAGGCCCACCTGGTCGAGGAGTTCGCGGACGCGGGCCCGGCGGGCGGCGGGGGTGAGCCGGAAGTGCAGCCGCAGCACCTCCTCGACGCTGCCGCCGACGGTGATCCGGGGGTCGAGGGAGAGGTACGGGTCCTGGAACACCATCTGGATCTCGCGCGCCCGGGCGAGCCGTTCGGCCCGGCCGCGGGGGCGGGCGGAGCGGTCCCGGCCGTCGAGGGTGACGGTGCCGGCGTCGGCGCGTTCGAGGCCGACGAGCATCCGCACGGTGGTGGTCTTGCCGCTGCCGGACTCGCCCACGATGCCGAGGGAGGAGCCGGGGGCGAGGGTGAACGACACGTCGTCGACGGCGGTGTGGTCGCCGTACTCCTTGCGGAGTCCCGCGACGACGAGCCCGGGAGTCGCGGTCACTGGAGGATCCCTTCGTCGGCGCGGTGGCAGGCGGCCAGCCCGTCGCCGTGCGCGGTGAGCGCGGGCACCTGCTCGGTGCAGCGCGGCTGGGCGTGGGCGCAGCGGGCGGCGAAGGCGCAGCCCGGCGGCGCCTCGGCGACGGAGACCGGGCGACCCTCGATGGGGCGGGGCGCGGGGGCGTCGGGGTCGATGCGCGGGGTACAGGAGAGGAGTCCCGCGGTGTACGGGTGGCGCGGGCGCTCGAAGAGCTCGGTGGTGGAGCGGGTCTCGACGATCCGGCCGGCGTACATGACGTACACCCGGTCGCAGATGGCGGCGGCGAGTTCGAGGTCGTGGGTGACGAAGAGGAGCCCGGTGCCGCGTTCGGCCTGGAGGCGGGTGAGGATCGCGATGATCTCGGCCTGGGTGGTGACGTCGAGCGCGGTGGTCGGTTCGTCGGCGACGATGAGCGCCGGGTCGGCGGCCAGGGCGGCGGCGATGACGACGCGCTGGAGCATGCCGCCGGAGAACTCGTGGGGGTGGCGGCGCAGGGCGCCGCGCGGGTCGCGGATGCCGACGGCGGCGAGGAGTTCCTCGGCACGGGCGGTGGCCTGCGCGGCGGGGGTGCCGGCGGCACGCAGGCCCTCGGTGACGAAGTCGCCGACGCGGCGCAGCGGGTTGACGGAGGCGCGCGGGTCCTGGAAGACCATGGCGGCCTGGCGGGCGCGGAGCGCGGTGAGCGAGGCGCGGTCCATGGAGAGCACGTCGCGCCCACCGACCCTGACCTGGCCGGTCGTGCGGGCCTTGGCGGGGAGCAGGCCGAGGACGGTGCGGCAGGCGACGGACTTGCCGGAGCCCGATTCGCCGACGAGGCCCACGGTCTCGCCGGGGGCGACGGTCAGCGAGACGCCGTCGAGGAGGGGGCGGGCGGCCCGGCCCTCGGGGAGCCGGAGGGTGAGCCGGTCGATCTCCAGGACCGGGGCGGTCGGTGAACCGGCGGACCGGCCGGGGTTCTGCGGGGAGTTCTGAAGGTCGGTCATGCGTCAGCGCTCCCGCTTCGCGATCCGGTCGGCGATGCCCTCACCGACGATGCCGAACGCCACGACGGCGAGGACGATGCAGAAGGACGGCGCGAGGGCGGGCAGCATCGCGCCCATCTGGAGCGCCGACTGCCCCTCGTTGATCATGGCGCCCCAGTCGGCGGTCGGCGGCTGCACACCGAAGCCGAGGAAGGACAGGGCGGCCAGGTCCATCAGGGCGTAGCCGAAGTTCATCGCCGACTGGGCGAGGACGGTGGGGGCGATGTTGGGCAGCAGGTGGCGCAGGCAGATGGTCCAGCCGGACCAGCCCTGCACCACGTACGACTCGATGTAGGGCCGCGCCTTCTCCTGCCGGGCGATGCCGCGCACGAGGCGTCCGACGTACGGGGTGTAGGCGACGGCCATGGCGATGACGGGCGCGGTCATGCCGGAGCCGAGCACCGCCACGAGCATGATCGCGAGGAGCATGCCGGGGATGGCGAAGACCAGGTCCATGGATCGGGACAGCACCGCGTCGGCCCAGCCCCCGCGCCAGCCCGCGAGCACGCCGAGGGCGGTGCCGAGCAGGGTGGAGACGCCGACGACGAGGAGCGGTCCGAGCAGTCCGGTGCGGGCGCCGTGCAGCAGCCGGGACAGGACGTCGCGGCCGGACTGGTCGGTGCCGAGCAGGTGGTCGCCGCCGGTGCCGACCAGGCTGGCGGACAGGTCCATGGCCTCGGGGTCGTACGGGGCGAGCAGCGGGGCCAGCGCGGCGACGACGACGAGTGCCACGAGGATGAGCACGGCGGCCGTGAACATCGGGCCCTGCCCGAGGGCCCGCAGACGGCGCAGACCGGGGCGTCTGCGCAGCGGGACCGCGGAGTCGGCCGCCCCGGGGTGTGCGGTGAGGGTCATGAGGTGCCTTCCCCGTGGAGGGTGAGCCGGGGGTCGATGAGGGGGGCCAGCAGGTCGACGGCGAGGTTGACGAGGACGAAGGCCGCGACGCTGAGGAGGGTGACGGCCTGGACGACGGCGAAGTCCTGGGCGGTGACGGACTGGACGAGGAGGGAGCCGAGGCCGGGGACGTCGAAGGCGGTCTCGACGATGGACGTGGTGACCAGGAGTCCGGCGAGCATGGTGCCGCCGACGGTGACGACGGGGCCGAGGCTGTTGCGGAGGACGTGCCGGCGGACCACGGTGCGGCCGGCGACGCCGCGGGCGCGGGCGACGTCGACGTGTTCGCGGCCGAGTTCGTCGAGCATCGCGGACCGGGTGACGCGGGCGAGGAGCCCGGCGAAGGTCGTCGCGAGGGCGAAGGCGGGCAGGGTCAGGTGGTAGAGGCGGTCGCCGAGGCCCTCGGGCGTGCCGCCGGGCCCGGGGAACCAGCCGAGGTTCACGGAGAACAGGGAGACGAGTCCGATGGCGCTGACGAACGAGGGGGTGGCGGTGGCGACGCCGGTGCCGATGAGGACGGCCCGGTCGACGAACCCGGGGCGCAGCGCGGCGAGCACCCCGGCGGCCACGCCGCTGACGGCGACGAGCAGAGCGGCGTAGCCGACGAGCAGGAAGGTGCCGGTCAGGCGCGAGCCGAGCAGTGCGGAGACGTCCTGGTGGTACTGGGCGGAGCGGCCGAAGTCGCCCTGCAGCACGCCGCCGAGCCACTTGGCGTACTGCACGGCCAGCGGGTCGTCGAGGTGGTACTGGGAGCGGAGGGCGGCCACGGTCTCGGGGGTGGCGGGGCGCCCGTGCAGCAGGAAGGAGACGGGATCGCCGGGGGCGAGATGGACGCTCGCGAAGACGACGAAGGACGTGACGAGCAGGACGCCGAGGAGGCCGGCGACCCTGCCGAGGAGGTAGCGGGGCATGCCGTTCATCAGTTCGCGGCGCCGATCGTCGCGGCCCAGGGGTAGTAGAGCTGGGCGATGCCGGCGGGGGCGCCGGTGACGCGGCTGCCGAGGAAGACCGTGTAGGGGGCCTCGTAGATCGGGATGATCGGGAGCTCTCGCATCGCGATCTTCTGGAGCTCCTGGGTGAGGTCGGAGCGGGCGCCGGGGTCGGCGGCGGCGTTGGCGCGGTCGAAGGCGGAGTCGTAGACCGGGTCGGACCAGTTGCCGTAGTTCCCGAAGTCGCCGGTGCGCAGGTACTGGTAGAACTCGAGCGGGTCGGGGGTGTTGTCGTACCCGCTGGTGATGACCAGGTCGAGTCCCTTGCGGGCGTTCGGGTCGACGAAGATGCTGCTGTACGCCTCGGGGGCGACGGCCTTGAGCTGCACGTCGAGCCCGATCTGGCGGCCCGCGGCCTGGACGGCGTTGGCCACGACGCTGATCTCGGGGGCGAGGGTGCTGGTCACCAGGGTGACCTTCTTGCCGGTGGCGCCGGCCTCCTCGACGAGCCGCTTCGCTCCGGCCACGTCGTGGACGAGCTCGGGCAGCTCCTTGAAGTAGCCCTCGGTCCGTGCCGGGAGGAGGGCCCAGGCGCCGCGGGCCGTGGGGGCCTTGGCGGGGACGCCGATACCGCCGGCGGCGGCCTTGATGATGTTCTGGCGGTCGAGCGCCATGGAGAGGGCCTTGCGGACCCTGAGGTCGCCGAGGGTGCCCTTGAAGTCGAGGACGGCGAGGTTGGACGTGGCGGTGTTGGGGCCGAACCACAGCTTGCCCTTGGTCGTGGCGCGCAGCTGGGCGAAGGCGGAGGAGGGGACCATGTAGCCCCCGTCGGCGGTGCCGGAGAGGAAGGTGTTGGTGCGGGCGGCGGGGTCCTCGACGAACGTGAAGCGGACGGTGTCGGTCTTGGGCGTGAGCTTCTTGTCCCAGTAGCCGGGGTGCTTCTTGAGGGTGATGGACTCGCCCTGCTGCCACGTGTCGAGGGCGTACGGTCCGGTGCAGTTGACCTTGCCGCCGGGGACCCCGTAGTCCTTGCCGGCCTTGGCGAGGAAGGCGGCGCTCTCGACGGTGCCGGGCGAGGCCGCCATGAGCTCGTTGAGCAGGACGTCGGGCTTGGTGAGCCGGAGGGTGACCTCCAGGGGCCCGGTCTTCTCGATCGCCTCGACGTTCTTGAAGGCCGATCCCCAGGGCGAGCCGGTGGCCGGGTCCATCTGGCGCCTGAGGGAGGCGACGACGTCGTCGGCGGTCATGACCGTGCCGTCGTGGAAGGTGACGCCGGGGCGGAGCGTGTACACCCACACCAGGGGGTCCGGGTTCGTCCACTTCACCGCGAGCCCGGGCTCGACCTTCAGGTCGGGGGTGACCCGCAGCAGTTGCTCGCAGACGTTCGCGAGCACGGTGTTCGGCGGGTAGTCGTAGGCCTGGGCGTAGTCGAGGGTGTACGGCTCGGCGTAGAGCGACCAGGTGATCCGGGGGAGCGTGCCCTTCGCGGGGGGCGAGAGCGGCGTGACGGTGTACGAGCCGCCCCCCGAGCCCGCGGGCTCGGTGGCGCCCGAGCAGGCGGAGGCCGTGACGGCGAGGGCGGCGGTACAGGCGAGGGTGGCGAGGAGTCTGGGCGTGCGCAAGGAGACCCACCCCTTTACGGGTGTAGTGACGGGCGCTGGGGATTGGAGCGAGTATTGATGCGGGAACGTTCCCGCACAAGACTTTCGGACAGCTTTGCGGGAACGGTTTTGCAATGGTCAGCGAGGTGGCAGCATCGGGGCGTGACCACACGAGAACACTCTGGAGGGCACGCCGGGGAGAGGTCCGGCGAGCCCCGGCCGCGGGTGCGGCTCGTCGACGTGGCCCGCGAGGCCGGCCTGTCCAAGACGACCGTCTCGGCGGCCCTCAACGGCACCGGCCGCCTCTCCCCCGCGGTACGGGAGAAGGCGATCGAGACCGCCCGCCGCATGGGCTACCGGCCCAACGCCACCGCGCGCCAACTGCGGGCCGGGCGGGCCCGGCTGATCGGCTACGTCGTCGGTGAGTTCGCCGGCGAGCCCTGGACGTACCTGGACTCTCCGTACTTCGCGCAGCTCACCAGTGCGACGGCGTCCGCCGCGCTCCGGCACGGGTACGCCCTCGTGATGCTGCCCGCGGGGACGCTCCAGCGGGAGTGGGCGGACCTGCCCCTGGACGCGGTGATCGTCGCCGACCCGGTCGAGGACGATCCGCTGGTGGAGGACTTCCTCGCCGCCCGCATCCCGGTCTTCAGCGACGCCTCGGTCGCGGACCGGCCGGGGGCGCACTGGGTCGACCTGGACGTCGACGCGGCGGTCCGGGAGTCGCTGGACCACCTGCGGGCCGGCGGCGCCCGGCGGACCGCGCTCGTCCTGCCCGACAGCACGACCCGGTTCCACCGCGAGGTGCTCGCCGCGTACCGGGCGTGGTGCGCGGCGCACGCGGCCGAGGAACTGGTCACCCTCGTCCCCGAACCCGGCAACGGCCCGGTGGTCCGCGCGGTCGAACGCGCCCTGGGCGCGCTGCCCCACCCCGACGGTCTCTTCGTGGTCGCCGAGGCCAGCCCGCCCCTCGTCATGGACGCGGCGCGCCGCCTCGGCCTCTCCGTACCGGGGGACGTGCGGGTGGTGTGCGTCAGCGAGGACGACTCGGCCGCCCACGCCGACCCGCCGGTCAGCACCCTGAGCCTGCGCCCGGCGGACGTCGCCGAGGAGGGCATCACGCTGCTGGTCAGCACCCTGGAAGGCGGTGGCAGCACCCCCCCGGGCGTGCTGCTCACCGCCCGCCTCCAGGTGCGGGCCTCGTCCGGTCATGAGAGCGGGCCTCCTGGTCGTTGAGTAGAAGCGGCGGGGCCCGGTCCTCGGCACCGCCCACGGGTGTTGCGCGGCGCGCGTCATGGCGGCTGCCAGGGGCGCGGGGGCCCGGGCCGGCGAAGGCCTCGTTTCGTGTGCCGCCCGTTCCGCCCGGGGTCCCCGGACGAGGTCCGGGGGCGGGAGGGACGATCGCCCGCACGGGGGGCAGGCGGCATGGGCCGTGCGTCAGCCCCCGTGGACCCTCGTTCCGCCCACGAAGGTCTGTTCCACGCGGGCCTCGGCGATCTCCTCCGGCGGGGCCGTGAGGATGTCGCGGTCGAGGACGACGAGGTCGGCGAGGTGGCCGGGGCGCAGGCTGCCCGCGTCGTCGTGGCCGTTGACGTGGGCGGACCCCGCCGTGTACGCGGCGAGGGCGGTCGTGAGGTCGAGCCGCTGCTCCGGCAGGAAGACGCGGCCGTCGGTGGCGCCGGGCTCGACGCGGTTGACGGCGACGTGGATGCCGGCGAGCGGATCGGGGCTGCTGACCGGCCAGTCGCTGCCCGCGACCAGCGTGGCCCCGGCGCGTACGAGGTCGCCGAAGGGGTACTGCCAGGCGGCGCGCTCGGGCCCGAGGAAGGGAATCGTCAGCTCGTCCATCTGCGGCTCGTGCGCGGCCCACAGCGGCTGGATGTTGGCGAGCGCCCCGAGCCGGGCGAAGCGGGCGACGTCGTCGGGGTGGACCACCTGGAGGTGGGCCAGGTGGTGCCGGTTGCCGCGCCGCCCGTTGGCGGCGACGGCGGCCTCGACGGCGTCCAGGGCCTCGCGCACGGCCCGGTCGCCGAGCGCGTGGAAGTGGACCTGGAAGTCGAGGGCGTCGAGCTCGGTGACGTACGCGCGCAGTGCCTCGGGGTCGACGAAGCTCATGCCGGTGTTGGCCGTGGCGCAGCCGCAGCCGTCCAGGTACGGACTGGTCATGGCGGCGGTGAAGTTCTCGGCGATGCCGTCCTGCATGATCTTCACCGACCCGGCGCGGAACCGCCCGCCGCTCGAACTGTCGCGGCGCGCGACGAGTTCGGGGATCTGCTCGGCGCCGCGCTGCCGGTCCCACCAGAGCGCTCCGGTGACCCGGGCGGTGAGGGTGCCGTCCTGGGCGGCGGTGACGTAGGCGTCGGACGGGTCGGGCTTGCCGCCGAACTCGCCGAGCAGCGCGTCCTGCCAGCCGGTGATGCCGAGCGAGTGCAGCATGGCCTGGGCGCGCAGGAGGCCGGTGAGCCGGTCGGCCGCGGTGCAGGGCGGGACGATCCGGGAGACGAGAGCGGCCGCGCCCTCCTGGAGGACGCCGGTCGGCACCCCGTCGGCGTCGCGTTCGACGCGCCCGTCGGAGGGGTCGGGGGTGTCGGCGGTGATGCCGGCGAGCTCCAGGGCGCGGGAGTTGACCCAGGAGCCGTGGTGGTCGCGGTTGACCAGGCAGACGGGCCGGTCGGCGACCACCGAGTCCAGCAACTGCCGTGTGGGCAGGCCGCCTTCGAAGCTCTCCAGGGACCAGCCGCCGCCGGTGATCCACGCGTTCTCGGGGTGGGCGGCGGCGAAGTCGCCGATGATCCGCAGGTATTCGTCGACGCCGGTGGTGCCGCTCAGATCGCACTCGGCGAGCTCCACGCCCCCGTACACCGCGTGGATGTGGGAGTCCTGGAAGCCGGGGACCAGCAACTTCCCGGCGAGATCGACGACTTCGGTGCCGGGCCCGACGAGCTCGCGCACCTCGTCGTGGCCGACGGCGATGATCCGCTCGCCGACGACGGCGAGCGAGGTGGCCCGGGTGCGGGCGGGGTCGCCGGTGAAGACGGGGCCACCGGTGAAGACCAGGTCGGCCGTGCTCATGTACGTACTCCTGGAGGTGAGGGCCCGGTGCGGGGCCGGTACGAGGTGCGCCATGCAACAGGCGCCGTCCGCAAAACGTCAAGGGTGTTGTCGTAAGGCGCCCGCCGGTAGGGTCCCGGCATGACAGAACGAGCAGAACGCGTGGTTCCGGAGAACCGGCGGCAACGCCGGCGCCCCACCAAGCAGGGCACCGTGCTCTCCGAGCGGGTGATCGTCGACACCGCGCTGCGCCTGGTCGCGCAGCACGGCGCGGAGGCCCTGTCCGTTCGACGTCTGGGCGCCGCCCTGGGCGCCGACCCCAGCGCGCTCTACCGCTACTTCCGCAACACCGACGACCTCCTCCTCGCCCTCGCCGACGAGATGGTCGGCCGGGCGCAGGCGGGCTGGCGTGCGACCGGGGACTGGCGGGCCGACCTGCGCGAGATCGCCCTGCGCATCCACGCCGCCTACCTGGCGAACCCGCAGGTGGCGGCGCTCGCCGCGCACCGCACGACGGGCCGCGAGCACGAGACCAGGGCTGTCGAGTCCATCCTCGGCGTGCTACGGAGGGCGGGCTTCCCGGACGCGGAGGCGGTACGGATCTACCACTCGTTCGTGGACCAGGCACTGGCCTTCGCGGCGCTCGACGCCGCCGCCCTGGCCCTGCCGGAGCCGGCCCGCGCGGCCGACGAACAGGTCTGGCACGCGGCGTACGGCAAGCTGTCGGCCGACACCCACCCGCACGTGGCGGCGACGTTCCCGCTGCTCGCGGCGGACATGCGGGACAGCGGCCACCCCTTCGCGCTGGAGTTGATGCTGGACGCGGTCGGTGCGCGACTCGCGGCGCACGGCAAGGGCTGAGCGCGCGGCGGAGCCGACACCGACGGTCGGGCGCCCCCAGGTCGCCGCCGCTCCCCCGTCCGGTCCGCTCGGCGCCACCCCAGGTCGCCGCCGCTCCCCCGTCCGGTCCGCTCGGCGCCACCCCCAGGTCGGCGCCGCCGCTCCGCCCTCCGCCCGGCCCGCTTATGACAACACCATTGACGCAAAAATGCCCGGCCGGATCTCATGGGCGCACTTCGGAGGCCCCTACCTCCGCGATCCGAAGGAGCCCGCCCCATGGACCCCGTCTACGCGCTCCGGGACGCCTCGCCCACCCCCTTCTGGCTGGACGACGCCCGCAGGCCCGCCCCCGCACCGGCCCTCGTCGGCCCCACCGACTGTGATCTGCTCGTCGTCGGCGGCGGGTACAGCGGACTGTGGACCGCACTGATCGCCAAGGAGCGCGACCCCTCCGCCGACGTGGTCGTGATCGAGGCGGGTGAGGTCGGCGCCGCGGCCTCCGGCCGCAACGGCGGCTTCTGCGAGGCGAGCCTCACCCACGGCCTGGGCAACGGCATCGCACGCTGGCCGCACGAGATCGGGCGCCTGGAGCGCCTCGGCCGGGAGAACCTGCGGGCCATCGAGGAGACGATCGCGCGCCACGGCATCGACTGCGACTGGGAGCGCACCGGCTCACTCGTCGTGGCGACCGAGCCGTACCAGGTCGAGGGCCTCAAGGAGGAGGCCGAGGCGGCCGCGCGCCACGGCACCGAGGTCTCGCTGCTCGACGAGGCCGCCGTGCGTGCCGAGATCGACTCCCCGACCTTCCTCGGCGGCCTCTGGAACAAGGACGGCGTCGCCATGGTCAACCCGGCCCGGCTCGCCTGGGGACTCAAGCGGGCCTGCCAGGAACTCGACGTCCGGGTGTACGAGCACACGCCGGGCACCGCGCTGACGGAGGACGGCGCCCGTATCGCCGTGACCACCCCGTACGGCCGGGTGCGCGCCCGCCGCGTCGCGCTCGCCACCAACGCCTACCCCTCCCTGCTGCGCCGGCACCGCCCGTACACCGTCCCGGTCTACGACTACGCGCTGATGACGGAGCCCCTGACGGACGATCAACTCGCCGCCGTGGGCTGGCGGAACAGGCAGGGCTTCGCCGACTGCGCCAACCGCTTCCACTACGTCCGGCTCTCCGCCGACAACCGCGTCCTCTGGGGCGGCTTCGACGCCGTGTACCAGTTCGGCGGCGGCGTACGGGCCGAGCGCGACCGGCGCCCCGAGACCTTCGCCACCCTCGCCCGGCACTTCTTCGAGGCCTTCCCGCAGCTCGCGGGCGTCCGCTTCGGGCACGCCTGGGGCGGCGCGATCGACGCCAGCACGCGCTTCTGCGTCTTCTTCGACACCAGCCACCGCGGCCGGGTGGCGTACGCGGCCGGCTACACCGGTCTCGGCGTGGGCGCCACGCGCTTCGGCGCGGAGGTGATGCTCGACCTGCTCGCCGGGGAGCGCACCGAGCGCACCTCGCTCGAGATGGTGCGCCGCAAGCCGCTGCCCTTCCCGCCCGAGCCGGTGCGCTCCGTCGGCATCGGCATCACCCAGTGGTCGCTCGCCCGCGCCGACGCCCGCGAGGGCCGCCGGAACCTCTGGCTGCGGGCCCTCGACCGCGCGGGCCTCGGCTTCGACAGCTGATCCCGGACCGAGCCCGTTCACCCCGGCGTGGCCCGCCGACTCCCGGGTGATGGGCGGATGTTGGCCGGTTCTTCGCCCCGCCCGTGTGCGCTGTCCGCATGCGACGGTGGCGGTGGAGCGCGACGACGGTGGTGGTGGCCGGCCTGGTCATGGGTGCGGTGACGGCGGACGCGCCGGCCGGGGTCGGGCGGGGGGTGCCCGGACCGGCGTGCGCGTCCTCCGTGCCGTACGTCTCCGGCACCGGCGGGTACACCGCCTACCGCGTACCGGCCGTGGTGCGCAGCCGGGCCGGCACGCTGCTCGCCTTCGCCGAGGGCCGGGCGCACGGCACGGGGGACGCGGGCGCGGTGGACGTCGTGCTGCGGCGCTCGACCGACGGCGGCTGCACGTGGGGGCCGGCCTCGGTCGTGGCGGCGGGGCGCGGGGACACCCGCGGGAATCCGGCGCCCGTCGTCGATCCGGCGAGCGGCGACGTGGTGCTGCTCTCCTCGGGCAACGCCGGTGCCGTGACGGAGAGCATGGTGCTCCGCGGCCTGAGCACCGCGGCACGGGGGCGGCGGGTGTACGTGCAGCGCAGCACGGACGACGGCCGGACCTTCTCCGCGCCCCGCGACATCACGTTCTCGGCGAAGCGGGACGACTGGCGCTGGTACGCGACCGGGCCCGGCCACGCGATCGCCCTCACGCACGGCCGGTACGCCGGCCGGCTGGTCGTCCCCGCGAACCATTCGGCCGCTCCCCCGCCGGGCTCGCCCGACACCGGCCGCGAGCCGCGGTACTACGGCGCGCACGCCCTCCTGAGCGACGACGGCGGCCGCGCCTGGCGCATCGGGTACGTGGACGAGGAGTACGAGGGGGCGGTCAACGCCAACGAGTCGACGGTGGCCGAACTCCCCGACGGACGGCTCTGCTTCAACGCCCGCGACCAGCACGGTACGGCACCCGGCAACCGGGCGGGCAGCCGCTCCGGCGACGGCGGCGAGACGCTCGACGGCCCCTACGCGCCGCGGCCGTCCCTGGACGGCGTGCCGGTCGTGCAGGGCAGCCTGCTGGCCGTGGAGGAGACCGTGTCACGCCCGCGCGGCCTGCTGCTCTTCTCCGGCCCGTCCGTCCCGACCGCCCGCGCCGCCGCGGCCCTGTGGACCAGCACGGACGGCGGGCGCACGTTCGCCCCGGCCGTCACCCTCTCCCGCCGACCGGCGGCCTACTCCGACCTGGTCGGGGTGGACGCGCGGACGATCGGCGTGCTGTACGAGACGGGGACGCGCACCCCGTACGAGAGCGTGGTCTTCCGTCGCGTCCCGCTGGCGGCGCTCACCCCTCCGGCGCCCTGACGCCGGGCGCCGGGGGGTGCCTCTATGTCTTTCGTCAAGCGAGGCGTGGGGTTCTGGGTTCGTAGAAGGTGCCGTCGCGGAGCATCGCGAAGAGCACGCTGATGCG
>NZ_JBFAXU010000027.1:0-127895 GCF_040680975.1 Streptomyces sp. NPDC051921
CAGGGGGGACCCTGTGGGAGAGTAGGACGCCGCCGAACAATCATTGTGGGAAAGCCCCGCACCTCATGGTGCGGGGCTTTTCTGCGTTCACGGGCAGTTGCGGCAAGCAGGGGATGCCCTGTGAGGGGCCCTCATAAGGTGACCTCATGCGCTACGACCTGATCATCTTCGACAACGACGGCGTGCTCGTCGACAGTGAGCCGATCTCCAACCGGCTCCTCGCCGGCTATCTCACGGAGCTCGGGCACCCCACCACGTACGAGGAGTCGGTACGGGACTACATGGGGTCCGCGATGCACCGCATTCACGAGCTGGTCGAGGAGCGCAGCGGGCAGCGGTTGCCGGCGGAGTTCGACGACACCTTCCACGCCCGGGTCTTCGCCGCGTTCGAGCGGGAGTTGGAGGCCGTGGCCGGGGCCGCGGACGTCCTCAAGAGGCTGGCAGCGGAGGGGATCCCGTACTGCGTGGCGTCCTCCGGGAGCCATGAGCGGATCAGGGTCGGGCACCGGAAGACCGGGCTCGACGCGCACTTCCGGGAGGGGGTCGTGTTCAGTGCCGAGGACGTGGGCCGGGGCAAGCCGGCGCCCGACCTCTTCCTCCACGCCGCCGAGCGCATGGGGGTGGCGCCCGAGCGCTGTGTCGTGGTCGAGGACAGCCGGCTCGGGGTCCAGGCGGCCGTGGCGGCGGGGATGGACGTGTACGGGTTCACCGCGATGACGCCCGAGGCGAAGCTGGCGGGGGCGAACGGTTTCTTCGGGCGGATGGAGGGACTTCCCGCGGTGCTGGGTCTCTGATCCGTATCCGTATCGGGTCCGTGATCCATCTACCCATCGGTAGGGCGCGGCCCTACGCTGTGCCGCCATGACGGATGCGCGGTTGCGGCGTGGGCGGGGATCCCTGGCGGTCAGTTTCTTCGTGCAGGGGGTCACCTTCGCCCTGCTCGTGACCCGAATACCGGCGATCCAGGACCGGTACGGGATATCCGACGGGCTGCTGCCCGTCTTCCTGGCCGCCGTGCCGGTGCTCGCGGGCGTGTCCAGTGTCCTGACCGAGAAGGTCGTCGTGCGGGTGGGGCCGGCGGCGGTGCTGCGCTGGGCGCAGCCCGTCGTGCTGCTCGCGCTGCTGGGCGTGGGGGCCGGCACGGAGCTGTGGACGGCAGCCGTGGCGCTCGGCGTGTTCGGGCTGTCCGTCGGTGCGCTCGACGCGTCGATGAACATGCTGGGCGTGAGCCTCCAGCGGGCGTACGGGCGGAGCATCATGCTCGGCTTCCACGCCTCGTACAGTCTGGGCGGGATCGCGGGGGCCTCGCTCGCCTGGGTGGGGGCGCATTGGCACCTGTCGCTGTTCGCGTCGTACCTGCCGGTGGTGGCGGTGCTGCTGCCGGTGGCGTTCGTCGGGAGCCGCTGGTACGTGAACGGGGAGCCGGAGGCCGCCGCCGACGCCGAGCAGGCCGGATCCCACGGGGTGGTGTTCCGGCTGCTGCTCCCGCTGTGCCTGGTGATGACCTTCGCGTACATCGGGGACTCGACGGTCTCCAACTGGTCGGCGAAGTACCTGCAGGACGTGCTGCACAGCTCGGAGGAGCTGGCGACCGTGCCGTACAACGCGTACATGGTGACGACGCTGCTCGGGCGGGCCGTGGGGGACTTCGGGGTGCGGGGGTTCGGGGCGGTCCTGGTGGTGCGGAGTGGGGCGGTGCTCGCTGCGCTGGGCTTCGCGGTGGTGGCGGTCGCGTCGGGGGCCTGGGTGGGGATGGCCGGGTTCACGGTGCTCGGGCTCGGGCTGAGTGTGATCGTGCCGCAGACCTTCGCCGCGGCGGGGCGCCTGTTCCCGGGGGCGAGCGACGCGGCGGTGGCGCGGCTCAACGTCTTCAATTACGTGGGCTTCCTGATCGGGTCGCCGCTGGTGGGGGCGCTCGGGGACGCGTGGAGCTACCGCGGGGCGATGCTGGTGCCGATGGTGCTCGTGCTCGTCACGGTGGTGTATGCCACGTCGTTCGGTTCGCAGAGGGCCCGATACGGTGGCGGGCATGAGCGGCCGCGCACTGTTGATGTGGGATGAAGCTGTCACGGGTTACGACTTCGGGTCCGAGCACCCGATGGACCCGGTGCGGCTCGCGCTGACCATGGGTCTGGTGCGGGCGTACGGGCTCGACCGGGCGGTGGACGTGGCGGCGGCGAAGCCGGCGGGGGAGTCGACGTTGCGGCTCGTGCACCGCGAGGACTACGTGGCGGCGGTGCGGGCGGCCTCGGCGGATCCGAGGGCGGCGGACCAGGCGTACGGGCTCGGGACGATGGACGATCCGGCCTTCGCGGGGATGCACGAGGTGTCGGCGCTGATCGCCGGGCAGTCGGTGGGCGCGGCGGAGGCGGTGTGGCGCGGGGACGCGGCGCACGCGGTGAACTTCGCGGGCGGGCTGCATCACGCGATGCCGGGGGCGGCCTCCGGCTTCTGCATCTACAACGACGCCTCGCTGGCGATCGCCCGGCTGCTCGAACTGGGCGCGGAGCGGGTCGCGTACGTGGACGTGGACGTGCATCACGGGGACGGGGTGCAGGCGGCGTTCTGGGACGATCCGCGGGTCCTGACGATCTCGTTGCACGAGCATCCGCGGACGTTGTTCCCGCAGACGGGCTGGCCCGAGGAGACGGGCGCGGCCGGCCCGGGCGAGGGCGGCGCGGTGAACGTGGCCCTGCCGGCGGGGACCGGGGACGCGGGGTGGCTGCGGGCCTTCCACGCCGTGGTGCCCGAGCTGCTGGCCGACTTCCGGCCGCAGGTGCTGGTGACGCAGCACGGGGCGGACACGCACTTCGAGGATCCGCTGGCGCACCTGGCGGTGTCGCTGGACGCGCAGCGGGCCGTGCAGGAGGCCTGTCACGAGCTGGCGCACGCACACGTCGAGGGCGGCAGGTGGGTGGCCCTCGGCGGCGGCGGGTACGCGGTGGTCGACGTCGTACCGCGGTCGTGGACGCATCTGGTGGGGATCGCGGCGCACGCTCCGGTGGATCCGGAGTCGGTGATCCCGTCCTCGTGGCGGGACGAGGTGTACGCGCGGACGCGGCAGTTGGGTCCGGGGCGGATGACGGACGGGCGGTGGCCGGTCGACTGGCGGGACTGGTCGGAGGGGTACGACCCCGCCGATCGGCTCGACCAGGCGATCCTGGCGACGCGCCGGGCGGTGTTCCCGCTGCGCGGTCTGCTGGCCTGAGCGGGCGGCCGGGGCCTTGGCTTTGAGCGGCCGGCCGGCCGGCCGGCCTGGCTGAGCGGGCGGCCGGGGGCCTGCCCTTGAGCGGCGGCCTGTCCGAGCGGGGGGCCTGGGGCCTGGGCGGGGCGGTGGAGCCTGTGCGCGGGGGTGTGGCAGGGCCTGAGCGGGCCGGCGGGGCCCTGGGGCCTGAGCGGGGCGGCGGGGCCTGTGCGCGCGGGTGTGGCAGGGCCGGGTCCGGGCCTGGCCTGAACCGTTCGCACGTGGCGTGCGGCCGTTACGCCGACTGTGCGGTGTCCCCGGGGTTTCGACCCTGCGGGAGGGTGGGTCCGGCAGCATCGGAGCGTGCTGAGTACCGGGGCGCTGCGGGCGCATCTGTTGGCGGCGGGGCTGGCCGGGACGGTGGCGACCTCGCGTGAGGTGAGTCTGCGGAGCTATCGGCTGTTCGCCGCGCGCGATCCCCGGGTGACCCTCGGGCTCGATCCCCTGTGGGAGTGGGACGAGGCAGAGCTGCTGCGACTGATGGCGGACCGGTGCGGGGTGTCGGGCGATCCGACGCACCGTTCGGGGCCGGACGTGATCGATCCGGAGCGGACGCTGAGCGCCTTGGAGGCGTTCGCGGAACGCCTGGGGGAGGCGGCGGGGCGGAGGGCCCCGGTGCTCTTCGGGACGGGGCACCCGCACCGACTGCTCGGTTTCTACGCCACGCTCGCAGACGCTTTGTCGGCGGCGGGATGTCTTGTTCTCACCCCGGCGCAGGGGAGATGTGTCGACATAACGACCCGGTTCGGCGTACGCACGTACCTCCTCGACTACGTGCGCGGGGTCGCTCTGGTGCGAGAGCCGGACCTGCCGGGTGCGGGGCGTGAACACGGGGCGCACACGCACTCGCCGCTGCCGGTTCGGGCGGCGCTCGAAAGCGCCGTCGTGGCCGGGGGGCCCCTGCCGGAGCTGGTGGTCGGTGACCACGGCTGGGTCTGCGGGGCAGGTCAGCTGGGTATCGAGGCCATCGGGCTCGCCGACACGGACGATCCCGCGCTGTTCGTCGGGGAGGCGGAGGGGCAGGTGTCCGTGACCGTTCCGCTTGATGACGGGGTGCGCTCCGACTACTACCGTCCACTCACTCGCTATGTACTCAATCGAGCGTGTCTGTCACGGTAAACGGTCGATGGCAGCTCCTCTTCCCCACTCGTACCACCCGCCCCTACTCTGGGCGTGAGCGCGCAGCGACGAAGAGTCACCGGAGGGGAAGCCGGTGGGCGTCGCGTGCGGAAGGTACAGGTGGGTCATGGCTGCTGGCGACAGGCCTCTCAACGAGGTGAAGTTTCTGACCGTGGCGGAGGTCGCCTCGGTGATGCGCGTCTCGAAGATGACCGTGTACCGCTTGGTGCACAGCGGTCATCTGCCGGCGATCCGGGTGGGCAGGTCCTTCCGGGTGCCGGAACAGGCGGTTCACGAGTACCTCAAGGAGTCCTTCGTGGGGGTGGCGACCGCGTAGCGAGCGCGCGGCCGAAAAGCCCGGATCTGTCCTCGGATTACAAGCCGGTCGCTCGGGGCGGTAGGCTAGCCCCTCGTAGGTCGTGTGGGCCCAGACGCCCCGCACCGATCCCCGCTGGCGCGGGGATGTTCCGAGAAGTGAGCGAGGGTAGTCGTGGGCTCTGTTATCAAGAAGCGGCGTAAGCGGATGGCGAAGAAGAAGCACCGCAAGCTGCTCAAGCGCACCCGCGTGCAGCGTCGCAACAAGAAGTAAGCGACGTCGCTGCGACGGCGTATTGCGTACGGCGTGGCCCTCCACCGTTCTTCGGTGGGGGGCCACGCTTTTATTGCGCCGAAATGTGGAGGCGCTACGGTGGCCGTCAGCGGAACACCGATGGAAGACCGACGGAAGGCGCTCTCTTGGGCAAGGTCGTGCTCGTCACCGGTGCGGCCCGGCACCTCGGTGCGCGTTTCGTGCGCCGCGTCCAGCGGGATCCGGAGGTCGAACGGGTCGTCGCCGTGGACGCGGTCGAGTCCCCGCACCCGCTCGGCGCGGCGGTGTTCGTGCGGGCGGACATCCGGCAGCCGGCCGTCGCCAAGGTCCTGGCCCAGTACGACGTGGACACGGTCGTCCACATGGACGTCACCGGGACCGCGCTCGGCTCCGGCGGCCGTACGTCGGTCAAGGAGACCAACGTCATCGGCACCATGCAGCTGCTCGGCGCGTGCCAGAAGTCGCCGCGGATCAAACGCCTCGTGGTGAAGTCCAGCACCAGCGTGTACGGCTCCGCGCCGCGCGACCCGGCCGTCTTCACCGAGACGACCCCGGCGAAGTCGCTGCCGAGCGGGGGATTCGCCAAGGACGCGGTCGAGGTCGAGGGGTACGTACGGGGCTTCGCCCGGCGCCGCCCGGACGTGGCGGTGTGCGTGCTGCGCTTCGCCAACATCCTCGGGCCGCGGGTGGACTCCCCGCTCGCCGAGTACCTGGACCTGCCGGTCCTGCCGACCGTCTTCGGCTACGACCCGCGGCTGCAGTTCGTCCACGAGGACGACGTCATGGACGTCCTGGAGCTCGCCTCGAAGGAGCCGCGCCGGGCCACCCTCAACAGCGGCACGTTCAACGTGGCCGGCGACGGGGTGCTGTTGCTCTCCCAGTGCGCGCGGCGGCTCGGCCGGCCCACGGTGCCGGTGCTGCTGCCCGCGGTCACCTGGGTCGGGCAGGCGCTGCGCACGGTCGGCGTCACCGACTTCTCGCCGGAGCAGATCCGGCTGCTCACCCACGGCCGGGTGGTGTCCACGGTGCAGATGCGCGAGACGCTCGGCTTCACGCCGCAGTACACGACCGCGGAGGCCTTCGCGGACTTCGCCCGCAGCAGGGGGCCCGGCCTGCTGCCGCCGGAGCTGCTCGCGGGCGCCGTGGACCGGCTCGCCGGGCGGCTCACGCCCGACTCCCCCTCCCAGCCCTCCCCTTCCCAGCCCTCCGACTTCTCAGCCCGCTGAACCCGCTGAACAGGAGCCAGATCGCGATGGCGGACGCCAAGGTCATTCCCTTCGACGACGACCGCTCGCGGGCCCGCCGCAGGCCCACCAGGGGCGCCGGTGAGGCCGCCGTACGTGCCCTGCCGGCCCAGCAGGCACCCGAGGATCCGTCGTCCGCCCCCGCGCCCCCGTCGGCGGGCGGCTGGGAGCGGCGCCTCGCGGGCGGGCTCGCGTTCCTGCGGCGGCGGGTCACGGGAGACTACGAGGTCGACGAGTTCGGCTACGACGAGGAGCTCACCGACCAGGTGCTGATGTCGCTGCTCCGTCCGGTGTACGAGAAGTACTTCCGGGTGGAGGTGAAGGGCGTCGAGAACATCCCGAAGGAGGGCGGGGCCCTGGTGGTGGCGAACCACTCGGGGACGCTGCCGCTGGACGGGCTGATGATGCAGGTCGCCGTCCACGACCACCACCCGGCCGGCCGCCATCTGCGGCTGCTCGCCGCCGACCTGGTCTTCATGCTGCCGGTGGTGAACGAGCTGGCCCGCAAGGCCGGGCACACGCTGGCCTGCGCGGAGGACGCGGAGCGGCTGCTGCGGGCCGGGGAGGTCGTCGGTGTGATGCCGGAGGGCTTCAAGGGCATCGGGAAGCCGTTCGCCGAGCGGTACAAGCTGCAGCGCTTCGGGCGGGGCGGCTTCGTGTCGACGGCGCTGCGGGCCGGGGTGCCGATCGTGCCGTGCTCGATCGTGGGCGCGGAGGAGATCTATCCGATGCTGGGCAACGCGAAGACGCTGGCGCGGGTGCTCGGGCTGCCGTACTTCCCGCTCACCCCGACCTTCCCGTGGCTGGGGCCGGTGGGTGCGCTGCCGCTGCCGACGAAGTGGACGATCCAGTTCGGCGAGCCGATCCCGACGGACGGCTATCCGCTGGAGGCGGCGGAGGACCCGATGCTCATGTTCAACCTGACCGACCAGGTCCGCGAGCAGATCCAGCACACCCTCTACAAGCTGCTGGTGCAGCGGAGGTCGGTGTTCTTCTGAGTCACGAGCTGCTGAGCGGGGCGGGCGCGGCAGAGTGGAGCGGGCGCTGTTGAGCGGCTGCTGCTGAACCCGGTGCCCTGCTGAGGGCTTTCGGGCAGGCGAGAGGGGCGCCCCACCGGGGCGCCCCTCTCGTGTCCTACTCCGCGTCCGTGCTGTCGATGCCGAGGCCCGGCAGCAGGCCCGGGAGGATGGGCGGGATCGTCACGTCCGGGACCGGCTGGCCGGACTCCTCGCCGGACGAGGACGAGCTCGGGCCCGTACGCGGCGGGTTGAGCAGTCCGCCCGTGCTGCCGCCGAGGAGGCCGTCGTCCTCGGGTGCTCCCGTGCCGGGGCCGGAGCCCGAGGGGTGGGGCTGCGAGGGGTCGCCGACCGACGGGGGCGCCGACGAGGTGTGCGGGCGCTGGGTGTCGGCCGGTGGGGTGTGCCCCGGCGTGCTCGGGCCGCCGGAGCCGATGGAGCCGCGCTCGGGGGTGCGCGGAAGGACGGACTGCAGCGGCTCGACCTCTTCGTCTATGGCGTCGAAGACGTCGCTCACCTCTTCGCCCACGTCCGTGAGCTGGACGGGGAGCCGGTCGCGCAGGCCGTCCCAGGTGGCCCGGTGGGCCTGGGCGAAGGAGTTGAGCCGGGCCATGGGGCCGATCTCGCCGTCCCGCTCGTAGGCCTGGCGGAGCAGGCGGTGGCCCTCGGAGGCGTCGTGCCGCATCCCGTCGAGGACGCGGCGGATCTCGCCGAGGGACTCGTGGTCCAGATCGCCGGCCCGGCCGCGCTCCATCAGCCTGCGGGCCTCGCTCAGGCGCGTGGACGCCTGGTCGAGATAGATCCCGCCCCGGTCGGCGTCGTCGTCGGCCATCCCGAGCTTGATGTCTTCCATGCCGCGCTTGAGCCCGTAGAGCGAGTCACCGGGGAGGGCGTCGGAGCTGGCAGCGGCTACGCCGCTGAACGCTCCCGCCGCCACACCCACGGTGAGGCCGCCCGCGGCGAGGCCCTTGGACCAGCGGGAGCGTGGCCGCAACTTCCGGAGTGGGGAGGCCCGGTGGGCTCCCTTGCCTCCGGAGGTCCGTTGCTCCGGGACGGTAGGGCCCGCGCCCGCGCTCCCCTCCGCGAACATCGCCTCCATGGCGGCGACGAGCTGGGCTCGCTGCACCACCTTGACCTCGGGGTCCATCTCCGGTTTCGGCAGCTCGCCGAGACCGTTCGCCAGGGCCAACAGCCGTCCATGATCGGCCGGTTCGGCCGATGCTTCGGGCTGCTCGGCCGCCGCGCCCTCGGACGTCCGATCCTCCAGGGCCTGGGCGAAGGCGTGCGCCCGCCGGTGCGCCGAAACGTTCGCGATCACTGGCGGCACCTCCTCTCGTCATGACGGTCGACTCCCCGGGGGGTTCGGAAGGTTGCACACCTTGAACGCATCCACACGAAAGAGTGAGTGGAAGTGGACATGGCGTGACCACAGGGAGCCTGCATTTCGCACAACGAGCGGCGCGGCACTTGGGTTACGCGCGAAAGATGATCGGACCAGTGCGTCATCGAGGCGTCACCGACTGTGAGTTGGACGGGGGTCGTGGGGACGTGGGGGGAGGAGGGGGACGGGGGCTTCACTGCGGACGGCGGTGCGGGGTGCGGCGCGTGTGGGGGGCGTGGAGCACTCAGCGGGCGTCGTCCGGGAGGAGGCGGGCCAGGGTGCGGACGGCCCGGTACTGCAGGGTCTTGATCGCACCCTCGTTCTTGCCCATGACCCGGGCGGTCTCGGCGACCGACAGGCCCTGCAGGAAGCGCAGGGTCACGCACTCCTGCTGCTGGGGGTTGAGGCGGCGCACGGCGTCGAGGAGGGCGGCGTTGGAGAGGGACTCGAGGACGGAGTCCTCGGGGCTGCGCTCCACCTCGTTGGCGTCGAGCATCTCGCCGGTGGTCACTTCGAGGCGGAAGCGGCTCGACTTGAAGTGGTCGGCGACCAGGTTGCGGGCGATGGTGACGAGCCAGGCGCCGAAGTCGCGGCCCTGCCAGGTGAAGGTGGAGATCCGGCGCAGGGCGCGCAGGAAGGTCTCGCTGGTGAGGTCCTCCGCCGTCGCCTTGCCGCCGACGCGGTAGTAGATGTAGCGGTAGACCGTGTCGCTGTACTGGTCGTAGAGCCGGCCGAAGGCCTCGGCCTCGCCGGCCTGGGCCCGTTCGACCAGGTCCATCATGCGGGCGCTGTCGCTGTCGGCGGTGGGCCTGCGGGCGGCGGTCGAGGTGCCGGCGCCCCCGCGCGTGCCGCGTCTGCCGACGGCGGCGCCGCTCTCGGCCAGGGCGTAGCAGGGCCCGGCGAGTGCCGGTCCGGCGAAGGCGGGTCCGGCGAAGGCGGATGCGGGGACGGCGTACGCGGTGGGGACGAAGCCGCGCAAGTGGTCGAGGACCGTTGCGCGCAGCGTAGCCAGGCCCGAGGCGTCAACCCCGACGTGTGGGTACACGGGACTCCCAGAGGCAGAGCTTCCATCACGAGCAGTGCGGGACCGTTCACTCATGGTGGCGAAGTGTGGGTCCGTTGTGCGTCTGAGGAGAATAACGCTTCGTACAGGCAGCGCTACACCCAGTTGCTCAAATCATCGATTCGGTCGCTTCTGTTACCGCTTGAAGGCGAAACGAGTCGCACTTGGTGACTGGTTGTTGATCGGATTGCTTCCGAGTGTGACCAGCGGAGAGGTCGCTTGTGCTCAAGTGCGGGGCGTGGGAATGAGCGGAGCCGCTGTCGGGTAGGGAGCGGGGAATGCCTGGCGGGCGATGTGTGCGGGGCTGTTCGACCACGTACGGGTGAGGGCCCGTGGTCCGGGGTTGTCGCAGGTGATCGCGGACGAAACGTATCGGCATGATCTGCCGCCTGCCGCCTGCCGCCTGCCGCCTGCCGCCTGCCGCCTGCCGCCTGCTACCCGCTGCCCGCCGGTCTCCGTGCCGGGCGGGGCCGGGGGTTCAGCGTCGGCGGCGGTGCAGGGCGAGCGCGGCGGCCGTGCCGCCCGCGAGGGCGCCGACGCCCGCGGCGGCCGGGATGCCGACCTTGGCCGCCTTGCGGCCGGTCCGGTAGTCGCGCAGTCGCCAGTCCCGCTCCCTGGCGTGCCTGCGCAGCTTGGTGTCCGGGTTCACGGCGTAGGGGTGGCCGACCAGCGAGAGCATCGGGATGTCGTTGTGCGAGTCGCTGTAGGCGGCGCAGCGCGTGAGGTCCAGGCCCTCCGCGGTGGCCAGGGCGCGTACGGCCTCGGCCTTGGCGGGGCCGTGCAGCAGCTCGCCGACCAGCTTGCCGGTGTAGACGCCGTCGACCGACTCGGCGACCGTGCCGAGCGCGCCGGTCAGCCCGAGGCGGCGGGCGATGATCGTGGCGGTCTCGACGGGGGCGGCGGTGACCAGCCAGACCTTCTGGCCGGCGTCCAGGTGCGCCTGGGCGAGGGCACGGGTGCCGGGCCAGATCCGGTCGGCCATGTACTCGTCGTAGATCTCCTCGCCGATCGACATCAGCTCGGAGACGCGGTGGCCCTTGACGATGGACAGGGCGCTGTCGCGGGCCTCCTGCATGTGCTCGGGATCCTCGACCCCGGCGAGCCGGAACCAGACCTGGGCCCAGGCGAAGCGGGCGAGTTCGCGGCGCTGGAAGAACTTCCGCTTGTACAGGCCGCGGCCGAAGTGGAAGATCGCGGCGCCCTGCATGACGGTGTTGTCGAGGTCGAAGAAGGCGGCGGCCCGGGTGTCGCCGGCGACCGGGAACTCGGGTTCCGCGGGCTCGGCCTGGGCGGCGGCGGCCTCTTCCTCACGCTCCTGTTCGAGCTGTTGCGAGGTCTTGCGCGCCGCCTCTGCGGCGGCCTCGCCTGCCAGGACGCTGCGCGCGGTGGCGGAGCGCCTACGGGGGGTGAGCCATCCCTGAGCGGCCATGCCGTGAGCATAGCCAGTCTGTTCGGTGGTTCCCGACTTGTGAGGATGCCGTGGTGTGAACAGTCGGGGACTCCCCTGTTACCCGGCGCGCAGAATGGACGCCATGTTCGGACGTACGAAGAAGAAGAGCGGCCCGCGCACGGTGACGCTGATCGGCAGGCCGGGGTGTCATCTCTGCGACGACGCCCGGGAGGTGATCGAGGCCGTTTGCGCCGAGACGGGAGCACTCTGGGAGGAGAAGGACATCACCCAGGACGAGGAGCTGTACCGCGCGTACTGGGAGCAGATTCCGGTGGTGCTGGTCGACGGTGAACAGCACACCTTCTGGCGTGTGGACGCCGGGCGGCTCCGGCGCGAACTGGGTGCCTGACCGAAAGACGGCTACCATCGTGGACGTTTTGTTGGGTTCCGGGGGCGGCGTGGCGAGGAGAGTGTGCGGTTTTGCCCCCTTCGGGATCTCAACGCTCCGGTGCGCTCCGCGGTTCCACGACATCGGGAACCGGCCGCGTGACCCCGGTCACTTTGGCCGGACAAAACGGACACCATCTTTGTGCACGCGTTCACAAAGACATAGCCTGCATTCGACGGGGCGGTCCTGGGACGCATGGCCGCCTGCAGCCCCGCTCATCCCGCAGGAGCACCGTGGCAACTGGCCGAACTCACCGACCGGCGACCCGTAGCCGAGGAATTCCCGAGGCCACCGTCGCCCGCCTTCCGCTGTATCTGCGTGCCCTCACGGCACTGTCGGAGCGCTCCGTACCCACGGTCTCCTCCGAGGAGCTCGCGGCCGCCGCGGGGGTCAACTCCGCGAAGCTGCGCAAGGACTTCAGCTACCTCGGCTCGTACGGCACGCGCGGCGTCGGGTACGACGTCGAGTACCTCGTGTACCAGATCTCCCGCGAGCTCGGCCTGACCCAGGACTGGCCGGTCGTGATCGTCGGTATCGGTAACCTCGGCGCCGCGCTCGCCGGCTACGGCGGCTTCGCCTCCCGTGGCTTCCGGGTCGCCGCGCTGATCGACGCCGACCCCGCCATGACCGGCAAGCCGGTCGCCGGGATCCCCGTCCAACACAGTGACGACCTCGAGAAGATCATCAACGAGGACGGCGTCTCCATCGGCGTCATCGCGACCCCGGCCGGTGTCGCCCAGCAGGTCTGCGACCGGCTCGTGGCCGCCGGCGTCACCTCCATCCTGAACTTCGCCCCGACCGTGCTGTCCGTGCCGGACGGCGTGGACGTGCGCAAGGTGGACCTCTCCATCGAGCTGCAGATCCTCGCCTTCCACGAGCAGCGCAAGGCCGGCGAGGAACCCGGCGCCGAGCCGGGCGCCGAGACCGCCGCCGTACCGCCGGCCACCCGTGGCACGGAGAACGGCAGCCGCAAGGGACCTGACGGGGACATGCCCTCGGTGATGCCCGCATGAGCCTCCTCGTCGTCGGTCTCAGCCACCGCAGCGCCCCCGTCAGCGTCCTGGAGCGGGCCTCCCTCTCCGCGGACGCCCGGTCCAAGCTGCTGCACGACACCCTCGCCGCCGAACCGGCCGCCGAGGGCGCCGTCCTGGCCACCTGCAACCGCATCGAGCTCTACGCCGACGTGGACAAGTTCCACGCCGGTGTCGCCGAGCTGTCCACGCTGCTCGCCCAGCACAGCGGCGTCGGCCTCGAAGAGCTCACCCCTTATCTCTACGTGCACTACGAGGACCGGGCCGTCCACCACCTCTTCTCGGTGGCCTGCGGCCTGGACTCGATGGTCGTCGGCGAGGGCCAGATCCTCGGCCAGATCAAGGACGCCCTCGCGGTCGGCCAGGAGCTGCACACCGCAGGACGCCTCCTGAACGACCTGTTCCAGCAGGCCCTGCGGGTCGGCAAGCGCGCCCACAGCGAAACCGGCATCGACCGGGCCGGCCAGTCGCTCGTCACCTTCGGGCTCGAGCAGCTGGCCGACGGCACGGACGTCACCGACTGGGCCCGGGGCAAGCGCGCCCTGGTCATCGGGGCCGGCTCGATGTCCTCGCTCGCCGCCGCCACCCTCGCGCGGTCCGGCGTCGCCGAGATCGTCGTCGCCAACCGCACCGCCGCCCGCGCCGACCGGCTCGTGGAGATCCTCACCGAGCCCGGTTCCACGGGCGTGGCCGCACGCGCGGTCGAGATGGTTGCCGTCGGCGACGAACTGACACGTGCCGACATCGTCGTCTCCTGCACCGGGGCCACCGGACTCGTCCTCACCGGCGAGGCCGTCGAGACCGCCACGCACGCCCGCACCGAGCCCCTCCACCTGCTCGACCTCGCCATGCCCCGCGACATCGACGCCGCCGCCCACCGCATGCCGGGCGTCCGCCTCGTCGACATCGAGTCGCTGGCCGAGGCCTCCGCCGACGCGCCCATGGCCGCCGACGTCGACCAGGTGCGCGGCATCGTCTCCGACGAGGTCGCCGCCTTCGGCGCCGCCCAGCGCGCCGCCCACATCACGCCGACCGTCGTCGCCCTGCGCGCCATGGCCGCCGACGTGGTGGCCGGCGAGGTCGCCCGCCTCGAAGGCAGGCTGCCCGGACTCGACGACAAGCAGCGCGCCGAGATCACCCAGACCGTGCGCCGCGTGGTCGACAAGCTCCTGCACGCGCCCACCGTGCGCGTCAAGCAGCTCGCCAGCGAGCCCGGCGGCGCCGGGTACGCGGACGCACTGCGGACACTCTTCGACCTCGACCCGGGGACGGTTGCCTCTGTCAGCCGGGCCGACCTGAACGACGGCGACGTCAAGAACCGAGGGCGAGTATGACCGAGAGGGCACTGAGGCTCGGGACCAGGCGCAGCAAGCTCGCCATGGCCCAGTCCGGACATGTGGCCGAAGCCGTCCGGCAGGTGACCGGCCGGCCCGTCGAGCTCGTGGAGATCACGACGTACGGGGACACCTCCCGCGAGCACCTCGCGCAGATCGGCGGCACCGGCGTGTTCGTCGCCGCGCTGCGCGACGCGCTGCTCGCCGGTGAGGTCGACTTCGCCGTGCACTCCCTCAAGGACCTGCCGACCGCCCAGCACCCCGAACTGGTGCTGGCGGCCATCCCGCGGCGCGAGGACCCCCGCGACGTGCTCGTCGCCCGCGAGGGCGTCACGCTCGACACGCTGCCGGACGGCGCCCGCGTCGGCACCGGCTCGCCGCGCCGCATGGCCCAGCTCAACGCCTACGCGCGCAGCCACGGCCTGACCATCGAGACCGTACCGATCCGCGGCAACATCGACACCCGGGTCGGCTACGTACGCAAGGGAGAGCTGGACGCGGTGGTACTCGCCGCGGCCGGGCTCAACCGCATCGGCGGGACCGAGGAGCTCACCGGCTCCCTGTCGGTCGACCACCTCTCGGTCGACTCCGTCCTGCCCGCCCCCGGCCAGGGGGCCCTGGCCGTCGAGTGCCTGGCGTCCGACGCCGCACTCGTCGCCACGCTCGCCGAGCTCGACGACCCGCACACCCGGGCCGCCGTGACCGCCGAGCGATCCCTGCTCGCCGCCCTGGAGGCCGGCTGCTCCGCACCCGTGGGTGCGCTGGCCGACCTGCTGGCCGACGGCCCCGGTCACGGGCAGGTTGTCACCGAAATGCGCCTGCGCGGCGTCGTCGGCACCACCGACGGCTCCACGCTCGTGCAGCTGTCCACCACCGGTCCCGTACCCACCTCCTACGACGAGGCGGTGGCACTCGGACGCGATCTCGCGGACGAGATGCTCGCCAAGGGTGCGGCCGGTCTTATGGGGGAGCGAGCACTTTGAGCCCCACCAGCCCGACCACCAGCCCCGCGTCCGCCGCCTTCCCCGGCCACGGTCACGTCACCTTCCTCGGCGCCGGACCCGGCGACCCCGGACTGCTGACCCTCCGGGCCGTCGAAGCCCTGGCCGGCGCGGACGTCCTGATCGCCGAGCCGGAGGTGCTCGAAGTCGTTCGCGGCCATGCGCGCGCGGGCGTGAGCACGCCTGAGCTGACGGTTGTCGACGAGGCGTCAACAACCGTCGGTGTCCCCGTGTTGAGGGATGCGACCAATCTTGTCATGGAGGCAGCGCGGGGCGGCAAGCGGGTCGTCCGTGCGGTGACCGGCGACCCCGGCCTCGACGGCAACGCGGGCCAGGAGATGCTCGCGTGCGCCTCCGCCGGCATCCCGTTCGAGGTCGTGCCCGGCGTCGCCACCGCCGTCGGCGTGCCCGCGTACGCCGGCGTGCCGCTGCGCGACGCGCAGGGCACCGACGTCCGCTTCGTCGACGCGCGTACCGCCGACGACCGCTGCTGGGCCGAGGTCGGCGCCTCCGACGGCACCGTCGTCGTGTCCACGTCCTTGGACTCCGTCGCCGCGGCGGCCGGAGAGCTGGTGGCGGCTGGCCGTAAGCCGGACACCCCGCTCACCGTGACCATCGCCGGTACGACGACGCGCCAGCGCACCTGGACCGCGACCCTCGGCACCATCGCCCAGGTCTTCAAGCAGGGCAAGGTGCTCCCCTCGCCCGAGGGCCACCGCCCGGTGATAGCCGTGGTCGGCGAGCGCAGCGCCCCGGCGCAGCGGGACCAGCTGTCGTGGTTCGAGTCCAAGCCGCTGTTCGGCTGGCGGGTGCTCGTACCGCGTACGAAGGAGCAGGCCGCGTCGCTCTCCGACCAGCTGCGTTCGTACGGCGCGGTGCCGCACGAGGTGCCGACCATCGCCGTCGAGCCGCCGCGCACCCCGCAGCAGATGGAGCGGGCGGTCAAGGGCCTCGTCACCGGCCGCTACGAGTGGATCGCCTTCACCTCGGTCAACGCCGTCAAGGCCGTCCGCGAGAAGTTCGAGGAGTACGGCCTCGACGCCCGCGCCTTCGCCGGCATCAAGGTCGCGGCGGTCGGCGAGCAGACCGCCGCCGCGCTGGTCGACTTCGGCGTGAAGCCGGACCTCGTGCCCAGCGGCGAGCAGTCGGCCGCCGGTCTCCTGGAGGACTGGCCGCCCTACGACCCGGTCTTCGACCCGATCGACCGCGTGTTCCTGCCGCGCGCCGACATCGCGACCGAGACGCTGGTCGCGGGTCTGATCGAGCTCGGCTGGGAGGTCGACGACGTCACCGCCTACCGGACCGTGCGCGCGTCGCCGCCTCCGGCGGACACGCGTGAGGCGATCAAGGGCGGCGGCTTCGACGCCGTTCTCTTCACGTCCTCGTCGACCGTCCGGAACCTGGTCGGCATCGCCGGCAAGCCGCACAACGTGACGGTCATCGCCTGTATCGGCCCGGCGACGGCCAAGACGGCGGAGGAGCACGGCCTGCGGGTCGACGTCCTGTCGCCCGAGCCGTCCGTCCACAAGCTGGCCGAGGCCCTGGCCGAGTTCGGCCTGCGGCGGCGGGCCGCCGCGCTGGAGGCCGGGGACCCGGTGACACGGCCGAGCGAGCGCCGGCCGGGTGCCAGGCGGCGGCGCACGACGTAGTCGGCCGAGCCGACGGCTCTTCCGGGGCGCGGGTTCCTCACGGAACCCGCGCCCCGGGTGCGTTTCGGGCCTGCGCCTCGGTGCGATGCGGGGTGCGGGCCGTCCCGCCTCCGTGCGGGCGGTCGGCAACAAGGTGTCGGTAAGTGGCGGTCGCGGGCGGGCGTAGCCTCGGGAGCATGAACTCGTACGGATCCTTTCCCGGGGCGCGGCCGAGGCGGCTGCGGACGACGCCTGCCATGCGGCGGATGGTGGCCGAGACGCGGCTGCATCCGGCCGATCTGATCCTGCCCGCGTTCGTGCGCGAGGGCGTCGGCGAGCCCGTGCCGATCTCCGCCATGCCCGGCGTCGTGCAGCACTCCCGGGACACCCTGCGCAAGGCCGCCGTGGAGGCCGTGGAGGCCGGGGTCTCCGGGATCATGCTCTTCGGCGTGCCGGAGGACGCGAAGAAGGACGCCGCGGGCACGGCGGGCACCGACCCGGACGGGATCCTGCAGGTCGCCATCCGGGACGTGAAGGCCGAGGTGGGCGACGAGCTGATCATCATGTCGGACCTGTGTCTCGACGAGTTCACCGATCACGGCCACTGCGGTGTCCTGGACGCCCACGGGCGCGTCGACAACGACGCCACCCTGGAGCGGTACGCCGAGATGGCCCAGGTCCAGGCGGACGCCGGCGTCCACGTCGTCGGACCCTCCGGGATGATGGACGGCCAGGTCGGCGTGATCCGCGACGCCCTGGACACCATCGGCAAGGAGGACGTGTCGATCCTCGCCTACACCGTGAAGTACTCCTCCGCCTTCTACGGCCCCTTCCGCGAGGCCGTCGGCTCCTCCCTCACCGGCGACCGCAAGACCTACCAGCAGGACCCCGCCAACGTGCGCGAGTCCATGCGGGAGCTCGCCCTCGACCTGGAGGAGGGCGCGGACATGGTCATGGTGAAGCCCGCCGGCCCCTACCTGGACGTCCTCGCCAAGGTCGCCGAGTCGGTCGACGTGCCCGTCGCCGCGTACCAGATCAGCGGTGAGTACGCGATGGTCGAGGCCGCCGCCGAGAAGGGCTGGATCGACCGCGACAAGGCGATCTTCGAGTCGCTGACCGGCATCCGCCGGGCCGGCGCGCAGATGATCCTCACCTACTGGGCGACCGAGGTCGCCCAGAAGCTCGCCCGCGGGCTCTGAACCGGGCTCCTGGTCGGGCTCCGGGCCGGGGCAGGCCGTGCCGGCGGCTGCGGCGGGCCGTGGCGGCGGCCGGGGATGGCCGCGCTCCGGGTGGCTTCTGAGCGCGCGGACCGGCCGCCCCGAGATGCACTCTGGAGAGGTACCCGACAGGTACCTCTCTGGAGGTGGTCCTCATGATGAACACGCTCGTCGGCTGGCACGTCGAAATGGAGTTCAAGGAGGAGGGTGACCGGACGCGGGCCGCGGCCATGGTGCGGCTCAGCGACGGCACCGAGATGCGCGGCCACGGCAACGCCAATCGTCACCCCTCCGACCCGGAGCAGTTGCGGGTCGGCGAGGAGATCGCCGGTGCCCGCGCGCTGATGGACATCGCCTCGCAGATGCTGCAGAAGGCGCATCTCGAGATCGACGAGGTGTCGGGGCGGACCTCCCACCCCATCAGCCGTTGACCAGACGTCCTCGGACCCTGGACCCCGGAGCCTCGGACCTCGGACCCTGGACCCTCGGACCCTCGGACCGTCCTCAGGACCTCAGTGGACGAGGGCGTCTTCCAGGCGCTGCTGCCAGTACGACACGGCGGCGCCGTCGTCGGCGAACGTGCCGGCCGGCGCCGTCACCGTCGTGCCGCTGTCGCGGGTGAGATACACGCTGATCTTCCGGACCGTGGCGCCGTGGGTGTCCGGGCCCGGCTCGCCCGTCAGGAGCAGCGACGCGTAGCCCGACTCGCCGGGAGCCAGGGTCACCACGGCCTGCGGCTTGCTGTCCTCCACGATCCTGACGGGCGCCTGGCTGCCCTCGAAGCCGACGAAGGGCGCGTTCAGCGCGTCGCAGGGGCGGCTGCCCGTGTTGGTGACGGTGAGGAGGAGGTGGTTGATCGGGCGGCTCACCTTGCTCGCCACGATCTTCGTGTTCTCCGCCGTGCAGGTGCTGCGGGAGGGGCCGCCCGGTGCCTCCTCGGCCGGCTGCCGACCGCTCGGCTGCTGCCCGCCCGGCTTGTTCGCCTTCGTGGGCGCCACCGGCTTCGTGGGCTGCGGCGTGGGCCGGGTGGGCGGGGCGGCCGGGTCGGCCGGGGTCTCGGACGCCCCGGACGTCTGCGAGGGCGTGGGCGCCGACGAGGGGGCCGTGGTCGGTGCCGCAGCGTCGCTCTTGCCCGACTGGCAGGCGGTGAGGGCGAGCGTTGCCGTGAGGGCGGCGGCGGGCAGGGCGAGACGGCGGGCGAGCGTGCGCATGGTGGATTCCCCGTGGTGTGTTGTGTTGTCAGTGGTGTCAGCGCCGGTGGCGGTCTCCGCGTCGGCGGTGGTTTCCGCGTCGGTGGTGGCGTGGCGTCAGCGCGAGCCAGTGGCGTCAGCGGTGGTTGAGGAGCGCGATCACGACCGCCACGCAGACGATCAGCACCGCGACGGCCAAGGCGTCGGTGACGCGGCTGTTCGGCATGGCTCACACCCTGCGGGTCGGCGTGACCCGCCCGCAATCGGCACGGGACAATGAGGAACGGTGGAACGCTCTCACCCACCGTGACCTGGGGAAACGACCGTCCCCTGGAACGCGTTCCCGAAATGCCGAACGGGGGGACACCGATGGATGCGGCGAACGGCCTCGCCGGGTTGCTCAGGGAGTTGAAGGACCGCTCCGGGCTCAGTTACGGAGCGCTCGCGAAACGCCTCCACGTCAGCACGTCCACCCTTCACCGCTACTGCAACGGCGACGCCGTTCCCGCCGAGTTCGCCCCCGTGGAACGGCTGGGACGCCTGTGCGGGGCCTCCCGCGAGGAACTCGTCGAGCTGCACCGCGCCTGGATCGTCGCCGACGATGCCCGCAAGCGGGGGAGGGCGGAGGCTGACGGGCCGGTCGTCGGGGCCGAGCGGGGGTGGGCGGCCGAGCGGGGCGTTGCCGAGCCGGTGGCGCCTGAGCGGGTCGGTGCCGAGCAGGCGGCAGCCGAGCCGGTGCCCGCCGCGCCGACGGTCGTGCTCGCCGCCGGTGCGTCCGCCGCGCCCGCCCGCAAGCGGTTCACGGGTGCCCTCGCCACCGCCGCCGCGGTCGTCGTCCTCGCCGTGCCCACCGCGTACCTCGTGGGGCGCGCAGGGGACAGCACCCGCGAGGACGCCGGAAACCGCGAGCCGACCGCCGCCTCGCCCGCGCCCCTGAACGCCGGCGTCAGCTCGTACAACTGGGCCGCCCCCTGCGGGCAGTACTACGTGCTCGACCAGCCGCCCGGCAACGTGCCGCCCCCGCCCACACCCCAGGACGCCCGCGGCTGGGCCAGGGCGCTCGGCGGCATCGACGGCGGCCACATGCAGCTCCAGCTGACCGTCACCGGGCGGACGCAGGCACCGGTCGTCCTCACCGCCCTGCATGTACGCGTCGTGGAGCGGGACAAGCCGCTGGACCGGGAGGCCTACTCCATGGGCGACGGCTGCGGCAGCGGGGTCACGCCGCAGACCTTCGACGTCGACCTGGACGCGCCCAGGCCCTACGTGAAGCCGGTCGCCGGGCAGGACGGGGACCGCGTGGTGCCCGCGAAAAACTTCCCGTACAAGGTCGCCACCGGCGACCCTCAGGTCCTCAACCTGGACGTGCACACCGAGGAGCACGTCGCGTCCTGGTACCTGGAGCTCGACTGGAGCAGCGGCGCGGAACGCGGCACGGTGCGCGTCGACGACGGCGGGCAGCCGTTCCGCACCAGCGCGATCGAGGGCCGGCCGACGTACGGCTACTGGCCCGACAAGGGCGAGTGGGTCAGGCAGTGACCCACTCGCCACGAGCTCCGGCGAGCGTCAGAGCCGCTCGGGCGTCCGGATGCCCAGCAGGGCCATGCCCTGGTGGAGGGTGCGGGCGGTCAGGTCGCAGAGGAAGAGGCGGTTCTCGACCTGCTCCGGGGTGTCGGCCTTGAGGACCGGGCACTCCGAGTAGAACGTCGTGTAGAGCGAAGCCAGCTGGTACAGGTACGCGGCCAGCTTGTGCGGGGCGAACTCCTCGGCGGTCTCCTGGACGAGATCGCCGAACGAGTCCAGGTGCAGGCCGAGCGCCCGCTCCGAACCCGCGAGCGCCAGCTCCGGGTGCGCCGCGGGCTTGGCGTCGCCGGCCTTGCGCAGGATCGACTGGATACGGGCGTACGCATACTGCAGGTACACCGACGTGTCACCGTTGAGCGAGACCATCTGGTCCAGGTCGAACTTGTAGTCCCGCGCCGCCGACGTCGACAGGTCCGCGTACTTCACCGCGCCGATGCCCACCTGGGCACCCCGCTCGGCGATCTCGTCCTCCGACAGGTCCTGGGCCTTCTCACGGACGACCGCCGAAGCGCGCTCGACCGCCTCGTCCAGCAGATCCACCAGCCGCACCGTCTCGCCCTCACGGGTCTTGAACGGCTTGCCGTCCTTGCCGAGGACCGTGCCGAAGGCCAGCTGGACGGCCTTGACCTCGTCGTTCAGCCAGCCGGCCCGGCGGGCCGTCTCGAAGACCATCTTGAAGTGCAGCGACTGGCGGGCGTCCACCACGTAAAGCAGCGTGGTCGCCTTCAGGTTCTGCACGCGGTCGCGGATGGCCGACAGGTCCGTCGCGGCGTAGCCGAAACCGCCGTCGGACTTCTGCACGATCAGCGGCGTCGGGTTGCCGTCCGGGCCCTTGACGTCGTCGAAGAACACGCACAGCGCACCCTCGGAGCGAACCGCGACGCCCGACTCCTCCAGCAGGCGGCAGGTCTCCTGCAGCATGTCGTTGTAGCCGGACTCGCCGACGATGTCGGGGTCACGGATGTCCATGTCGAGCTTCTCGAAGACCGAGTAGAAGTAGATCTTCGACTCGTCGACGAACCGCTGCCACAGCGCCAGCGTCTGCTCGTCCCCCGCCTGCAGGTCGACGACCCGGGCACGGGCCCGCGTCTTGAACTCCTCGTCGGAGTCGAAGAGCGCGCGGGAGGCCTTGTAGAGCCGGTTGAGGTTGGACATGGCCTCCTCGCCGGAGACCTCCACGTCCGCGCCCTCGGCCTTGTGGTCCAGCTCGTGCGGGTGCTCGATCAGGTACTGGATGAGCATGCCGAACTGGGTGCCCCAGTCGCCGATGTGGTGGCGCCGGACCACCTGCTCGCCGGTGAACTCCAGGATCTCGACCATCGCGGCGCCGATGACGGCCGACCGGAGGTGGCCGACGTGCATCTCCTTGGCCACGTTCGGCTGCGCGTAGTCGATCACCGTGGTGCCCGCCGACGGGTTGAACGGCACACCCAGCCGGGCGTCCGCCGCACGCGCGGCCAGGGTCTTCACGATCGCCTCGTCGGTGACCGTGATGTTGAGGAAGCCGGGGCCGGAGACCTCGATCTCCTTCAGGACGTCGTTCGCCGGAATGGCGGCGACGACCTGCGTCGCCAGCTCACGCGGGTTGCCCTTGAGCTGCTTGGCGAGCGCCAGGATGCCATTGGCCTGGAAGTCGGCCCGGTCGCTTCGTCGGAGCAGCGGGTCGGCGGAACCGGCCTCCGGCAGGGCTGCCGAGAGGCCTTCCGCGAGGCGCTGCTGCACGGTCGAAGCGAGGGAAGGGACCGAGGCCATGAGCTTCCGTTCCTGTTGTGTCGTGTCCGGGTGTCACCGGTGGTCTATTTCGCTTGTCAAGTGTCCCATGGGAGAGCAACGTGATTTCTCCACCCGGGGACTTCTGTGGACGACCCCCGGGCGGATCACCGGGAAGAACCCCCGGACGAATCTCTGCCTGTGGACAACCTCGGAGCGCATGGTTCCGTCTGGGACAATGGCTGAGGCAAGGCTGTAAGGCGCCGAGGGAAACAAGGAAGAAGGACGAACCGACCGTGGCTCAGAGCAGCACCGAGACCGACTGGGTCTCCCGTTTCGCGGACGAGGTCATCGCCGAGTCGGAGCGACGTGCGCCTGGCAAACCGGTCGTCGTCGCGTCCGGCCTCTCCCCGTCCGGCCCGATCCACCTGGGCAACCTGCGGGAGGTCATGACCCCGCACCTGGTCGCCGACGAGGTCCGCCGCCGCGGGTACGAGGTCCGGCACCTCATCTCCTGGGACGACTACGACCGCTACCGCAAGGTGCCGAACGGCGTCGCGGGCATCGACGAGACGTGGGCCGAGCACATCGGCAAGCCGCTGACCTCCGTCCCGGCCCCCGCCGGCTCGCCGCACCCGAACTGGGCCGAGCACTTCAAGGCCGCCATGGTCGAGGCGCTCGCCGAGCTCGGCGTCGAGTACGACCCGATCAGCCAGACCGAGCAGTACACCTCCGGCGTCTACCGCGAGCAGGTCCTGCACGCGATGCGCCACCGCGGCGACATCGACGCCATCCTCGACCAGTACCGGACGAAGAAGGCGCCGAAGAAGCAGTCGCAGAAGCCCGTCGACGAGGCCGAGCTGGAGGCCGCCGAGGGCTCCGGCGCCGCCAGCGAGGACGACGGCTCCGGCTCCGGCGCGGGCTACTTCCCGTACAAGCCCTACTGCGGGCAGTGCGAGAAGGACCTCACCACGGTCACCTCGTACGACGACGACAGCACCGAGCTCGCCTACACCTGCTCGTCCTGCGGCTTCGCCGAGACCGTCAAGCTCAGCGAGTTCAACCGCGGCAAGCTGGTGTGGAAGGTCGACTGGCCCATGCGCTGGGCCTACGAAGGCGTCATCTTCGAGCCCTCCGGCGTCGACCACTCCTCGCCCGGCTCCTCCTTCCAGGTCGGCGGGCAGATCGTCGGCATCTTCGACGGCGTCCAGCCGATCGGCCCCATGTACGCGTTCGTCGGCATCAGCGGCATGGCCAAGATGTCCTCCTCGCGCGGTGGCGTGCCCACCCCGTCCGACGCCCTGCAGATCATGGAGCCGCAGATCCTGCGCTGGCTGTACGCGCGCCGGAAGCCCAACCAGTCCTTCAAGATCGCCTTCGACCAGGAGATCCAGCGGCTCTACGACGAGTGGGACAAGCTGGAGGCCAAGGTCGCCGACGGCTCGGTCCTCCCGGCCGACGCCGCCGCGTACGCCCGCGCCGCACGCACGGCCGCCGGCGAGCTCCCCCGCACGCCGCGCCCGCTGCCGTACCGCACGCTCGCCTCGGTCATGGACATCACCGCCGGCCACGACGAGCAGACCCTGCGCATCCTCGCCGACCTCGACCCGGAGAGCCCGGTCACCGACCTCGACGAGGTCCGGCCGCGCCTGGACCGCGCCGAGAACTGGATCACCACCCAGGTCCCCGCCGACCAGCGCACCATCGTCCGCGACGAGCCCGACACCGAGCTGCTCGGGTCCCTCGACGACGAGGGCCGCGAGTCGCTGCGGCTGCTCCTGGAAGGCCTGGACAGCCACTGGTCCCTGGACGGCCTGACCACCCTGGTCTACGGCGTCCCGAAGGTCATGGCCGGCCTCACCCCCGAGGCCAAGCCGACCCCGGAGCTCAAGCTCGCCCAGCGCTCCTTCTTCGCCCTGCTCTACAAGCTCCTCGTGAGCCGGGAGACCGGCCCGCGTCTGCCGACGCTGCTGCTGGCGGTCGGCGCGGACCGGGTGCGCAAGCTGCTCGGCGCCTAAGCACGACACGGCGGAGGGCCGTCACCCGCAACACGGGTGACGGCCCTCCGCCGTCTCGGCACGGTCCTGCGCGGTGCTCTCCGCGGCGTCCTCTGCATCCTTCGGACGAGGCCCGGTTCCGCCGTGCGCACGACGAAACGGGGCACCGCGCGGGAGACCGTGGAGGCATGAAGAACGAAGCCATCGCCATCATCGGTTGGATCGCGCTCGTCCAGGGCGGCCTCGGCGCCGGCGGGCGCCTCTTCGGGGACGGCCCCTGGGGACTGCTCCAGAAATGGTGGGAAATCCCCACCGCCGGCTACATCGCCCTCTTCGCCATCGGCGTCGCCCTCGCCGCCTGGGGCGAGACCGCGAAACAGCGCGCCAAGGCCTAAGGCCCAGCCCCGTCCCGTGGCCGGAGCCGCTGGACAGGCCCGGGCGCCCGCCCCTTACGGCGTCTGGCTCTCGGCCAGCTCCTGCTCGACCTGCTGGCGCAGCCGCGGCGTCAGCTCACGCAGGATCGACGCGCTACGCGGATGCGTGATCCCGTACTTGTCGCTCAGCCATATGTCGAGCTGCTCCGAGGTGGGAAGGTCCCGCCGCTCCTCGTAGTAGTCCCACATCGCCTTGTACGCGGAGTCCGCGAAGCCGTCGAGGGACGGCTCCTCGTCCACGAACTCCTGGTATTCCTCGAACTGCTCCGGACCCGGCGGCGGAACGTCCTCCGGTCCCTGCGGGATCGGCACCGGGATGGGCTCGAGACCCTCGACGATCTGCGGCTCGTAGGTGCCGTGGTAGCCCTCCGGCGAGACCTGCTGGGTCACGAACCACGGATTGCCGTCCTGCGAAACCTCCGCCTGCGCCTGGCCCGGCGGGCCCGGCAGCGGACCCGGCCCGCCCGCCTGGCCCGGGTGGACCTGCTGCACCGGCAGCTGGACCGGCCCGCCCGGCACCGGCACCGGCTGCTGCCCCTGCCCCTGCATCGGCCCCTGCCCCGGCCCCTGCATCGGCTGGGGCACGGCCATCTGCTGCGGGACCGGCTGAGCCTGGGCCACCGCCTGCGGCAGCTGAGGCTGCTCCACCGCCGGAGCCGGCGGCAACAGCACCGGCTCGACACCCGCAGCCGCCAGGCCCGCCGCGGCCGTCTCGGCCAACGGCACCCCGTACTTCGCCAGACGCAACGGCATCAGCGCCTCCACAGGCGCCTTCCGCCGCCAGGCACGACCGAAGCGAGCCTGAAGACGCGCCTGGTAGATCAGCCGGTCCTGCTCCAGCTTGATCACCTGCTCGTACGAGCGCAGCTCCCACAGCTTCATCCGCCGCCACAGCCGGAACGTGGGAATCGGGGACAGCAGCCAACGCGTGAGCCGCACGCCCTCCATGTGCTTGTCGGCCGTGATGTCCGCGATCCGGCCCACCGCGTGCCGCGCCGCCTCGACCGCCACCACGAACAGCACCGGGATGACCGCGTGCATGCCCACGCCCAGGGGGTCGGGCCAGGCCGCGGCACCGTTGAAGGCGATCGTCGCCGCGGTCAGCAGCCACGCCGTCTGACGCAGCAGCGGGAACGGTATGCGGATCCACGTCAGCAACAGGTCGAGCGCGAGGAGCACACAGATGCCCGCGTCGATGCCGATCGGGAAGAAGTACGAGAAGGTGCCGAAGCCCTTGGCGACGGCGAGCGCGCGCACAGCGGCGTACGAGCCGGCGAAACCGATCCCGGCGATGATCACCGCACCGGCGACGACCATGCCGATGAGTATCCGGTGTGTGCGTGTCAGCTGCATCGCGGCCACCCGCGATCCCCTCCCGTCAATCGACATCTCGCGGGCACAGATTGGCACATGAACGCGGAGCCCGACCCTCGGGGGAGGGACGGGCTCCGTGCGAACACGTGCAAATGCCTACTTGTTGGCCGCCGCGACCGCCGCGACCGCCTGCTTCGACGCATTGATCGCGCCATTTCGGATCCACGCGTCGGACGGACCGGCCGCACCCGCGTACCCGGCCCCGTTGAACGACAGGACGACCAGGACGTTGCCCGTACGCGAGACGACCGTGGCGTACGTGAAGTCCTCATCGGTCTTGCGCAGCTGGTACGTCACGAGGTTCGCCTGCTCACCGACGCCGCCGGCGACCGCGGTCCGCAGGTTCTTGGCACCCTCCGTGGCCTGGACCTTGCCCAGCTCCTTCGTGAGGTTCTCCGCGGCACGCTCCTGGCCGCTGCCCAGCGTGGCGTCCGACTCGTAACGGTAGAACGACACGTCGAGCCAGCGGTACTGCGAGCCCTTGACGCCCTTGTCCTCCAGACCGTTCCACGAGCAACCGCCACGGCTGGACACGTCGCTGGAATTGGCCGCGGTGCCGTTCTTGTTCTTCGCCTTCGGCACGAGCGCGTCGATCGTCTTCGCCGGGATCGCCTTGCAGACCTCCGGCAGCTTCGCGAACTTCGCGGGCTCGACCTTCTTCGTCGGCGCCGTCGTCTGCGGGGCGGACGAGGCCGGGGACGAGGCCTTGTCCGGGGCACCGGAACCCTTGTCACCGGAGTCCGACCCGGAGGAGCAGCCGGCGGCGACGAGCATCACCGGGACGGCGGCGCAGGCGAGTATGCGGGAGAGTCGCGTGGCTGATCGCTGCATGGTTCCTTCAGTCGCTCGGTCAGTCGCTTGGGCGGCCGGCGGCCGGGCGGCCGCGGTACGCCGACACGTTACGTGGTCCGACGCGCGGCCCGGTGGTGCTCACGGAACGGAGCCGGACCCCTACTCCTCCAGCCGCTCGGCCAGCAGGCGAGCCAGATTCCGGGCCTTTTCCTGCAGTTCCTTGCTGTCCGGGACCTCGGCCGAGGAGGCCGCCTGCTCCTCGTACTCGACCGTCACGATCACGTTCGATGTGCGGAACACCACGCTCACGAGGCGCTTCGCGCCCGCCGGACCGGTGGTGACGAGGGCGTCGTCGAGGAAGGCGACGTCACCGAGATCGGTGAGCGTGCGCGGCTCCAGACCGGTCGTCGGGGAGGCCGGACCCGTCGGCGCCGCCGGCGTCGTCGCACCCGTCGGGTGCTGCCCGCCGGTGGCGCCGGGCGCCACCGTCCCGACCGCAGCGAAAGGCGCGTGCGGAGGAAGGGACGGCAGATGGCCGGCCAGCGGGGCGGCACCGCCGGCGCCCCCGGCACCGGCGGACGTCGGCGGCTTCCCGGGATGGGTGGCCGGCGGCGTCGTGTGCGGAGCCGTGGACGGGGTCGTCACCGGGGGCGTGGTGGGCGGCGGCACGATGCCCGCCGCGGTCTGCTTCCGGCCGTACACCTCCTGTGCCCGGTCGTCGTCGCTGATCGTGGGGTCGTAGGAGACGACCCGCTCGATGTCCAGGGTCAGCCGGTGCGCCGCGTAAGGAGCGTCGGACTTCCAGCTGCAGCCGACCCGGCGGTCGGTGTCGAAGGTGGGGGCCGAGGTCCCCCGATAGATCCGGTCACGCTCGGCGTCGGGCAGCCCGGCAGCCCCTGGCAACAGGTCCCTGAGAGCCGCCGGGGGCACCGCGCCGCACGGCTCGAAGAGGGTGCGGTAACGGCCCGGGGGCGCGACGGGAGAGGCGGGACCCGCCTTGGAGTCGACGGACTCGGCGTCCGCGGTGACGCCTGAGGAACAGCCGGTCAGACCGATCCCGAGACCGAGGGCGAGGGCGACCGCGGAGAGCACCGCGGGCCCGGATCGACCGGGTGCGTACGCCTTGCGCTGCACGATCCCAGGCTCCCTTCTTCGGGCGGCATCCCCCGAAAACTGTTTGCTGCTCCGCATGACGCGGTGAACACAATGTCTATCGCACGCGCAGCCGTTGATGCCGGTCCGCAGTCACCTGTACGGGCTTTGGCTCCGGTTTTTGCGTTATCAGACTTTTTGGGGGAATCGAGGAAGTATGTCGTACGTAGAGGTACCGGGTGCGAAGGTGCCCATCCGGATGTGGGCGGATCCGTCGTCCGTCGAGGGCGGCGCCATGCAGCAGCTGCAGAACGTGGCGACGCTGCCGTGGATCAAGGGCCTGGCCGTGATGCCGGACGTGCACTACGGCAAGGGCGCGACGGTCGGCTCGGTGATCGCGATGCACGGGGCCGTCTGTCCGGCCGCGGTCGGCGTGGACATCGGCTGCGGCATGTCCGCCGTCAAGACCTCGCTGACGGCGAACGACCTTCCGGGTGACCTCTCGCGACTGCGCTCCAAGATCGAGCAGGCGATTCCGGTGGGGCGGGGGATGCACCGGGACATGGTGGATCCTGGGCGGCTGTTCCAGTTCCCGACGTCGGGGTTCGGGGACCTGTGGTCGCGGTTCGACTACGTGGCGGAACCGGTCAAGTTCGTTCGTGGTCGAGCCGAGAAGCAGATGGGGACGCTCGGAGGCGGAAATCACTTCTGCGAACTCTGCATCGATGACCAGGGGTCGGTGTGGCTGATGCTGCACTCGGGCTCCCGGAACATCGGCAAGGAGCTCGCCGAGTACCACATCGGCGAGGCACAGAAGCTGCCCCACAACCAGGGCCTGGTCGACCGGGACCTCGCGGTCTTCGTCGCGGACACCCCGCCGATGGCGGCGTATCGCAACGACCTCTTCTGGGCGCAGGAGTACGCGAAGTACAACCGCGCGATCATGATGGCGCTGTTCCAGGAGGTCGTGCGCCGGGAGTTCCGCAAGGCGAAGGTGGCCTTCGAGCCGGTGATCTCCTGCCACCACAACTACGTGGCGGAGGAGCGGTACGAGGGGATGGACATGCTCGTCACCCGCAAGGGCGCGATCCGGGCGGGCTCGGGCGAGTACGGGATCATCCCGGGTTCCATGGGCACCGGCTCGTACATCGTGAAGGGGCTCGGCAACGAGGCCTCCTTCAACTCGGCCTCGCACGGCGCCGGCCGCCGCATGAGCCGAAGTGCGGCGAAGCGGCGCTTCTCGACCCGGGACCTGGAGGAGCAGACCCGGGGCGTGGAGTGCCGGAAGGACGCGGGGGTCGTGGACGAGATCCCCGGCGCCTACAAGCCGATCGAGCAGGTCATGGAGCAGCAGCGGGACCTGGTCGAGGTGGTCGCGAAGCTGAAGCAGGTCATCTGCGTGAAGGGGTGACGTGAGTGCCGCCGGAGGGGGCCGACGTCTCCTGTGGTGAGGCCCTCGGTGGGGATGGTCGTCCCCGCCGAGGGCCGTTCTGCATGGAGCCGTCACGACCGTGGGGCGCGGGTCGGTCGACGATGTCGTGTCCGGGGAGAGATGGTGCTCGGTGGCGATGGGCCGCCCGGACGGGGCGCCCGGGCCGGTCAGAGCTCGCGGTGGACCTTGGTGTTGGAGGCCTGGGCGCGGGGGCGGACGACCAGGAGGTCGATGTTGACGTGGGAGGGGCGGGTGCAGGCCCAGGTGATGGTGTCGGCGACGTCGTCGGCGCTCAGCGGTTCGGCCACGCCCGCGTAGACCTTGGCGGCCTTGTCGGTGTCGCCGCGGAAGCGGGTGGTGGCGAACTCCTCGGTCTTGACCATGCCGGGGGCGATCTCGATGACGCGGACCGGGGTGCCGACGATCTCCAGGCGGAGGGTCTCGGCGAGGACGCGGGCGCCGTTCTTGGCGGCGACGTAGCCGGCGCCGCCCTCGTACGTGGCGTGGCCGGCGGTCGAGGAGAGGACGACGACCGTGCCGTCGCCGCTCGCGGTGAGGGCGGGCAGCAGGGCCTGGGTGAGGTTGAGGGTGCCGATGACGTTGACCTCGTACATGCGTCGCCAGTCCTCCGGGTCGGCGGTGGCGACGGGGTCGGCGCCGAGCGCGCCGCCGGCGTTGTTGACCAGGACGGCGAGCGTGCGGAAGGCGGTGGCGAACTCGTCGACCGCGGCGCGGTCGGTGACGTCGAGGGCGTAGGCGGTGGCCTGGTGGCCGGCCTCGTTGATCTCGGCGGCGAGGGTTTCGATGCGGTCCTTGCGGCGGGCGGTGAGCACGACGCGGTAGCCCGCCGCGGCGAGCTGCCTGGCGGTGGCCGCGCCGATGCCGCTGCTCGCTCCGGTGACGACGGCGATGGGGGTACCGGCGGCAGTCATGACGTGCTCCTCGCGCGTGTGGTCGATCGTGTCGGTGGCCTGGTCAGGATAGGCGGCGGTGGGGTGTCGATCAGCGGCCGCGGGGGGCGTACATGATCACGGCCATGCCGGCGAGGCAGATCAGCGCCCCGGTGACGTCCCAGCGGTCCGGGCGGTAGCCGTCGGCGGCCATGCCCCAGGCGAGGGAGCCCGCGACGAACACGCCGCCGTAGGCGGCGAGGATGCGGCCGAACTCGGCGTCGGGCTGGAGCGTGGCGACGAAGCCGTAGAGGCCGAGGGCGAGGACGCCCGCGCCGATCCAGATCCAGCCGCGGTGTTCGCGCACGCCTTGCCAGACGAGCCATGCGCCGCCGATCTCGAAGAGGGCGGCGACGACGAACAGGGCGGCGGACCGGGCGACGAGCATGGGGGAAGGGTGTCACGGCTGGTCCCCGGAGGTGGTCGGGCGGGCGGCGGTGCATGGGACACGCGGCTGACGGATGATCAGAACATATGGGGATCAGTCGGTATCTTCGGGGCATGACTGCGATGCGCAAGGCGCTGCTCGGAGCGGCTCTGGCCGCTGCCCTGGTGACCGGCACGGCCGCGGTCCCGGCCGCTGCCGCGCCGCCCGAGGCGGATCTGGCCCACCACGGGCACCTGTCCCTGTGGGACGGGCGGCTCGGGGTCTGGCTGGTGAGCGAGAACCACGGGCCGTCGGACGTCTCCCAGGCGACCGTCCGGCTCGCCTTCTCGGAGCCCATGGCGGGCGGGCAGGACCTCCCGCCGGCCTGTCTGTGGAGCAGCGACCGGGTGGTCTCGTGTCGTACGGGTGCCCTGCGGGCGGCGGGCGCGGCCGACGAGCTGGCCCTGGACCTGCGGACGGCGGGGCGTCCGGACGAGTTGACCGTGGACGTTCGCACCGTCTGGCGGGACGGCGTCGCCGACGTGAACCCGCGGAACGACCGGCACCATGTCCTCGTCCTGGCGACCGGTGACCCGTACGTGTTCTGAGGGCTGCCGGGTCCGTCCTGTGACACTCGAACCGTGATCGCCGAACGCGCGTACGCCCGTATCGCCTCGTGCGACGAGCGCGCGTGGCCCTGCTCGGTGCCGCGCGGCCGGCAGCTCATGCCCGAGGGGCTGTGCTTCACCGCGCCCGTCACCTTCCTGGTCGGCGAGAACGGCCTCTAGAGCGCGGCCGTGTAGCCGTCGGGGCGGACCAGAAGGGTGTCGCGACGGGACGGGTCGGCCCAGGTGGCCCGTATCGTCCGGCCGGCGGCGGTCGGTGCCGAGCGGGGCACGGCCGGGGTGGTGTCCTCGGGGGCGATCAGGACGAATTCGCCCGCGCGCAGCAGCTCGTAGAGCCGACCCTCGCGCAGCGCCAGGTCGGGGGCGCGGTGTGCCCCGCCGGCGTAGGAGATGCCGATGCCGCTGATCTGGCCCATGGCCCGCGCGGCGGCCGGCCGGACGGTGCCCAGCAGTCGGGCGGCCAGGCCCCGGGCGGCTCGCTGGAGCGGGGTGCGGGCCATGGCGAGCCGGACCAGCGTGCCGCTGCTGCGCAGCACCAGGGCGCCGACCGGGTGGCGCTCGGCCTGGTAGCTGTCGAGCAGGGCCTCGGGGTCGGGGGCCTCACCGCGCAGTACCGCCGAGAGCTTCCAGGAGAGGTTGGCGGCGTCCTGGAGCCCCGTGTTCATCCCCTGGCCGCCGGCGGGGGAGTGGACGTGGGCGGCGTCGCCGGCGAGGAAGACCCGCCCGGAGCGGTAGGCGGGGGCCTGGCGCTCGTCGCTGTGGAAGCGGGAGACCCAGCGGGCGTCGTGCATGCCGTAGTCGCTGCCCAGGGCCTGGCGAGCGATGGTGCGGAGCTCGTCGAGCTCCACCGGCTCGGTGTCGGGGACCTGGCGGGTGCGGTCCCAGCCCATCACCCGGTACCAGCCGTCGCCGAACGGCGCGATGAAGGCGAAGGCGTCCCCTGAGGCGGCGACGGTCAGCAGCTTCCCGGGCTCCTCTTCGAGGCGGACGTCGGCCAGCACGATGGACTTGATCACCGAGACGCCGGGGAACGGCAGTCCCAGCGCGCCGCGCACCGCGCTGCGCAGGCCGTCGGTACCGACCGTGTAGCGGGCGCGCAGGGTCACCGGTCCTTCGGGAGCCGTCAGCTCCGCGGTGACGCCGTCGGCGTCCTGGCGCAGGCCGCGCAGCTCCGTCCCGTACCGGAATTCCACACCTGTGGACAGTGCCCGGCGCTCCAGGAGGCGCTCCACCTCGTACTGGGGGGTGATGAGCAGGAAGGGGAAGCGGGACGCCAGCCGGGAAAGGTCCAGGGAGAGGCGCCCGAAGAGGCGGAGGGAGGTGAGCCGGGTGCCGGTCGCGACGAGCTCGTCGGCGAGGCCGCGGGCGTCGAGCTGCTCCAGGGTGCGGGCGTGGACGCTGAAGGCGCGCGTCAGATTGCTGATCCCGGCGGGCCTGCGCTCGACCAAGGTGACGCGGTGGCCCGCGGCGGCGAGGTCGCCGGCGAGCAGGAGACCGGTCGGCCCGGCGCCGACGACGAGGACGTCGGTGTCGACGGCCGGGGGCGCGGCGGCCGCGGTGCCGTCGGCCGGAGTGCTGTCGGTGAGGGTGCCGTCGGCCAGGGTGCCGTCGGCCGGGGTCTTGTCCGCCGGGGTGTTGTCGGGGGTGCTGTTCGTGGTGCCCAGGGTGCTCATCGCTGCCTCCAGGGGGTGCCTACGCCCGTTGGCCAACGCCCGTTGGTCAACGCTTGTTGGCAAATGTAGACCCGCTCGTGATGGTGTGTCAACGCCTGTGGGCCTACAGTTGTTGGCATGACGACAGCACGCCGCTCCGACGCCACCCGGACCGCGATCCTGGAGGCGGCCCGCGAGCGCTTCGCCGCCGACGGGTACGAGCGCGCGACGATCCGCGCCATCGCCCGCGATGCCGGCATCGACCCGTCGATGGTCATGCGCTACTACGGCAACAAGGAGGGGCTGTTCGCCGCGGCCTCCGCGATCGAGCTGGAGCTTCCGGAGCTCGGGGGGCTGCCCGCCCGGCATGTCGGCGCCACGCTCGTCGGCCATTTCCTCGACCGCTGGGAGCGCGACGACGTCCTGACCGGGCTGCTGCGGGTCGGCGTCACGAACGCCGCCGGGGCCGAGCGCATGCAGGCGATCTTCGCCCAGCAGCTGGGCCCGGTCGCGCTCGGCGTCTGCCCCGTTCCCGCCGAGGCGCCGCGCCGGGCGGCCCTCGCCGCCTCGCAGATCCTCGGCATGGCGCTCGCGCGCTACGTGCTGCGGCTGCCGCCCGCCGTGGAGATGTCCAGGGAGGACGTGGTCGCCTGGCTGGGGCCGACCGTGCAGCGCTATCTGACCGCCGAGGTTCCGTAAGGAGGTCGGAGCTGAGCGGCACTCGGCGGGCGGGCCGGAGTGCACGTGAGGACGGGCCAGAGGGCGGCCGAGGGTGGCCGAGGCCTCTGGAGGCCCGATGAGCCGCGTGTCGGCGGTGTGCCGGGCGCGGTCAGTGGGCGGCAGCGCCGCCGAACTCGCGCACCGCGTCCATGACGATCGCCTCCAGCCGGGCGTGGTGGGCGCCCCGCCAGTACACGCGGTCGCACTCCGTGCACCGCGCGAAGACGTCGTACGTGTTCTCCGTGCCCTGCTCCAGCTGGTCGCGCACCGCGTCCTTGTCGGCCTCGGTGAGCGGCCCGTTGCAGGCGGTGCAGCGGGTCCAGGGCGCGAGCGGGGGCGCGAAGCGGCCCAGTACGTCACGGAGCTGGTCGTCGGGCCGGTCGCTGTAGACGTAGGCGCCCGCCCACAGCTCGCGGCGGCGCAGCAGCCCGCGGTCCCGGGACAGCATCACGCGCCGCTCCTTCGCGGAGAGCGCGGCCAGGGCCGGGTCGCCGATGTCCTCGCTCTCGTACGCGGCGTCGACGCCGAGCAGCCGCAGCCGCCGGGCCAGGGTGCCGAGGTGCACGTCGAGCAGGAAGCGCAGCGGGGCGCCGGGTACCGGTTGGGGGCGTACCACGCCCTCCACGTCGACCGTCTCGCCTGCCGTGGGCACGTGGGAGGGTGCCACCGGGCGCCCGTCCACGAGCAGCCGCCCCGCCTCGGTCAGCGGCACGCCCAGCGACTCGACGACATGGCCGAGCGAGGACGAGCCGTCGGTCGCCACGGCGGTGTGCCCCGAGCGCCGTTCCGCCGAGACGAAGAGTCCCAGGCCGGGGGCGAAGCTGATCTGGATCTCCGGTCCGTTCACGCAGACAGGATGGCACCGGGCGCGGGAGTGCTGCCAGGGAAATTCGGGCCTCCGGCCCCGGCCGCCCGGTGAGCCGAGCGCGGTACGGTCCCGGTATGAAGATCATTGACCTCGAGCCCGGCGATCCCCGCCTGGAGAGCGAGCTCCTGCCGGTCCTGCGTGAGTTGCGCCCCCACCTCACGCCGGAGCTGTTCGCCGACGTCTACGCACAGGGCCACGCGCAGGGACTGCGCTTCAGTGCCGCGTACGAGGAAGGGACCGACGGAGCCGACGGGGCCGGTCGGCCCGACGGGACCGACGGGGACCGTGGCGGCTGTGTCGGGGTGGCCGGTTGGCGGATCGTCGTCAACACCAGCTCGGTGAAGAAGCTGTACGTGGACGACCTGGTGACGAAGGGGACCGCCCGTTCCACCGGCGTCGGTCACGCCCTCATCGCCCACCTGGAAGGCCACGCCCGCGAGGCCGGCTGCTACGAGCTCAACCTGGACTCCGGCACTCACCGCACCGGAGCCCACCGCTTCTACCTGCGCGAGCGCTTCGACATCGTCGCTTTCCACTTCACCCGCGAGCTCAGGAAGCTGGACGAGCAGGCGGAGTAGAGCGAGTGGGGCGAGCGCCCGAGCCGCCCGAGCCGGCCGCGCCGGCTGGGCAGGCCGGGCAGGCCGGGCAGGCCGGGCAGGCCGAGCAGCCGATCGGGCTGATCAGGCCGGGCGCGGAGGCGCGGTCCCTTCGCCCCTGAGGTCGAACCGCCAGGCGTTGCACCGGATCGGATTGCCCGGCGGGTACTCGAAGTCCCGCTCCCCGAGGAGCGTGAAGCCGGCTTTGCGGCACACCGCGTTCGAGGGCCCGTTGTCCGTCGACGGATAGGCGTACAGGTGCCGGAACCGGCCCTCGGAGAGGGCCCGTTCCACCACCGCGCGCGTGGCGGCCGTCGCCACGCCGCGGCCCTGGAAGCCGGGCAGCACCGTCCACCCGGTCTCGTACACCGGCTCCCCGTCCCAGGACGTCTCCCAGAAGCCGATCGACCCGGCCGCCGCCTCCTCGGGCAGCAGCACGATCCGGAACATGGCGCCCGGGCGGGCGGCGTCGGCGCTCAGCTCCACGTACCGCCGGTGGCGTGCGACCAGCTGCTGCTCCGTCTCCGGGCCGCCCAGGTGGTCCATCAACTCCGGTGCGTTGACGGCGTGGAGCAGTGCGAAGTCCTCGTCCGCCCACGGTTCGAGCCGTACGGGCATGCTGGTGGAGTCCATGTCCGCACCCTAGGCCGCCGGTCTGACAACGCCCGCCTACTGGGCGTACCGGGCGTACGTGGTCGGCGGCACGCCGACGGTGGCCGTGAAGTCCCGTACGAGATGGGCCTGATCGCTGTAGCCCAGCTCGGCGGCGAGCCGGGCCCAGTCCGGGGGAGAGGCGGCGGAGCCGGACTCGGCGCGCTCCAGGGCCTCGTGGATGCGGTAGCGGAGGATGACCCACTTGGGACCGACCCCGACGTGGGCGGCGAACAGGCGCTGCAGCGAACGCGGCGACAGCCCGGCGGTACGGGCGAGGGCCGAGACCCGCCGCATCGTCCGGTCCGTACGGACGAGGTCGACCAGGGCCATCGCCTGCTCGGCGGCCGCGAGGACGGCGGGGTCGCCGCGTGTGGCCGGGACGGCGGGGACGGCCGGGTCGGAGAGGGTGACCGGGACGGTCGGGTCGGCGACCTCTGCGCGGTCAGGGGTGGGGCCGTGGGCCAGGAGGAAGGCGTCGAGGGCCGCCACGCGCGCGTGGTCGTCGTCGGGCGACAGGACGCGGTCCGGGGCTTTCGGGTCCATGTCCGGAAAGGCCTCGGTGAGCGGCGCGATCCGGCCCGTCCAGTGCGAGGCCGGCCACGCCGGCGCGAAGGGGCGGAAGCCGCCCGGGCGGAACTGCACACCGCAGACCCGGCCACGCCCCGTGAGCTTCTTGGTGAAGAGTTCGAGTCCGATCCCGGAGACGACGGCGATGTCCCCCGTCCCCTCCCCTGCGCCCGTCCCCGCACCCCGTCCCTCCCGTGCTTCTTCCCCCGCGCCCCCCGGCGCGCCTTCCGAGCGCTCGAAGACGAGGTTCACGGACGGGTGCGGGACGACGTGGGACGCGTACGGCTCGGTCAGGTCCCAGTCGATCAGCCAGTAGTGCTCCAGATACGGGCGGAGCTCGGGCGCCGGGGAACGGCGGCGGAAGCGGACACGGGCGAGAAGCTCGGCGGCGTCCACGATGCCCCGGGTGTCACGGCGCGGGCCTGGGGCGGTCATGCACCGAATGGTTTCCGCTCCGGCGCGTTTCTTCAAGACGGGACGGGGCGCCCGTCCGTAGCGTCGCCCCCATGACCCACCGCATCGCCGACCTCCTCGACACCGCCGCCGCCCGAGCCGTCCCCCTGGTGCGCGACACGCCCGACGACGGCCTGGGCGCGCCCACCCCCTGTGCCGCGTACGACGTGCGCGGGCTGCTCAACCACCTCACGCACGTGATCGTGAACTTCCAGCTGCTCGCCGCCAAGCAGCCCTCCGACTTCACCGGGGAGCCCGACTACCTCGCGGGTCCCGACTGGCGCGCCCGCTTCGAGGACGAGACCGCGAAGCTGGTCGCCGCATGGGCCGAGCCCGGCGCCGAGGAGGGGACGACCGGCGCGATGGACCTGCCGGCGCGCACGGTCGCCGCGATGGTGCTGCTCGACCTGACCGTGCACGCCTGGGACCTGGCCCGGGCCACCGGTCGGCCCTTCGAGCCGGACCCGGTGGTCGTGGCGGAACTGACGGGGGAGGTGGAGCGGATGGCGCCCACGGCCCGGACGATGGGCGTCTTCGGTGAGGCGGTGGAGCTGCCGGTGGACGCCCCGGCCTTCGAGCGGCTGCTGGCGATGACGGGGCGCGATCCACGGGCGTGGGCGACCGCGTGACGTGCGGGCGGCGCGGACCGGCTCCGTGCCCGCGGCGTGGGGCGGCGCGCACGGCGCGGACGGCCCGCGCGCGGACGAGAGCACGTGGACGGCGCGCACGGCGCTGACGGTCCGCTGTCCGCCGCCGCTGTCCGCTGCGACCCGCTGGGGCCTTTCCGCCGCACCCGATGCCGGGTCAGCGCAGGCGGCCCGCCGAGCTGAGGGAGAGGCGGGAGACGACCTGACCGAAGGCGCGTTCCTCGGCGGGGGTGAGCGAGACCGTCTCCTGTGGGTGCCAGACGCGCTCCAGCGGCGCGCTCGCCCGTTCACGGCGGGCGCGGGCGCGCAGGCCCAGGGCGACCCACACCGCCGCGGAGACGGCGAGCAGGCCGAACAGGGTGATGACGCGGGGGTCGGAGAACTGGCCGGGCAAGGTCATGGCTGACTCCAGGGCGCGGGCGCGTACGACCGGTGCGCGCCCTGCAGACGGCGGCACGCGCGTACGGCGCTGACGATTCCTACTGCTTCCTCCCGACCCGTTCAGTTAACACCACCCTGGGGGCCTTTCGGCAGGGGGGACCGGGACCAAAGTCCCCGGGGCGCGTGCCGGGGACAGGCCCTCTTGTGCGGGCCGGGGAACCGCTTCAAGGTGGCGGGGACGGAGATTTCCGGCCGGGGAGGGAGCAGCCGCCATGTCGGACGCAACGGGCTCGGACACGACGGGTAGATCGGCCGCGGACGCAGCGAGTACGGGCGGTGCGGGCGGTGCGGGCGGTGGAGGCACGGGGGGATCCACCGACGCGTGGGGGTTCACGGACGACCGGGGCACGGGCCTGACGGCCGCGCGGCGGCCGGAACGAGTCGTGGCGTACGTACGGGCCGGGGCCGCCCTGCTGGACCTGGGGGTTCGGCCGGTCGCGGTCTACGGTTCCGGGCACGACGGCGACGTGCTCGATCCGGTCAAGGCGGGCGGCCTCGCGGCGGCCGGTGTGCCGTACCTGGGGCCAGGGCGGGCCCTGGACGAGGCCCGGGTGCGGGAGCTGGCGGACCGGGGCGGCGTCGACCTGGTCGTGGACCTGACGTACGACGGCAAGAGCCCGTACGCGCTGGACGAGGCGTCGACGGAGCGGCTCGGCGCGGCACGGGGAGCCGCCGGCGCACCTCAGGCGAGTGAGCTGCGCGGAGCGCGCGAGGAGTCCGGGGTGCCGGTCGTCGCCCTGTCCGTAGGGAGCGAGCTGCCCCTGGCGGCGATCGTCGACCGCTTCGTGGAGCTGGCGGACGCGCTGGGGCCGGCGGACGTCCCCGAGGGGCGGGAGCGGGAGCGGGGGCTGGAGGAGTTGGGTGATGCCGAGGCCGCGCTGCGGGCCGTGGCCGGGCGTACGGAGCTGACCGTGCTCGCGTTGTCCGGTGCGGGGCCGGAGCAGGTGCACCTGGCCCGGCCGCACGCCTGGCCGGAGCTGGCGCGCCTGGCCGAGCTGGGCATCCGGTTCGTCGAGCCGGGTCCGGGTCCCGGGGCGAGCTGGCTGACGACGGACTGGGAGTACACGGTGGGGCTCGGTCCCGACCTGGTGCTCTTCGACAGCCGTGCGAACGCGGTGCCGCCGCACCGGGTCCCGCCGGGCGCGCGTCTCGCGCCCTGGAACCCGGAAACGCCGCCGAGCCCTTCCGCGTACGCCCGCTTCTTCCGGGACCTGGCGACGGCCCTGGAGGACCGGGAGGGCTGAGGCCCGCAGCCGCAGCCGCAGCGGAAGCGGAAGCCCCGACGGTGACCGCGACCGCGGCCCCGGCCGCAGTCGGGTCACAGCCGGGCCGCCACCCGAGCCGCACCGGTCGTGCCGGCGGTGCCGCGCCGCAGTCGAGCCGTAGCCGAGGTGTCAGCGGTGCCGCAGCCGTAAGCGCAGCCGTGGTGCCAGCGGCGCCGCTGCCGCAGCCGACTGCCGCACCCGTGGCCGCGCCGCACCCGCAGCCGAGCCGCAGCCCTGGTGACAGCGCAGCCGCAGCCGCAGCCGTGGCCGGTGCCGCAGCCGCTGCCGCCGCCGCAGCGGAAGCGGACCCGCTGCCGCACCCGCGGCTACGTCAGTCGTGCCCGCAGTGAGTTCGCGAACTCCTCCGCCCGGGCCAGTTGGGCGCGGAGTTCCGCGACGCGCTCGGCCGCGGCCTGTTCGTAGCCGCGGACGCGCGCGACGAGGAGGGCGCGGACGGCGGGGTCGAGTTCGCCGGGGGTGTCCGGGGCGTCGGCCGCGAGGCGGTCCACGGCGGTGAGCAGCTCGCGGGTCTCGTCGAGGGTGAAGCCGAGCGGCTTCATCCGCCGGATCACCATCAGGCGGGCCACATCGGCGTCCGTATAGAGCGGGAAGCCGCCCTCGGAGGCGGCGGACGGGACGACGAGGCCGCTGTCCTCGTACTGGCGGATGGTGCGCAGGGACAGTTCCGTCCGTTCCGCGACCTCGCCGATCTTCATGGGGCGCGCTGTGTGCACAGTGCTCAGCACTTCGGGTCCTTCCTCGTGCGGCCCGTCGGTCCGTCGGCGCCCAGGCCTGCCGGGCCGGCCGGGGTGCCGACGGGCGCGGCATCCGCCCATTACATCCGATTCGTCCTAACTTCAGCACTTATGAGAGCGGGAAGTGCGGCGAAACGCCTGCTGGTAGGACGTCCGTTGGACAGCACGCGGCTCGGCGAGACCCTGGTGCCGAAACGTCTCGGCCCGCGAACGGGCGAAGGCGGAGGCCGCGGCCTCACGGTCGACGTGACGTACGGGGGACGGCGCCGACGGGGTCAGCAGGAGCGGGTGGGGGTGGCGCTCACGGCCTGCGTGCCCCAGTCGAGCCGCCGCAAGGCGTCCTTGCCCTTCGCATCCTTACCGCCGTCCCCGCCCTTCCCGCCGGCGGCCTTGACCTTCACCGTGACGCCCTTGCCGTCGAGCTCGACCAGCTCCCCGCAGATGACCCCGTCGCGGGTGTGCACGGACACGGACGCGCCGCCGTCCTTCTCGCCGGCGGGCGCCATCCAGGTCGTCAGCACGCCGGCGGCGGTGAGGACGACACCGAGGACGGCGAGCCAGCGGGCCCGGTCGACCCCGGCGGCCACGCGGGTGCTCTCCGCCTTCTCCCAGTGCAGCAGCTCCTCGCCGTCGGCGAGCCTGAGCGAGTCACCGGGCCGTCCGTGGGCCGCCGAGGCGGCCGTGAACGCGGAGGTCAGCAGGGCCGACAGCCCGAGCGCCATCAACGAGACGACGACGATCCGGTACAGGGTGGGCAGCTCGGCGACGTTCTCCCGGCCCTTGAGGACGAGGACGGCGGCGAGCAGGGCGGTGGCGGTGGCGAGGAAGTTCCGCCAGCCCTCGGCCTGGCGCCGGGCGATGTCGAGCTGCGACTGACGCATGTCGAAGAGGCGCTGCTCGGCGGCGTCCCTGGCGGCACGGCGGGTCAGACGAGGGGGCGGCGGCGGAGGCGTGGTCACGTCGTGGCCTCGCCGGGGATCCGCACCTTCCAGTTGGCCCCGCAGCCGTGGCGCTCCTCGGCGCCCCGGTGGGTGATGCTGCAACGGCAGTCCATCGTCCGGTCCAGGCGCACCTCGGGCTTCTTCCGCCCCCAGGGCAGGCCCTTGGTGACGGTGCCGGGTACGAGGTCGACCAGCTCCTTTTCGGTGGGGTGGCCGCAGGCGGGGCAGGTCGCCGTGGCGACCCAGTCGTCGCCCTCCTGCCGCCAGTCGAGGTCGCCCGGCGGGTCGACCCGCTGTTCCTGGTACGGCCGGTTGCCGGAGTTGAACCTCATACGGACTCCTCGTGGGGCGGCAAGGTCAGGTGGAACAACGGGCCGCAGTGGGCGAGGCGTTCCCGTACCTGCGGGGCGGTCAGTTCGACCTCCTCCGCGCACAGGTGGATGTGGTCCTCGGTCACCCGTCCCGAGACTGCCGGTTCCCGGCCGGTCGGATACCGGCTGAGGACGATCACGTCCTGCCGGTCGGGCGCGTGGTCGTCGTCCTGGGGATCCGGGCAGGCATCAGTCGTGCCCGTAACGCGCCCCATCGTGGAGCAGTCCCCCTGGTCCCGTGGCCCCGGTCTCCCGGTCCGTCTTCAGCAGAGCGGCATCATGGCTGGGGTCACGGCCACACCAGGCAGTACGGCTGGTGCCCGGCCTCGTGCAGCCGGTGGCTGAAGTCCTGCCACTCGTGCAGCAGCTGGTAGACGTTGAAGGCGTCCTGGGGGCCGCCGCGGTCCGGGACCGTGGACCAGATGAAGGCGGCGGCGCCGACCGACTCCTCGCCGATGCCGCGGAGCGGGTCGACGACGGTCATGGGGAGCTTCACCACGGCGTAGTCGGGGTGCAGGACGACCAGTTCCAGCGGCGGGACCTTGTGCAGGGGCATGCCCTGGATGCCGGTGAGGACCATCGCGGCTATGGTCTCCGGCTTGATCTTGGTGAACATGCCGCCCATGCCGAGCTCGTCGCCGCCCAGTTCCTCGGGGCGCATCGAGATCGGGACGCGGGCCGCCGTCGCGCCGTCGGGCGCGCCGAAGTACTTGTACGTCACCCCCAACCGGCCACTCCCGCCACTCCCGCCACTCGGACCACTCAGCCTGCGGAGGCTGTTCAGGCCATTCAGCCCGCTCCCCCCGCCCGCTGTCGAGTCCTCCGTCGGTCCGGCCTCGCGGGCCGCGCGTGCCCGCCGGGCACGGGCGCGGCCGAGGCGGGACTCGTCCGCCGGCTGGTTGCCCGGCTGGTCCCCGGGGCGCGCGGGCTCGTCGGAGGCCGCGTTTGCGGGCTTCGCCTCGGCCCGCGCATCGGGCCGACCATCGGCTCTCGACTCGGGACGCACGTCGCTCCTCGGCTCGGGACGGACGTCGCCTCGCGGCTCGGGCCGTGCGTCGGACCTGCTCTCGAAGCGGGCGTCGGGCCGCGTGTCGCCGCGTGCGTCGGACCGCGGGTGCGGCCGCTGCTCGCCCCGCGGGTCGCCGGGCCGTGTCTCGGGGCCCCGTGGCTCGCCTCGCGACTCGCCCGGCCGGAACATGTCTCCGCCTCTCGGCGCCTCCGCGCCCCTCGGCGCGTCGCCGCCCCTGGGGCCGTCCCCGCCCGTCCGCGGTTCGTTGGCCCTCGGCTCTTCCGTCCTCCGGCGCCGGTGCCGCCCCCGCCGGACAGGGTCGGGACCCAGGTCGTCAGTCCCCTCGCCCGGTCCGCCACCGCGATGCATATCTCCACCCGACTGCTGTTCCAGGCCGCGCGTCTCCGCCGCGCGGCCCGATCATCGTGACAGTGACCTCCCCCGCGGTCGTGCGGTGAAACACCTGTCCGCAAGATCGCCGTGGCCTCTGACACCATGGATTCCGTGAGCCATCCCTATGACGCCCCAGTTTCGCAGACGCGGAGGACAGACGCCCCGGCGTAATCCACAGGGTGCCCACACCGTCCCCCCGTCCGTTCTCCCTCCGCCCCTTCGTACACGACGTCGTTCTCGCAGGTCAGGATCACAGTGCCGTATTCATACGAAGCCCCAGTCTCACAGACGCTTTTCGACCGCGCCTCCCTCGTGACGCCCGGCGGCGTGAACTCTCCGGTGCGAGCCTTTCGAGCCGTGGGCGGTACGCCCCGGTTCATGGTGTCCGGTACCGGTCCGTACCTCACCGACGCGGACGGTCGTGAGTACGTCGACCTGGTCTGCTCGTGGGGGCCGATGATCCTCGGCCACGCGCACCCGGAGGTGACCGCGGCCGTGCAGGCGGCCGTGGCGCGCGGGACGTCGTTCGGCACCCCGGGCGAGGGCGAGGTCGCGCTCGCCGAGGAGATCGTCTCGCGGATCGAGCCCGTCGAGCAGGTTCGGCTGGTTTCCAGCGGTACCGAGGCGACCATGTCGGCGATCCGGCTGGCCCGTGGGTTCACCGGGCGGGCCAAGGTCGTCAAGTTCGCCGGCTGCTACCACGGGCACGTGGACGCGCTGCTCGCCGCCGCCGGCTCCGGTGTGGCCACCTTCGGACTGCCCGACACGCCCGGAGTGACCGGCGCGCAGGCCGGGGACACGATCGTGCTGCCGTACAACGACCTGGAGGCCGTGCACGAGGCCTTCCACCGCTACCCGGGCGAGATCGCCTGTGTGATCACCGAGGCCTCGCCGGGCAACATGGGCGTCGTCCCGCCGCTCCCCGGCTTCAACCAGGGGCTCAAGGACGCCTGTGCGAAGAACGGGGCGCTCTACATCTCCGACGAGGTCATGACCGGGTTCCGGACCTCCCGGGCCGGCTGGTACGGCGTCGACGGCGTGAAGCCCGACCTGATGACCTTCGGCAAGGTCATGGGCGGCGGCTTCCCGGCGGCCGCGTTCGGCGGGCGCGCCGACGTCATGGGGCACCTCGCCCCGGCCGGGCCCGTCTACCAGGCCGGCACCCTCTCCGGCAACCCGATCGCCACCGCGGCCGGGCTCGCGCAGCTGCGGCTGCTCGACGCCGCCGCGTACGAGAAGGTCGACAGCGTCTCCCGGGAGATCCAGGGGCTCGTCTCCGACGCGCTCACCAAGGAGGGCGTGGCGCACCGGCTGCAGACCGCGTCCAACATGTTCTCCGTCTTCTTCACCGCCGACGAGGTGCGCAACTACGACGACGCGAAGAAGCAGGAAGCCTTCCGCTTCAACGCCTTCTTCCACTCGATGCTCGCGGACGGCGTCTACCTGCCGCCGTCGGCCTTCGAGTCCTGGTTCGTGTCCACGGCCCATGACGAGCGGGCGGTCGAGCGCATCGCCGCCGCCCTGCCGGCCGCCGCCCGCGCCGCCGCGGAGGCCACGGCATGAGCGGGTCCAACGGCGACATCACCGTCGTCCACCTGATGCGGCACGGCGAGGTGCACAACCCGGACGGCGTGCTCTACGGGCGCCGGGCCGGCTACCACCTGTCCGAGCTGGGGCGGCAGATGGCCGACCGCGTCGCCGAGCACCTGGCCGGCCGGGACGTCACCCATGTCGTCGCCTCGCCGCTGGAGCGCGCGCAGGAGACGGCGACCCCGATCGCCAAGGCGCACGGGCTGGACCTGGCCACGGACGGACGGCTGATCGAGGCCGGGAACGTCTTCGAGGGCAAGACCTTCGGCGTGGGCGACGGAGCGCTGCGCAAGCCGGGGAACTGGAAGCACCTCACCAACCCGTTCAAGCCGTCCTGGGGCGAGCCGTACGTCGAGCAGGTCGTGCGCATGATGGGCGCGCTGGACGCGGCGAAGGACGCGGCACGCGGCCACGAGGCGGTCTGCGTGAGCCACCAGCTGCCGATCTGGATCGTGCGCAGCTTCGTGGAGAAGCGCCGGCTGTGGCACGACCCGCGGCGCCGGCAGTGCACGCTGGCCTCGCTGACCTCGTTCACGTACCAGGGCGACAGGATCGTGTCGGTCGGGTACAGCGAGCCGGCCCTCGATCTGGTGCCGGTGCACCTGCGCGCCGGTGCCAAGCCGGTCAAGGGCAAGGCGAAGGCGTTCGGGGCGTAGCGGGCGCCGTACTTCCCGCTCCATCATCAGGGCGATCGGATGAACATCCGGTCGCCCTGAAATTTTTGTGCTATTTCCCGGAACCTCCGTGTTCCTCCCGTCATCTCACTCATTGTCGGTTTGGATGACGTTGAGGTCATACGTCAAGCGCGAATGGGGATGTCATGCGCGAGATCAGTCGGATCAGCAGGAGGAGGCTTCTCGGGGCGGGAGTTGGTGCGGCCGCGGCGCTGGGAGTGGCCGGCGTCACGGGCTGCAGCACCAACGGAGAGGACAAGAAGGGGCGTTCCGGTCCGGGGCGGGGGGGCGACGCCGGTGGTGCGGACGTCACCGCCACGCCCACCAAGGACGACGGGCGTCCCCTCGGTGACGGTTCCACCGCCGACACCGGAAAGCAGCCCAACCAGCCCGACACCCCCGTGCCGCTCGAACCCGGTCAGACCCCGCCGCAGTTCGTGATCTTCTCCTGGGACGGCGCCGGCGAGGTCGGCAACGGCCTCTTCCCGCGCTTCCTGGAGCTCGCCAAGAACCACGACGCGGCCATGACCTTCTTCCTCTCCGGGATCTATCTCCTGCCCGAGTCGAAGAAGGACCTCTACCGCCCGCCGAACAACCGCGTCGGCGCCTCCGACATCGGCTACCTGACCGACGACCACGTCAAGCAGACCCTGAAGTACGTGCGCCAGGCCTGGCTGGAGGGCCACGAGATCGGCACCCACTTCAACGGGCACTTCTGCGGCGGCTCCGGCTCCGTCGGCAACTGGACCCCCGCCGACTGGCAGAACGAGATCGACCAGGCCATCGGCTTCGTCACGAAGTGGAAGACCCACAGCGGCTGGACCGACCTCGACCCGCTGCCCTTCGACTACACCAAGGAGCTCGTCGGCGGCCGTACTCCCTGCCTGCTCGGCCAGGACAACCTGCTGCCCACCGCCAAGCGGCTCGGCTGGCGCTACGACGCCAGCTCGCCCGGCGGCCGCCAGATGTGGCCGGTCAAGCGCGGTGGCCTCTGGGACCTGCCGCTGCAGGCCGTGCCGTTCCCCGGGCACTCCTTCGAGGTCCTGTCGATGGACTACAACATGCTCGCCAACCAGTCGAGGAACTCGACCAAGGGCATGCCCTCGCGCTACCCCGGCTGGCGCAAGCAGGCCACCGAGGCGTACCTCGCCGGCTTCACCCGCGCCTACGAGTCCAACCGCGCCCCCTTCTACGTCGGCAACCACTTCGAGCAGTGGAACGGCGGCATCTACATGGACGCCGTCGAGGAGGCGCTCAAGGGGATGGCCGGCAAGAAGGACGTCCGGCTCGTCTCCTTCAGGCAGTTCTGCGACTGGCTGGACGTCCAGGACCCGAAGATCCTCGCCAAGCTGCGTACGCTGGAGGTCGGACAGTCCCCGGCGGGCGGCTGGAACGCGTTCCTCCGACCGGCTTAGACGATCTTGACAACGGGCGTTACGGGCACGTAGTGGGGGTGCCCAAGATCGGCGAATCGCCCATGCGAAACTTTTCACATGACCGTTAGCCGTGCCCCCCGTCGCGCCCTGTCGGCAGTCGCCATCGTGGCGGCCGCGCTCGCGCTGACCGCATGCAGCTCCGACTCCAAGGGCAAGTCGGGGGGTGGCGGTGGCACCAACTTCGTGACCAACACGGGCGGCATCGCCACGGTGGCCAAGGGCGAGCGCCAGGCGGCGAAGACGATCGCCGGGGAGACCCTCGACGGCAAGCAGCTCGACGTCGCCGACCTCAAGGGCAAGGTCGTGGTGCTCAACGTCTGGGGCTCCTGGTGCAGCCCGTGCCGCGCCGAGGCCCCGCACTTCGCGAAGGTCTCCAAGGAGTACAAGGCCAAGGGCGTCGAGTTCGTCGGGATCAACACCCGCGAGAACGACGGCAAGGACGAGGCGGTCAACTTCGAGGAGGACTTCGGGATCGAGTACCCGAGCCTGTACGACCCCGCCGGGAAGATCATCCTCAACGGCTTCCCCCAGGGGTCCCTCATCCCGCAGGCCATCCCCTCGACCATCGTCCTCGACAAGGACGGCAAGATCGCCGCCCGCTCCCTCATGGCGCTCGACGAGACCAAGCTCAAGTCCATGATCGACCCGCTGGTCGCGGAGAAGTGACGTGAACGAGACGGTCTTCAACGGAGCGCTCCTCCTGGCGGTGCCCATCGCCGTGCTCGGAGGCCTCGTCTCCTTCTTCTCCCCCTGCGTCCTGCCCCTCGTCCCCGGCTACCTCAGTTACGTGACCGGGGTCACCGGCACCGACCTCGCCGAGGCCCGACGCGGCCGCATGGCGGGCGGGGCCGCGCTGTTCGTGCTCGGCTTCACCGTCGTGTTCGTCTCCGGCGGCGCCCTGTTCGGCGGCTTCGGCAGCGCCCTGCAGACGCACCGCGAGATCATCTCCAAGGTGCTGGGCGCACTGACCATCCTGCTGGGCGCCTTCTTCATGGGCGCGATGCCCTGGCTCACCCGCCGCGAGTTCCGCTTCCACAAGCGCCCGGTGACCGGCCTGCTCGGCGCCCCCATGCTGGGGGTGCTCTTCGGCCTGGGCTGGGTGCCCTGCATCGGCCCGACCCTCGCCGCCGTACTGGCGCTCGCCTCCAACGAGGCCAGCGCGGGCAGGGGCGCGCTGCTCACGGTCGCCTACTGCGTGGGCCTCGGCCTGCCCTTCATCCTCACGGCGGTCGCCTTCCGGAGGGCGCTCGGCACCTTCGGCTGGGTGAAGCGGCACTATGTGTGGGTCATGCGCACCGGCGGCATCATGCTGATCGTCACCGGACTCCTGCTCGTCACCGGGGCCTGGGACGGAATCGTGTCCGCGATGCAGTCCTGGGCGGCCGACTTCACTCCGGGGATCTGATCCATGAGCAAGACCGAAACGACGGAGCAGCGGGACGGCCTCGGCGAGGCCGGGGCCCAGCTGTCCACCGCCCCCGTCGAGGAGACGGTGATCGGCGGCCCCACCCTCGGGGTGATCGGCTGGATCCGCTGGTTCTGGCGGCAGCTGACCTCCATGCGGGTCGCCCTGATCCTGCTCTTCCTGCTCTCCCTCGGCGCGATCCCGGGCTCGCTCATCCCGCAGGCCAGCGCGGACGAGCTGAAGGTGGAGCAGTTCAAGGCCGCGCACGAGACCCTCACGCCGGTCTACGAGAAGCTCCAGCTCTTCGACGTGTACAGCTCGGTGTGGTTCTCCGCGATCTACATCCTGCTGTTCGTCTCGCTCATCGGCTGCATCGTGCCCCGGACCTGGCAGTTCGTCGGCCAGCTGCGCGGGCGCCCGCCGGGCGCCCCCAAGCGGCTCACCCGGCTGCCCGCGTACACGACCTGGCGCACCGAGGCCCAGCCGGAGCAGGTCCGGGGGGCCGCGCTCGCGATGCTCGAGCGGCGCCGCTTCCGGGCCGAGACCGCGGGCGACGCCGTCGCCGCCGAGAAGGGTTATCTGCGCGAGGCGGGAAACCTGCTCTTCCACGTCGCGCTCATCGTCATCCTCGTCGCCTTCGCCGTCGGCCAGCTGTTCAAGTCCGAGGGCGGCAAGCTGGTCATCGAGGGCGACGGGTTCTCCAACACCCTCACGCAGTACGACGACTTCAAGTCCGGCTCCCAGTTCTCCACCGACGACCTGGTGCCGTTCAGCTTCCGGCTGGACGGTTTCACCGGCACGTACGAGAAGAACGGCCCCCAGCGCGGCACCCCGCGCACCTTCGAGGCGGCCGTGTCGTACTCCGAGGGCGGCGGCCCGGACAAGAAGACGGTCATCCGCGTCAACGAGCCCCTGAAGGTCGGCGGCTCGAAGGTCTATCTGATCGCCCACGGCTACGCGCCCGTCCTCACCGTGCGCGACGGACGCGGCAAGGTCGTCAGCAGGGGCCCCGTGCCGCTGCTGCCCATCGACAACAACATCACCTCGACGGGCGCGCTCAAGGTGATGGACGGCTACCGCGACAAGAACGGCAAGAAGGAGCAGCTGGGCTTCCAGGCCTTCTTCGTGCCGACCTTCGCGGGCGCCGGCAAGGGCACGATGCTCTCGCAGTTCCCGGCGCTCGACTTCCCGGTCATCGCGCTCACGGGCTTCCACGGCGACCTGCGGGTCAACTCCGGACTGCCGCAGAACGTGTACCAGCTCGACACCTCCAAGATGAAGCAGTTCGCCGTCACCGGCGGCACGGGGAAGGCCAACCGCCTCCTGCCGGGCGAGACCATGACGCTGCCGGACGGCGCGGGCTCGATCACCTTCGAGAAGGAGATCAAGGAGTGGGCGAGCTTCCAGATCTCCCAGCAGCCGGGCAACGGCCTCGCCCTCGCCGGCGCGGTCGCCGCCATCGCCGGACTCGCCGGCTCGCTGTTCATCCAGCGCCGCCGGGTCTGGGTCCGGGCCGTACGGGGTGAGGACGGCGTGACCGTCGTCGAGATGGCGGGCCTCGGCCGGAGCGAGTCCGCCAAGCTGCCCGAGGAGCTGGCCGAGCTCGCGGTCACCCTCCACGCCGAGGCGCCGACCGCGCCGCCGGCTCCGGAAGAACCGGCGGAAGAACCCGCTGACACACCTGCCGCAAAGTCCGAAGGGGCTGAGAAGTGATCCTCGCCGCCGAGACCAACGAGAGCCTGGCGCAGCTGAGCGACCTGCTCGTCTACTCGTCGATGGCCGTCTACACGCTGGCCTTTTTCGCCCACATCGCCGAGTGGGTGTTCGGCAGCCGCAGCAAGGTCGGCCGCACCGCCGCCGCCCTCACGCAGGCTGCCGCCGCTCCGGCCGTGACCGTGCAGGTCACGACGGCCGCCGGCGGCACCGCCGTGCTCGACAAGCCGAAGGTGGTCACCCGCGCCGCGGTCGGCGCCCGGGACGTCCCGGACGGTCCCGGCGCCGCCGGAGGCACGGTCAAGGGCGACCTGTACGGCCGGATCGCGGTGTCGCTGACGACGCTCGCCTTCCTCGTCGAGGCGGCCGGCGTGGTCAGCCGCGCGCTCTCCGTGCAGCGGGCCCCCTGGGGCAACATGTACGAGTTCTCCACCACCTTCTCCACGGTGGCGGTCGGCGCGTACCTCGGCTTCCTGGTCGCCAAGAAGAACGTCCGCTGGATCGGTCTGCCGCTGGTCACCACCGTCCTGCTCGACCTGGGCATGGCCGTCACCTGGCTGAAGACCCCCAGCGACCAGCTGGTCCCGGCGCTCGACTCGTACTGGCTGTGGATCCACGTCTCCACCGCGATCTTCTGCGGCGCCGTGTTCTACCTGGGCGCGGTCGCCACCCTGCTCTACCTCTTCCGCGACTCGTACGAGAACAAGCTGGCGACCGGCGGCAACCCGGGGTCCTTCGCCCGCTCCGTCCTGGAGCGGCTGCCCGCCGCGGCCAGCCTCGACAAGTTCGCCTACCGGGTCAACGCGGCCGTGTTCCCGCTGTGGACCTTCACGATCATCGCGGGCGCCATCTGGGCCGGCGACGCGTGGGGCCGCTACTGGGGCTGGGACGCCAAGGAGGTCTGGTCCTTCATCACGTGGGTCGGCTACGCCGCGTACCTGCACGCCCGCGCCACCGCCGGCTGGAAGGGCCGCAAGGCCGCGTACATCGCGCTCATCGCCTTCGGCTGCTTCCTCTTCAACTACTACGGCGTCAACATCTTCGTCAGCAGCAAGCACTCCTACGCGGGCGTGTGACCGGACGGGCCGGCGAGCTGAGCTCGCGGCCGGACGGCCCCGGGGCCACGCTGGAGGTATGAGCGAGATACCCCGGGGCAGGAGCGAGACCCGCGACGGCGACGAGCACCTGCTGAGGTACACGGTCGAGCTCCCGCACCCGGCGATCGTGGTGTGGGCCGCCGTCGCCACCCCCGAGGGGCTGCCCGCCTGGCTCTGCGCGGCGGACCCGCTGGAGCCGCGGCTGGGAGGGCAGGTCACCCTGCGCTGGCTGAACAGCGAAACGGTCGTCTCGGGCCGGGTGACCGCGTGGGACCCCGAGTACGTCGCCGAGTACACGGTCGACCCGCCGCACGGCCGGATCCGTTTCCATCTGGAGCCGGGCCCGGACCACGGCGCGTCGACCGTGCTGCGTTTCACGGCGGAGTTCAGCGGCACGCGCGGGGCGAAGCTGGACATGCTGGCCGGGTGGCACGAGCACCTGGAGCGGCTCGCCCGGGCGCTGGACGGGCACCCCACGGACTGGCGCGACTGGACGCCGGACCGCTGGCGCGAGCTGCGGGAGCTGTACGAGCGGGACGACGCGCCCTGGCCCAAGTGGGAACCGTAGGGGGCGGTCCGCCGAACGTGCCGGACTCGTGGCCGGTCCCGGCTGATCGACGGGGCACCCCCCGGCGGCCCGCCCGTCGGCTCAGCCCCTCCGCGGCGGCAGGCAGCTCGCCGCGGGCGGTCCGCCCTCCGGCCAGGCGATGGCGACGAAGCGCTGGGAGCCGTCCTGGGCCAGCTCCACGACGGGGACGGCCTTGTTGTACGGGTTGCCGAAGTTGTCCAGGCAGATCCAGCCGCTCGCGCCCTGCACCCGCAGCGAACCCTTGACCTGCGGCCACTGGGTGGCGACGTCGGCGAGCTCGGGGTAGGCGGCACCGTCCGGGGTGGCCTGGCGGATCGCGTGGACCGCGGCCGCCATCGCGTCGTACGCGACGATGGCCTGTCCGTCGGCGAGCGCGACCGGCTTCTGCGCGGCGCGGGCGATGTCCGTCACGAAGGTCTTGTACGCGACCGTCGAACCGCCCGTCGCCGGGACCGTCCGGCCGGGCGCCGGGAGCCAGGCGTCCGGGTGGGCGAGGGAGGCGTAGCGGACGGTCAGCCTGGACCTGAGGGCCTGGCGGTTGAGCTTGCTGTCGGCGCCCAGGTAGGAGCCCTCGTCGCCGGTGAGGACGGTGAAGGCGCGCTCGGCGCAGCCCCGGGCGCCCAGGGCGTTGATGAACTGGCGCAACTGGGTGTGCCGGCCGGCGAAGAAGACCGTCTCGGCGCGGGTGTCGCAGATGAGGTGGGTGATCTGCCGGAAGGTGTTGGCGGTGGTGCCCTCGTCGGTGGGGTCGGCGGGCGAGGTGAAGAGCTGCGGTTCGTAGGGAGCGCCCTTGAGGGAGCCGGCGAAGGCCGACTTGAGGGTGTCGGTGTAGTGGTCGCCGGTGCGGGTGTCCTGGACGAGCAGCGCCTTGGCCGCGTCCACCTTGCCGAAGTGGGCGAGGGCCTTGGCCTCGTCGCCGTTGGTGGGGGAGACGCGGGCGAGGCCCGGGAAGCGGTTGTGGCCCGGTCCGGGGCCGTTGGCGATGTCGTCGGCCGTGATGGTGGTGCCGACCACGGCGATGCCCGCGCCGGTGAGCGCGGCCACCGCCTGGCGTATCTCGGCGGAGGAGGTGGCGACGCCGGTGACCGCGCGCAGCCGGTGCGGGGCGGCGGTCATGGTCTTCAGCTGCTCGACGGTGGTCTGCCAGTGGGCGTTGTTGCGGCCCGTGTTGGCGAGCACGAGCCGGATCTTCGGCGTCTCGCTGTTGGACTCGTGGTTGGCCCGGAACTGGCGGGCGTACGCGCCCTGCACCTCGTGCAGGACCTTGACGCGCATGCCGGGGTCGGGGGAGGTCAGTGGCAGCAGGACGGCGACGGTGGCGTACTCGTCGGCCGTGAGCGTGGCGTTCTCGCGGCTGATGAGCCCGGCCACCTCGGCGAGTTCGGGCACGCCGAAGGCGTAGCCGTCCTGGCCGTTGACGCCGACGCATTCGTCGGAGCCCTGCGGGCGGGCGACGCCCGGCGCGCAGGAACGGTCCTCCGGAGTCGTCGCCCGCTTGACGGCCCAGCCGAGCGGCAGCCCGACGACGATCAGGGCCAGCAGGGCGGCGAAGAACTTCTGCCGTGGGGTGTAGAGGTAGCGGTTGCGCAGCCGGTCGGGCATCGGCTCAGACTCCGTCCTCGCGGCCGGGCGGCAGCGAGAGCCGACGCCAGGCGTGGATGTCCCTCGGCCAGTGGGTGGCCGCGTCCCACAGGGGGCTGTTGCCCGTCAGATGGCGGCCGGACAGCTGGCGCAGCTCGTGCGCCAGCTTCTCGGCGACCTCGCCGTCGGGCAGGGCGAGCGGATCGGTCAGCAGCCATACGGCGTGCAGCAGGCGCCGTACGGACAGGTGGAGCGCGGTCGCCTCGGCGTCGAGCCCGTCCGGCAGCCGGTCGGGCACGTCCCGGCCGAGCGCCGCGGCACGGCGCGGGTCGGGCCCGGCGGCGTGCGGGTCGCGCGGGTACGGGGCGGAGGCGATGAAGCGGAGCCGGCCCAGCCAGCCCACCACGTCCGGGTCGGTGAACGTGCTCCGCAGATGGGCCACGGCGTCCTCGGCGCGGCCCAGGGCGAGTTCGTGGTGCAGCCGGTACGGCAGGTCCGCGTCGCGCCGGTAGTGCCGGTGCAGCGTCTCGTGGACCGCGCGCCAGGCCGCGTGGCGCGGGTGGTCGGCGTCCTCGAAGCGCAGCCGGTGCAGCAGCAGGGCGCGCAGCAGCGGGTCGGCGACGAAGTGTTCGGGGCCCTCGGGCCAGTCCTCGGCGCGCAGCTGGTCGCGGACCCGCAGTGCCATGTCGCCGTCGCGGGACTCGGTGTGCAGCCGGGTGCGGGCGAGCAGCCGGGCCGACTCCTCGTCGTGGGCGGCGGCGAGCACGGTGAACGGCTCCAGGCGGGGGTGCGGCAGGAGCGCGCCGAGCAGCGCGGGCGCGACGGGCACGGGCCGGGCGTCCTCGCGCAGTTCCACGGTCAGGTCGAGCAGGGCGGCGGGGGTGAGCCGGGCCCGCTCGGCGCGCGGGGCCTCGGCGGCGGCCTGCCCGAGCAGCATCACGCCGAGCGGCCGGCCGCCGGTGAGCCGGTGGACGCCGCGGGCCAGTTCGGCGGGGGTGAGCCCGGAGGGGTCGAGGCGGTCGAAGGCGGACTGGGTCTGGGTGGGGGAGAGCGGGGTGAGCTCGACGGCGAGGATGCCGGAGGTGACGTCGCCGCCGCGCGGGGCGGGCGCCCGGTGGGCGGTCTCGGGGAGCCTCAGCCGGTGGGCGTGGCGCATGCCCTCGTGCTCGTGGACCCGGGAGCCGGCGAGGACGACGATCTTGTCGCGGCGGCCGTCGTGGCGGGCACGCAGGATCGGTTCGACCAGCCGGCGGCCCAGTTCGCCGTGCGCGTTGTCCAGCAGCAGGACGGGCCGTCCGCGCCGGGTGCCGACCCGGGTGAGGCCCTTGTAGGCCTGGCCCAGGTCCTCGACGAGCGCGCCGACCAGGAAGTCCTCGGCCTCCTGGCGGCGCCGGTCGCCCTGCGCGAAGTCGATGGCGAGCTGCTGCAGACCGGCCTTGCCGCGCCCGCCGGCGTTGCGGTAACTCCCGTACCAGTTCTCGGACTTCTGCTGGACCCGGCCGAAGACCTCCTCCAGGACCGTCTCGACCGTCGCCTCGGCGAGCAGCCCGGCGAGCGGGGCGGCGGCATCGGCGAAGGTGGCGGCGAGTTTCGTGAGGACCTTGGTGACCCAGTTGGTCGCCGCGCCCTTGGTGGCGTCGACGGTGGAGAGCACCGGCCCGAGCCGCTGCAGGTCGCGTTGGGCCCGCTCCTCGTCCTCCTGCGTCCAGCCGAGCGAGGCGACGGCGACCAGCCCCAGCGAGAGCCGGGGGAACTGGACCGGCTTCGCCCCGGTGACCCGCGGCGACAGCTGCACGGCGAGCTCGGCGAGCGCCCCGGTGCGCTCGGTCCAGCCGGGCCCGTGGTCGGCGGGCGGCTCGATGTGCGCGCAGTCGAGGTACGCGAGCGGAGTGGCCCCCTTGTACGCGTTGCGCAGCTGTTTGAGCAGCGCCGTCTTGCCCATGCCGCGCCCGCCGGTGAAGACCACCACGGGCGGGTCGTCGCCGTGCTCGTACGGGACGCGGGCGAGCGACTCCCCGTCGAGCCCGATCAGGCGCGCGGCGAGCCCCGTGCGATGGAACACCGCCTCGCGGCCGTAAAGGACTCTGTCCACCCGCCACCCCCTGGATCCCCACCAGACGTGCCCCGTCACATCCTCAAGTCCGAATTATCGACGGGGAGTTGTGCTTCGGCCAGGCTTTTCGGCAGGTGGTGCGGAGTCGTCACCCGGCGGTGATCGCGTCGAGCTGTGCGCGCAGGTACGCGTGGGACTCGATGCCGTTGATGGTGGTGCCGGGATCGCACTCGTAGAAGTAGACGAGCGACATCAGCTCCTCGGCCGGCGCGTCCGCCGGCGGCGGCAGCACCCGGTGGCGTCCCGAGCGCCAGCGCCCGCCGGTCCACCCGGCCATCAGGTCGCCGATGTTCACCGTGAACGCCTCCGGGTCCCAGGGCGCGTCCTGCCAGCCGGCCGCCTCCGTGTACACCTGCAGCCCGCCCTTCCCGGCCTGCCGGTCGAGGATCGTGACCGTGCCGAAGTCCGTGTGCGGGCCGATGCGGAACTGCCCCGGCTCGGGCTCGCCGACGAGCTCCCGGCCCGGGTACCAGTTCACGTTGAAGCCGAAGGTGGGGTGGCCGGTGTGCCGCGTGAAGAAGTCCGCCTGCTCGCCGAGCGCGAGCCCGAGCAGGTCCAGGACCCGGTCGGACAGCTCCCGCATCAGCCGCAGGTACTCCGCCACCAGGGCCTTGAGCTCGGGCACCTCGGCGGGCCAGGTGTTCGGCAGGAACCACTCGGCGTCCACGGCCGCGTTCCCCGTCGGCTCCTCGGCCGCGAAGGACAGCGACTCCTTCAGGTCGGGCGGGGTGGCCGTGCCCTCCGCGTACCCGTTGGCCTCCGCTCCCGGCCCCAGCCAGCCGCGGCCGCCGACCTTCACCGCGTACCGCTCCTTCACGGCCGCGGGAAGCCGGAAGAAGGTCCGGGCGCTCTCCCGGATGGCCGCGCGCAGCTCCCGCTCGACGCCGTGCCCGCTGACGAGCAGGAAGCCGGCCTGCCGCAGGGCGCGGTCCACGGCGGGCAGCTGCCCGGCCGGGTCCCGGCGCAGGTCGATCGTCGGAAGGCTCGCCTCAGTCATCGCCGATGTCCTCGTTCCACAGGGCGGGGTGCTCCTCGATGAACCCACGCATCAGGGCGGCGCATTCGGGGTCGTCGAGCACCAGCACCTCGACGCCGTGCTCCGCGAGCCAGTCGTGGCCGCCGTGGAAGGTCCGTGCCTCCCCGACCACCACCCGCGAGATCCCGAACTGCCGGACGAGCCCGGAGCAGTACCAGCACGGCGAGAGGGTCGTCACCATCGTCGTCCCCCGGTACGAGCGCTGCCGCCCCGCTGCCCGGAAGGCGTCCGTCTCCGCGTGCGCCGACGGGTCCCCGTCCTGCACCCGCCGGTTGCGCCCGCGTCCGAGCAGCGCACCGTCGGACCCGTACAGCGCCGCCCCGATCGGGATGCCGCCCTCGGCGAGCCCGGCCCGCGCCTCGTCGAGCGCGGTGGCGAGCCGGCGGCGCGCCTCTTTCTCGTCCATGTCCTGGACTCTTCCCCGGCGGGGGGCGGTGTCACGCCTGGTGGTGGCGGGGCTGCGCCGCGCGGGGCAGCAGGCGGACCAGGGCGCAGCAGACGAGGACGGCGGCGGCGACCAGGGCGAGACTGCGGCCGACGGCGTCCGCGGTGGCGCTGGAGGTGCGGAAGTACACGGTGGTGACGGCGGCGGCGCCGATGCTGTTGGCGAGCTGGGAGACGGCGGACAGCGCACCGGAGGCGCTGCCGGACTCCCCGGGGGCGATGTCGCCCAGCGTGATCTCGTAGATCGTGCCGAAGCAGGTGCCGAGGCCGAGGCCGGTGACGAACACCGGGACGAGCAGCGTCCAGGCCGTCGGGGTGGTGGCCTGCACCAGGGCGAGCAGGGCCAGCGTGCCGGCGAGCGTGAGCAGCAGGCCGACGAGGATCAGGGTGCGGCCGAGGCGGGCCTTGAGGCGGTGCGCGGCGATCGAGGCGACGACGATGCCGGCGGCGACGGGGGCGAGACCGAGAGAGGCGCCGGTCGGCGAGCGGTGCAGTCCGTCCTGGAGGTACAGGGACAGGACGAAGAGGAGGCCGGCGACCGCGGCGTAGAAGACGAGGCCGAGGATCAGCCCGGAGGTGAAGCCGCGGTTGCGCAGCAGCGACGGCTCGACGAGCGGGGCGGCGGCGCGGCGCTGCCGCAGGCAGAACAGGCCGAAGAAGGCGGCGCCGGCGGCGAGGGAGAGGACCGGGCCGCGGGTCCAGCCGTGCGCGGCGCCGTCGATCAGTCCGTGCAGCAGTCCGAGCATCGTGGCGGCGAGCAGGGCGGAGCCGGGACCGTCGAGGGTCACCGTCCGGTCGCCGGTGTCGCGGGGCAGGAGCCGGGCGGCGAGGACGATCGCGAGGCCGCCGAGCGCGATGTTGATCAGGAACATGGAGCGCCAGCCGAAGGAGTCGATGAGGAGGCCGGCGAGGACCGGGCCGCTGATCGCCGACAGTCCGAGGCAGGGGGCGAAGACGCCGAACGCCTTGCCGATCTCCTTCGGCGGGAAGACGGCGCCGAGGATGCCGAAGCCCTGCGGGATGACCAGGGCGCCGAAGGCTCCCTGGAGCAGGCGGAAGCAGATGACCGAGGCGGGGTCGAAGGCGAGTCCGCAGGCGACGGACGCGAGCGTGAAGCCGGTGAGGCCGGTCAGGAACAGCCGGCGGCGGCCGTACCTGTCGCCGAGCCGGCCGCCGACCACCAGCAGGACGCCCATGGACAGGGCGTAGGAGGCGCCCAGCCACTGGACGAGGGACTCCCCGCCGCGCAGGTCGGCGGCGATGGTCGGGGCGGCGATGTTGGTGATGGTGGCGTCGAGGAGGTCGAGGACCGCGGCGAACAGGACGACGGCGAGCACGGCCCACCGGCGGCGGTCGGTGTCGGGCGGGGCGGCGGCCTCGGCGGCGGCGCGGGTGAGGGACATGGGCGGTTGTCTGTCTCCGGGAAGGGGAGGTGCGGGGGGCGGTCGGCTGACCGGACGTGGTCGGTGCCGGGCGGTCAGTGCTGCGCGGCGAAGGCTCCGGCGTTGTCGCGGGCCCACTGGCGGTAGGTGCGGGCGGGGCGGCCGAGCAGGGTCTCGGTGGTGTCGGCGACGGTGGCGGGGCCGTGGGAGGCGGCGGCCCACAGGTCGAGCAGCGAGCCGACCATGGCCGGGGGCATGAAGCGGCCCATCTGCCGTTCGGCCTCGGCGCGGGTGATCTGCTCGACCGGGACGGCGCGGCCGACGGCGTCGGCGAGGACGGCGAGCTGCTCGCGGAAGGTGAGCGACTCGGGGCCGGTGAGGGTGATCGCGCGGCCGGTGAGGGATTCGCCGGTCAGGGCCTCGAAGGCGATGTCGGCGATGTCCTCGGGGTGGATGGGCGCGATGTGCGCGTCGGGGTAGGCGAGCTGGACCGGCATCGACCGGCCGATGAAGTACGCCCAGCCGAAGGAGTTGCTGGCGAAGGCGTCGGGCCGCAGGAAGGTGCAGGTGAGGTCGGAAGCGGCGAGGGCGCGCTCGACCGTGAGGCTGTGGCTCGCCAGCGGGTCGGTCTCGGCGTCGGGGCCGAGGACGGAGGCCGAGGAGAGCAGGACGACGTGCTCGACGCCGGCGGTCTCGGCAGCCTTGATCAGCTCGTGGACGCCGACGGGCTCGGGGTAGAGGAAGACCTGGCGGACGCCGCGGAGTGCGGCGTCGAGGCCCTCGGGGTGGTCGAGGGCGAGCTCGACGGTCCCGACGCCGTCGGGGACGGTCAGTTCGGCCGGGTTCGCGCTGGCGGCGCGGACGGTGTGACCGGCGGCGTGCAGGCGGGCGATGAGGCCCTGGCCGACCTTGCCGCGGGCGCCGGTGACGAGAGTGGTCATGGGAAGGCTCCTTCGTTCGACGTGCGTGGGTGTTCCGCCGCCCGACACAGTTGGCTGCCGTTCGACGTATGCATGCTTGCATGCACACATTTGCTGGTCAACACATGCCTTCATGAAGTCATCTATGTCTGTACGATGGAGGGCATGACGAAGCGAGAGCCGGAGACGGCGGAGGAACTGCTGAACGCCGTGGGCCCGGCCTTCGGGAAGCTGCGGCGCTCCTCGCTCCTGGAGGTCGAGGACCCGATCTCCGAGAAGGACCTGAGCCGCACGCTGGTGCTCAGGATCGTCCTGGACGCCGAGCAGGAGGACACCGGCGAGATCACCGTCGGCGCGGTCGGCAGGCACCTGGGAGTGGACCCTTCGGTGGCCAGCCGCATGGTCTCCGACTGCATCTCGGCCGGCTACCTCGTCCGGGCCGCCTCCCAGCAGGACGGCCGCCGCACGGTCCTTCACCTCAGCCCCGAGGGACGGGAGCTGATGGCCCGCTTCGGCCGCCACCAGCGTGCGGCCTACGACTTCATCACCGCGGACTGGACCGAGCACGAGCGCCTGGAGCTCGCCCGTCTCATGATCAAGTACGTCGCCTCCCAGGACAGCCTCGCCCGGCGGGCCAAGGGGCAGGGCGCCCGTTCCTGAGGGACGCCCCGCCCCATCGGCCCGGCCGATGGGCCCATCGGCAGGACGCCCCGCTGGCTCGTGGACCGCACCCCGGGCCCGTTCGTAGCGTCAGGGGCATGAGAAACGAGACCAGGGGAACCGTCGAACTCACCCTCGCCATGGTGCTCTCCGGCACCCTCGGCATCTTCGTCGTCGAGTCGGGCGCCTCGCCGTTCGACGTCGTCTTCTTCCGGTGCCTCTTCGGAGCCGTCGCGCTCGGGGCGTACAGCCTGGCCCGCGGCTTCTTCACCGGGCACGGTTTCACCCCGCGGAAGCTGGGACTCGCCGTGCTCGGCGGGGTGTTCATCGTCTTCAACTGGGCGCTGCTCTTCGAAGCGTACGAGGCCACCTCGATCTCCTTCGCCACCGTCGTCTACCACACGCAGCCGTTCTTCCTCGTGCTGCTCGGAGCGGTCGTCCTGCGGGAGCGGATCAGCGCCGCGAAGCTGGGATGGCTCGGTGTCGCCTTCGCCGGGCTCGTGCTCGTGTCCGGCGTACGGCCGGGGGACACCGCCTCCCTCCAGGGGCTCGGGCTCGCCCTCGGCGCCGCCGTGCTCTACGCGCTGTCGACGATCGTCACCAAGCGGATCAGCGGCGTCAGGCCCCATCTCGTCGCGCTCGTCCAGGTCACCGTCGGCATCCCGCTCCTGCTGCCCTTCGCCGACTTCGGCGCCGCCGGGCGGCTCGGGGCCGGGTGGGGCTGGCTGGCCGGTCTCGGGATCATCCACACCGGGGTCATGTACGTGCTGATGTACGCGGCCTACGCCAAGCTGCCCACCGCCCGGATCGCCGTGCTCGCCTTCACCTACCCGGCCGTCGCGATGCTCGCCGACTGGGCCGTGTACGGACACCACATCGGCCTCGTGCAGGCCCTCGGCGTCCCGCTGATCGTGCTGGCGAGCCTCAGGGTGACCCTGGCGGGGGCTCCTCGCGGACGAGTCGTCGCGTCTGCTCCACGAACAGGCGCACATGCGCCGGAAGCCGCTTCCCCCGCCGCCACGCGATCTGCGTGAACAGAGTGAACGGCGGCTCCCAGTCCAGCGCCACCAGTGCCCCGGACGCCAGTTCCGCAGCGACGGTGATCCGGGGCAGCAGCGCGATGCCGAGCCCGGCGGCCACGCCCCGCTTGCTCGCCTCGATCGTGCCGTACTCGGTGAAGACCGGCCCGTACGGCGCCAGTTCCGCCTCGAAGAGGTCGCGGTAGGCGCAGCCCGGCTCCGTGCCCACCAGGCCGGTGGCCGCCAGGTCCGCGGCCGTCAGGCCGGTCCGTCCCGCCAGCGGGTGCCGCGGCGCGGCCACCAGGACCAGCGGCTCCTCCGCCAGGACCTCGCTCTCCAGGCCCTCGTGCTCGGTCTCCCGCTCCATCAGCAGGCCCAGGTCGTACGTCCCCTGGCGCAGGGCCTGCCGGGTCGCGTCGCCGAGCGTCGGGCGCAGCGCGAGCCGCACCCCGGGATAGCGGTGGTGGAAGAGCTCCAGGAGCGGCGGCAGCCGGTAGGAGGTCAGCGACTCCATGGTGCCGACGGCGATCGTGCCGGTCGGCTCACCGCCGGCCGTGACCGCGGTCCTGGCCTCCTCGGTGAGCGCGATGATCTGCCGGGCGTACGGCAGGAGGCGCTCGCCGGCCTCGGTGAGCCGGATGCGGGAGCCGAGCCGTTCGAAGAGCTCGGTGCCCAGCGAGGCCTCCAGGGCGCGGATCTGCGCGGTGACGCTGGACTGCGCGTACGCGAGCTCGGCGGCGGCCCGGGTGAAGGAGAGGACCGTGGCGACCTTCTCGAAGGTGACGAGGAGCCGCAGCTCCATCAGCCGTCCTTCTCCTCGCCCCGCTCCTGCTCGCGGCGCTTCAGCTCCTCCTCGCGGCGGCGGAGGTCGGCCTCCCAGTCCTTGAGGAGGGACTCGTCCTTCTTGTTCTCCTCACGGAGCGACTTGAGGAACTCGGGGTTGTCGTCCGGGGCGACCCACTCGTGCCGGTGGTTGCGGTGCCACTCGCTGGGCGTGCGGCCGCCGGCCGGCGCCCGGCGCATCTTGCCGGCCGCGAACCACACGATCGGGCCGACGATCCAGAAGAGCAGGATGATGATGACCCAGACCACCTTGGGCAGGTGCTTGGCCTCGTCCTCGGGGGTGTTCAGGCAGTCGATGAACGCGTAGATCGTCAGCGCCAGCGGCAGGATGTACATCAGTGCCCTGAGCATGTGGGACAGCCCCCTGGAAGCGGTGGCGGGAGCGCGTTTCGGCGGCCCCGGTGACGGCCCCAGCCTAGCCGGTGACCGATACTGACCCCTATGGCTTACGACGATCTCCGCTCGCTGCTCAGGGCCCTCGAGCGCGAAGGCGACCTCAAGCGCATCAAGGCCGAAGTCGACCCGTACCTGGAGGTCGGGGAGATCGTCGACCGCGTGAACAAGGCGGGAGGCCCGGCGCTGCTCTTCGAGAACGTCAAGGGCTCCGCCATGCCGCTCGCCATGAACGTCTTCGGGACGGACCGGCGGCTCCTCAAGGCGCTGGGCCTGAAGTCCTACGAGGAGATCAGCGAGAAGATCGGCGGGCTGCTCAGGCCGGAGCTGCCGCACGGCTTCGTCGGGGTCCGGGAGGCCTTCGGCAAGCTGGGCTCGATGGTCCACGTGCCGCCGAAGAAGGTGAAGTCCGGGGACGCCCCGGTCCAGGAGGTCGTGCTCACCGGCGACGACGTCGACCTGGACGAGCTGCCCGCGCTCTTCACGTGGCCGAAGGACGGCGGTTCCTTCTTCAACCTGGGCCTGACCCACACCAAGCACCCGGAGACCGGGGTCCGCAACCTCGGCCTCTACCGGCTCCAGCGCCACGACAAGCGCACCATCGGCATGCACTGGCAGATCCACAAGGACAGCCGCAACCACTACGCGGTGGCCGCGGAGCGCGGGGAGCGGCTGCCCGTCGCCATCGCCTTCGGCTGTCCGCCGGCCGTCACCTACGCCTCGACGGCGCCGCTGCCGGGCGACATCGACGAGTACCTCTTCGCCGGCTTCGTGCAGGGCAAGCGGATCGAGATGGTCGACTGCAAGACGGTCCCGCTCCAGGTCCCGGCCCAGGCGGAGGTCGTGATCGAGGGCTGGCTGGAGCCGGGCGAGATGCTGCCCGAGGGGCCCTTCGGTGACCACACCGGCTTCTACACGCCGCAGGAGCCGTTCCCCGCCCTGAAGATCGACTGCATCACCATGCGGCGACGCCCGCTGCTCCAGTCGATCGTGGTCGGCCGCCCGCCGACCGAGGACGGACCGCTGGGCCGCGCCACGGAGCGCTTCTTCCTGCCACTCCTCAAGATCATCGTGCCGGACATCGTGGACTACCACCTGCCGGAGTCGGGCGGCTTCCACAACTGCGCGATCGTCTCGATCGACAAGAAGTACCCGAAGCACGCCCAGAAGGTCATGCACGCCATCTGGGGCGCGCACATGATGTCGCTGACCAAGCTGATCATCGTGGTGGACAAGGACTGCGACGTCCACGACCTCCACGAGGTGTCCTGGCGCGCCCTCGGCAACACCGACTACGCCCGCGACCTCACGGTCGTCGAGGGCCCGGTGGACCACCTGGACCACGCCTCGTACCAGCAGTTCTGGGGCGGCAAGGCCGGCATCGACGCGACGAAGAAGCTGCCCGAGGAGGGCTACACCCGGGACGGCGGCTGGCCGGACATGGTCGAGTCGGACCCGGCGACGGCGGCCCTGGTGGACCGCCGCTGGAAGGAGTACGGCCTGTGACCACGGCAGCGGTGCCCGGCGCGCAGCCGGGCCGCACGAAAGCCTTCCTCCGCCTCGTGATGATCGAGCACTCGGTCTTCGCGCTGCCCTTCGCGTACATCGCCTCGCTCACCGCGATGTACCAGCTGGACAAGAAGATCCACTGGTGGACGCTGTTCCTGGTGACCGTGTGCATGGTGGGTCTGCGGACCTTCGCCATGGCCTGCAACCGGATCATCGACCGCGAGATCGACGCCCGCAACCCGCGCACCGCGAACCGGGAGCTGGTGACGGGCGCGGTGTCGGTGCGGTCGGCGTGGACCGGCGCGGGCGTCGCCGTCGTCGTCTTCCTCGGCGCGGCGGCCCTGCTCAACCCGCTCTGCCTGGCGCTCGCGCCGCTCGCCGTCATCCCGATGGTGGTCTATCCGTACGGCAAGCGGTTCACGAACTTCCCGCACGCGATCCTCGGCCTCGCCCAGTCCATCGGCCCCATCGGCGCCTGGCTCGCCGTGACCGGCGAGTGGTCCTGGGACGCGGTGATCCTGGGCCTCGCGGTGGGCATCTGGATCGGCGGCTTCGACCTGATCTTCGCCTGCCAGGACGTCCAGGCGGACCGCGCGGAAGGCGTCATGTCAGTCCCGGCCCGCTTCGGGGTTCCGGCAGCCCTGTGGGGTGCGCGGGCCTCGGCGGTCGTGACCACCGGTCTGTTGGTCTGGTACGCGCTGGCGACGCAGGCGGGCGCGTTCTTCTGGGTGGGCCTGGTGATCGTGGTGGCGGCGTTCTGCTACGAGCACTCGATCGTGAAGCCGCACGACCTGTCCCGCCTGAACCGGGCGTTCTTCACGGTCAACGGGTTCATCGGGATCGCCCTGTTCCTGTGTGCGCTGCTCGACCTGCTGGTGCGCGGGCTGTCCGTGTAGCTCGATCGTGCGTGCTGCCTTCGGTCTCCGCGTTCGTGTCCCGACCCGATCGCTACGTTGCGGCCTACCATCGAGTGCATGGACAGGGAGGCCGACGTGACCGTCTCGGAGACTGATCGCCTGCACTCACAGCTCGCCCGGTTCGAGGACATGTTCCGCGGGTACCGGATGGAGATTGTCGAGGGCAACATCGTGATGAGTCCGCTGAAGCCGCACCACGCCCAGACGATTCGGCGGGTGTGGAACGCGCTGGAGGCCCAGCTGTCGGATGAGTGGGGCTTCCTCAGCGATGTGGCCATCCCGCTGGACCAGGACAACGCGAACCCCGGCCCCGACGGCTACCTCGGCCGGGACACCATCCCCTACGGCAAGACCGTCACCGTGGAGACCGGCATCGGGCAGCTGACCGTCGACACGAGCACGCTCCCCGTCGACCCGGGCGTCGGAGCCTGAAGCGTCCGAGCCTGACGGGTCCTCCGGGAAGCGTCAGCCGGTCAGGGCCGCGGGGCGGGGGCCGCGGCGCAGGACGAAGGCCGCCGTCACTCCCGTGAGCAGGCCGAACAGGTGGCCCTGCCAGCTGATCCCGTCGGTGGGGACGATGCCGGTCAGCATCGAGCCGCCCCACACCGCGGCGACGAGCAGGCCCACGACCGCCTCCCACGGTCTGCGGTCCACGAAGCCGCGGACCAGCACGTAGCCGAAGAGACCGAAGACCACGCCGGACGCGCCGGCGGTGACGGTGCCGGACGGCGAGAACAGCCAGACGCCGAGGCCGCCGAAGAGCACGACCAGCGCGACGACGGCCAGGAGGCGCCGGATGCCGCCGAGCGCGGCGAGGAAGCCGAGGACCAGCAGGGGCACGCTGTTCGCGGCGACGTGGCCGAAGCCGAAGTGCAGGAAGGCCGACGGCACGATGTGGGCCAGCTCGCCGGGCTCGCGCGGGGTGACGCCGTACGCGTCGAGGGCGTGCCCGGTCACGAGGTCGACGACCTCGAGCAGCCACAGCAGGGCGACCCAGCCCGTCATCAGCTTGGCCGCTGCCATCGCCCGGTCGGACCGGCTCCATCCGTCGATCGCGGTTCCGCTCATTTCCCGCCCCCTCCTGGACGTTTCCCTCCGTCCCGGGTCAACGTCCGGGGCACCTTACCCGGTGCCCGGTGCACCCCTCCGGATAGGCTCGTCGGCGTGGAGCCGGAGAAGAAGCAGCAGCGTCGTCCCTGGGTGGTCGGGGTGTCAGGGGCGTCCGGGACGCCGTATGCCGCCGCCGTGCTGCGAGGGCTGCTCGCCGCGGGGGAGAGTGTAGACCTGGTCGTGTCGCGGGCCTCGCGGCTGACGCTGCTCGACGAGACGGGCATCGCCTTCCGGGACGCGCACTGGCGCGAGGACCTGGCGGCCTGGCTGGCGCGGGGCGCCGACGGGAAGCCGGACACCTTCGACGTGGACATCGACGACGTGCGGTACTGGGCGGCCGGGGACCTGGCCGCCGGGCCGTCCTCCGGGTCGTACGCGGTCAAGGGGATGCTCATCGTGCCGGCGTCCACGGCCGCTGTGGCCGGGGTCGCGCTCGGGCTCTCGAAGGACCTGTTGCAGCGGGTCGCGAGCGTGACGCTCAAGGAGCGGCGTCCGCTGGTCGTCGCCGTGCGGGAGACCCCGCTGAACGGGCAGACGCTCAAGCACATGGTGGCGCTGGACGAGGCGGGCGCCGTGGTGCTGCCCGCCTCTCCGGCGTTCTACGCGGGGGCGACGCACATCCAGGACCTCGTGGACTTCGTCGCCGGGCGGGTGCTCGACGCGGCAGGGGTGCCGCACGAGCTGTACCGCCGTTGGGAGGGAGAGCTCGGTGGAGCCCTCCTGTCGGATTAGCGCTTCTCGGCGCGCTTCTTCGGGGCGCGCTTGGAGGCGGTCGGCTGGTGGGCACGCGAGCGGTTGGCCAGGTCCTGCAGCTCGCGCATACGGGCGTAGGCCATCTCGATCGTGTACACGGTGAACACCACTCCTGAAGATCGTCTTTGATCTGAATGAACGATTCACAGGGCGTCGGACCCTGTGTACCTTAGATTCTATACCTAAACTCGCGGTATCGCTGGACAATGGAAGGCTTCATACCTATGGACGCCGTGGACAGGCAGCTCATCCAGGCTCTGCGCGAGAACGGCAGGGCCTCGTATGCCGAGCTCGGCCGGCTCGTCGGGCTCTCCGGCCCCTCCGTCACCGACCGCATCAACCGCCTTGAGGCCGCCGGCGTGATCACCGGCTACCGCGCCACCGTCGACGCCGCCTCCCTCGGCCTCGGCGTCACCGCCCTCATCGGCATCTCCCTCTCCGACGCCGCCGACCACGAGGACGTGGCCCGCCGGCTGAAGGACCTGGCCGAGATCGAGGACTGCTGGTTCATCGCCGGCGACGACTCCTTCATGCTCAAGGTCCGCGCCAACGACGTGGACGGCCTGGAGAAGACGATCCGCCGGCTCAGCGGGACCAAGGGCGTGTCGCGGACCCGTACCACGATCGTGCTCTCCACCAAGTGGGAGAACCGGGTCGGAGATCTGCCGGAGGAGGCCTGAGAGTACGGTGGAGCCGTTTGGCGCCTGAATGCAGCAGATGAGAGTGGGAGGCGACCGTATGGACGCGGGGCTCAAGCGGGAGCTGGAGCAGAAGGTCCTCGCCGGCGAGCGGCTGAGCCGCGAGGACGGCATCGCCCTGTACGAGTCGGACGACCTCGCCTGGCTCGGCGGTCTGGCCCACGAGGTCCGGACCCGCAAGAACGGCGACGTGGTGCACTTCAATGTCAACCGGCATCTGAACATGACCAACGTCTGCACCGCCTCCTGCGCCTACTGCTCCTTCCAGCGCAAGCCGGGCGAGAAGGACGCGTACACCATGCGCATCGAGGAGGCCGTGCGCCTCGCGAAGGCGATGGAGAACGAGAACCTCACCGAGCTCCACATCGTCAACGGGCTCCACCCCAACCTGCCGTGGCGCTACTACCCGCGCTCGCTCTCCGAGCTGAAGAAGGCGCTGCCCAACGTCTCCCTGAAGGCCTTCACCGCCACCGAGATCCATCACTTCGAGACCATCTCCGGCCTCTCCGCCTCCGAGATCCTCGACGAGCTGATCGAGGCGGGCCTGGAGTCGCTGACCGGCGGCGGCGCCGAGATCTTCGACTGGGAGGTCCGGCAGCACATCGTGGACCACCGGACGCACTGGGAGGACTGGTCCCGGATCCACCGCCTCGCGCACGAGAAGGGTCTGAAGACCCCGTGCACGATGCTCTACGGCCACATCGAGGAGCCGCGCCACCGCGTGGACCACGTCCTGCGGCTGCGCGAGCTCCAGGACGAGACCGGCGGCTTCCAGGTCTTCATCCCGCTGCGCTACCAGCACGACTTCGTCGACATGCAGGACGGCAAGGTCCGCAACACCCTGCAGGCGCGGACCCAGATGGCGACCGGCGCCGAGGCGCTGAAGACCTTCGCGGTCTCCCGGCTGCTCTTCGACAACGTCCCGCACGTCAAGGTGTTCTGGGTGATGCACGGCGTCCAGACCGCGCAGCTGGCGCTCCAGCACGGAGCGGACGACATGGACGGCTCGGTCGTCGAGTACAAGATCACCCACGACGCCGACAACTACGGCACCCCGAACAAGCTCACCCGCGACGACCTCCTGGACCTCATCCGGGACGCCGGCTTCCGGCCCGTGGAGCGCAACACGCGCTACGAGGTCATCCGCGAGTACCCGGGCCCGGACGCCGGGCTGCGCGAGTCGCCGCAGCCGATGCGCGTCTGACCCGCCGCTAGGCCAGCTGCAGCAGCATGACGATGTCGTCGCGGTCGTCGCCGGGGGCCACCCGGATGGCGGCCGGGACGCGTCCGACCTCCTTGTAGCCGGCGCGCGCGTAGAAGGCGTCGACGCCGGTGCCGCCGCGGCAGGTCAGCCGGATGGCCTCGATGTGCTCGAAGCCCTCGGCGGTACGGGCCGCCTGCTCGGCCGCGGCCATCAGGTCGCGCCCGTACCCCTTGCCCTGGTGCCGGGGGTGCACCATCACCGTGTACAGCCACACCCAGTGCGTCATCAGGGGGTGGCTGTTGTGCGTGAAGAAGGCGGTGGCGGCGACCTCGCCGTGCCCGTCCCGGCCGACCAGCAGTCGCGTGCCGCCCTCCGCCATGCCCACGAGGTGCCTGAGCAGGGCGGGCCGGATCTCCTCGGGGGTCACGGGCGGGACGAAACCGACGGCGCCACCCGCGTTGGAGACGTCCGCCCAGAGGCTGAGGACTCCGTCGCGCAAGGCGCGGTCGACCGGCGGGTCCAGCTGAAAAGTAAGAGGCATATCGCGAGAGTACCTATTACAAGTGTGGCGCTCAAGCCGTTTCCGGGCCCCGCTCCCGGGTGGCGGGCCGCTCCGTGCTTCACTGGAGGGACGCTCGTCCGGTATGGGAGGGACAGACATGCTCCGCTACACCTTGATGCGCCTCGGCATCTTCGCCGGGAGCTTCCTCGCGCTGTGGGGCCTGGTCTACGTCGGTGTGCTGCCGCGCGGCCTCGGCGACTCCAACCTGCTCTGGGTCCTCCTGCTCGCCGTGGTCGTCTCCGCCCCGCTCAGCTTCGTGCTGCTGCGCAAGGAACGGGACGCGATGAGCGTCGACATCGTCGCGAAGGTCGACCGGGCGAAGGGCCGCCTGGAGGCGAACCGCTCGGCCGAGGACGCGGCCTGAACGACATAAAGGCGCCGTAAGGTACCTCACACGCAGAACACCCCAGAGTGGGAGCTTCCAAGGCTCCCGCCTGGGGTGTTCTGCGTTTCGAAGGCCGAGAAGGGGGCACGCGCGCGATTCTGTCTCAAAGAAGGGCTTTGAGGTTCTCAAAGTTCAAGTGTTAACGTGTCGCCCATGAAGACCGCAGCGCGCCTCCCCGATGCCGCGAGCACCCCGCTCGTGGCGCGCCTGCACGTCGATCTGTGCCGCTGTACGTCCGCGGTCTGTTGCCCGTCGCTCTGACCCGGCATCATGCAGCGGCCCGCGCGTGGAGCGCGTGTGCGCCGCACCCCCGTCCCCGTATTCCCCCGATACGCACCAGTGGAGTGTGTCCGTGTCCGCGTCCTCGTCCGCGTCCGTGACGAAGTCCCGCATACCCAAGGTCCCGTTCTGGGCCCAGATCGTCGCCGGCCTCGTCATCGGCGTCCTGCTCGGCTGGCTCGCCCGCAGCCAGGACATCGGCTGGCTGCAGGAGACCCTGTCCCAGGTCGGCGGCATCTTCGTCCAGCTGCTCAAGCTGGCCGTCGCCCCGCTCGTCTTCTTCGCCATCCTCGTCTCGATCACCAACCTCCGTAAGGTCAACAACGCGGCCCGCCTCGCCGCGCAGACCCTCGTCTGGTTCATGATCACTTCGCTGATCGCGGTCGCCATCGGCCTCGCCATCGGCCTGATCACCAACCCGGGCGCCGGCACCGGCCTCACGCCGAAGGACGGCAAGCTCCCCGAGCACCAGGGCAGCTGGATCGACTTCCTCACCGGCATCGTCCCCACCGACGTCATCACGCCGTTCACCGAACTGAACGTCCTGCAGATCGTCTTCATGGCCGCCGTCGCCGGCATCGCCGCCCTCAAGCTCGGCGACAGGGCCCAGCCGATCCTCTCCCTCTCCGAGTCCGCCCTGGAGCTGCTCCAGAAGGCCCTGTGGTGGGTCATCCGCCTGGCTCCGATCGGCACCGCCGGCCTCATCGGCCGCGCCATCGTCAACTACGGCTGGGACCTGATCGGCAAGTACGCCACCTTCACCGCCGACGTCTACATCGGCTGCGCCCTGGTCCTCTTCGGCGTCTACCCGCTGCTCCTCGCGACGGTCGCGAAGCTGAACCCGCTGCAGTTCTTCAAGGGCGCCTGGCCCGCCATCCAGCTCGCCTTCGTCTCCCGCTCCTCGGTCGGCACCATGCCGGTCACCCAGCGGGTCACCGAGCGCCTCGGCGTCCCGAAGGAGTACGCCTCCTTCTCCGTGCCGTTCGGCGCCACCACGAAGATGGACGGCTGCGCCGCGATCTACCCGGCGCTCGCCGCGATCTTCATCGCGCAGATCTTCGACGTGCAGCTGGGCGTCAAGGAGTACCTGCTGATCGCCTTCGTCTCGGTCATCGGCTCGGCGGCCACCGCCGGCCTCACCGGCGCGACGGTCATGCTGACCCTCACCCTCTCGACGCTCGGCCTCCCGCTGGAGGGCGTCGGCCTGCTGATGGCGATCGACCCGATCCTCGACATGATCCGCACCGCGACCAACGTCGCGGGCCAGGCCCTGGTGCCGGTCATCGTCTCCGCGCGCGAGAAGATCCTCGACCACGCCGCGTACGAGTCCGCCTCGGCCTCCCCGGTCGACGACCTGGTGGACGCGCGTGGCGCCGAGTCGAAGGTGACGGTCCCGGCCGCTGCCTGAGCCGTCGCGCGTCGCCCGTCGCGCGTCGCCGTCCTGCCGACGCCCGAGGCCCCTGCCCCCGTGAAGGGGGGAGGGGCCTCGGGCGTTCGACGGGGTGCTCCGTCCGGCCGGCGGGCGGCCGTGGCTTCAGCGGACGACGTCGAAGACCTGCTTCTGCAGGCCGTTCGGGTAGGCCTCGTGCTCGACGAGCTCCAGCTTCTGGACGTCCTTGTCCGTGGTGCTGAAGAGGCGCTTGCCGGCGCCGAGCAGGAGGGGGAAGACGAGCAGGTGGTAGCGGTCGATGAGGCCCGCGTCCGACAGGGCCTGGTTGAGGGAGGCGCTGCCGTGGACGATGATCGGGCCGCCCTCGGTCTCCTTCAGCGCGGCGACCTCGTCGAGCGAGCGCAGGATCGTGGTGTCGCCCCAGTCGGTCACCAGGTCGTCCTCGGTGAGGGTGGTGGAGACGACGTACTTCGGCATGACCTTGTAGTCGGCGAACTCCGCCATGCCGGGCCACACGGGGCTGAAGGCCTCGTAGCTGACCCGGCCCATGAGCATGGCGGAGGCCTCCTTCTGCTCGCGGCCCTTGATCTCGAAGGACTCGGGGAGGAACTCGGTGTGCTTGAAGGTCCAGCCGGAGTTGCGGTAGCCGGGCTCGCCGCCGGGGGCCTCCACGACGCCGTCGAGCGAGATGAAGGCGGTGCTGATCAGAGTGCGCATGGGTATTCCTCGGTCTCTCGGTGCCGGTCTCGGCGGCTCGGTGGTGTCCTGCTCCCTGCCTTACGTGATCTAAGACCGATGATCCTGGAGGAACTCATCGGTCGTCGGCATCCCACTAGGGTGAGGTGTCGTGGCGGGGACGAGGAGGCTGCCGCGCGAGGTGCGCGAGCGGCAGATGATGGACGCGGCGGTGCGGACCTTCGGGCGGCGCGGGTACCAGGCGGCGTCGATGGACGAGATCGCCGAACTGGCGGGGGTCTCCAAGCCGTTGGTCTACCTCTATCTGCACTCCAAGGAGGAGCTGTTCACCTCGTGCATCCGGCGTGAGTCCCGGGCGCTGCTCGCCGTGGTGGCCGCCGCCGTGGAGGGGGAGGGGGCGGCGGAGGAGCGTCTCTCGGCGGGGCTGCTCGCGTTCTTCACGCACACCGCGGAGCATCCGGACGCGTGGGCGGTGCTGAGCCGGCAGGCGCGGGCGCAGGGGGAGCCGTTCGCCACGGAGGCGGAGCGGATGCGGGCCGAGATCGCCGGGTACGTCGCGGAGTTGATCGGGGCCGCGGCGCAGGGGCCCTGCGATGCCGAGGGGCTGGCGCAGGCGCTGGTGGGGGCGGCGGAGTCGCTGGCCAACTGGGCGAACGGGCCGGCCGGGATGCTGCCGCGGCAGGCCGCGGCCACGCTGATGAGCCTCGTCTGGGCCGGGCTCGGAAGTCTGACCGCTCATGGCGGGGATCTGTCCAAATAGCCTGCGGAGCCTTAGATTTACTCGGAAGTAAGGTTACTGTCCGGTTCTCGACGCCCCGAGGAGCCGCACGTGCCCGTCTCCGAGTTCCCGCCCGAGCTGGTCCGTGTCGACGGGACCGTCCGCGAGGTGTCCGTACCTCCGCTCGTGCCGCCCGTACGGCGCGGCTCGCTCGCCGACCTGCCGTACGACACCGCCCGCGAGGAACCGACGGCGGTGCTGTTCTCCCGCAGGCAACCGGACGGCGGTTGGGCCGACGTCACCGCCTCGGCCTTCGCAGCCGAGGTGCACTCCGTCGCCAAGGGGCTCATCGCCCAAGGGCTGCGGCCCGGCGACCGGCTCGCACTGATGGCCCGCACCCGCTACGAGTGGACCCTGCTCGACTTCGCCGCCTGGGCGGCCGGGCTGATCACCGTCCCGCTCTACCCCACCTCCTCCGCGTACCAGACCCGCTGGATCCTCCAGGACTCCGGCGCCGCCGCCTGCGTCGTCGAGGACGCCGCCCAGGCCCGCCTCGTCTCCAGCGAGCGGCGCCAGCTGCCGTCCCTCGGACAGCTGTGGGTGCTCGACACCGGAGCCGTCGAGCACCTGCGCAAGGCCGGCGCACGCGTCGCCGACGAGGCCGTCACCGCCCGGCGCGGGCTGCTCACCCCGGAAACCCTCGCCACGCTCATCTACACCTCGGGCACCACCGGCCGCCCCAAGGGCTGCGCCCTCACCCACGCCAACTTCTTCGCCGAGGTCGACAACGCCGTCGCCCTCCTCCACCCCGTCTTCCGCTCGGCGAGCAGGGAACCCGCCTCGACGCTGCTCTTCCTGCCCCTCTCCCACGTCTTCGGGCGCATGGTCGCCATCGGCTGCGTCCGCGCCCGGGTACGGGTCGGGCACGCGCCCTCCGTCGAGAGCGACGAACTCCTCGCCGACCTCGCGAGCTTCCGGCCCACCTTCCTGCTCGCCATCCCGTACGTCCTGGAGAAGGTCTTCCACACCGCCCGCGCCACCGCCGAACGCGCGGGCCGCGCCGCCGCCTTCGACCGGGCCGCCCGGGTCGCCGAGCGCTACGGCCGCGAGCAGGCGAAGGACACCGGTGGCCCCTCCCTCGGCCTGCGCGCCGCCCACGCCCTCTACGAACCGCTCGTCTACAAGCGCATCCGGGCCGCGCTCGGCGGCAGGGTCCGGCACGTCATCTGCGGCGGATCGCCCCTGGGCGCACGGCTCGCCGAGTTCTTCGCGGGCGCCGGCGTCGAGGTGTACGAGGGTTACGGCCTCACGGAGACCACCGCCGCGGCCACCGTCACGCCGCTGACCGGCCCGCGCCCGGGCACCGTCGGCCGCCCGCTGCCCGGCACCGCCGTACGCATCGCCCGCGACGGGGAGGTCTGGCTCAAGGGCGGCCACGTCTTCGCCGGCTACTGGGACGCCCAGCGCGGGCTCGCCCTGCCGTACACCGACGAGGGCTGGTTCCCCACCGGCGACCTCGGCGCCCTCGACGACGAGGGCCATCTGCGGATCACCGGCCGCAAGAAGGACATGATCGTCACCTCGGCCGGCAAGAACGTCGCCCCGGCCCCCCTGGAGGACTGGCTGCGCGCCCACCCGCTCGTCGCCCAGTGCATGGTCCTCGGCGACAACCGCCCGTACGTCACCGCCCTCGTCACCCTGGACCACGAGGGCCTGCTCCACTGGCGCAGGATGCGGCACAAGGACCACCTGGCCCTGTGGGAACTCGCCCGCGACGAGGAGCTCCTCGCCGTGGTCCAACGCGCCGTCGACGACGCCAACCGGCTCGTCTCCCGCGCCGAGTCGATCCGCGCCTTCCGGATCCTGACCACGGAGTGGACCGAGACCGGCGGCCACCTCACGCCCTCCCTGAAGCTCAAGCGCAGGGCGGTGCTGCGCGACTTCGCACGGGAGATCGACGAGATGTACGGCGCGCCGCCCCGCGCGGACTAGGGAACGTCCGGCGGATCGTGCCGGGCCCGCGGCGTGGGCCGGTGTCCTGCCGAGCGTGCCGGGCCCGCGGTGCACGCGGGAGTTCGACGGCAGGGCCTGGAACCGGACCCGGACGGTCAGGCCACCGCCCTCGGCGTTCGCCGAGGCGGTCGCCGTCGCCCTGGCCCTCCTCCGTCCCTGGGAGTCGAGCCGATCACGCAGGTCACGCCGATCACGCCGGGCTCGCGGCCCCCGGCACCGTTCCCCGTTCGGCCTGTTCGGCCAGATCGACGGGACATCCCTAGGGCCAGAGCAGCTCGCGGGCCCAGGAGCCGTCGGGGGCCTTCCGGTAGCGCAGCCGTACGTGTCGCCGGCGCTCGTCGCCCTGGAAGAACTCGACCTCGGCCGGCTCGACGACGTACAGCGTCCAGCTGTCCGCGTGCGCCCCGGGCTCGGCCTGTGCCCGGTCCCAGGCGGCCGCACTCGCCCGCGCGAGCGTGCCGAGGTCGTCCAGGAGCTCGCTCTGGTGGCCGACGAGGGCGGAGGCGAGGGCACCGGTGGTGCGGGCGTGGAGGTCGGCGTACGCCTCCTCGGGGGTGCCGGTGACGACCCGGCCGCGCACCCGCACCTGCCGCCCCTGCACCGGCCAGTAGAAGCCGAGGGCCGCCTCGGGCCGGGCGGCCAGCTGGCGGCCCTTCGCGCTGCCCGCGTGGGAGGCGAAGTGCCAGCCGCGCGCGTCCGCCCCGTGCAGCATCACGGTCCGCACGTCGGGCCGCCCGTCCGCGTCCACCGTGGCGAGCGACGGGGTGTGCGGTTCCACGGCCCCCGCCTCCACCGCCCCGGTGAACCAGGTGTGGAAGAGCGCCACCGGCTCCTCCGGCACGTCCGCCGGGTCGAAGGAGGGCAGCTCGGTGTCCCAGACCCGCGACGAGCGCAGGGCCTCCTGAAAACGCCGTTCGTCGTCCATGGCGTCCATCATGAGGCCCTGCGGTGGGGGTGGGGCGGAGCGTCCACCCCGTGGATCAGCTGGTGTAGTACCCGGCGATGTCGGCCAGGAGATCGACGGTGCCGGAGTGGTTGTAGAAGGTGATCCTGCCGTCCTTGACGGGCACGATGACGAGGTTCGGGACGGACTGTCCGGCGGTGAAGTTGAGGTTGGACACGGCCGGGCGCGTGGTGCCGTACGGGTAGACCGAGACGTAGCCGGTGGCCGTGGGGTTCGTGGCGGTGACGTTCAGGACGACGGCCGAGTACTTCGTGCCGACCTCCAGGGTGACCGTCTTGCCCGCGCCGACCTTGCCCTGCGGCACGCCGACGCCCGCGATCGTGTTCATGATGCGCTTGGGCTGCATGCCGGTGAAGACGGCGCCGCTCGCGTCCTTGAAGTAGCCGGTGACGTCGGCGAGGAGGTCGACGGTGCCGGCGTGGTTGTAGAGGGTGACCTTGCCGTCCTTGACGGGGACGATGACCAGGTTGGGGACGCTCTTGCCGGCGGTGAAGTTGAGGTTGGAGACCGGCGGTCGGGGCGTGCCGTACGGGTAGACCGAGACGTAGCTGGTCGCCGTCGGGTTCGTCGCCGTCACGTTCATCGCGACGGCGGTGACCCCGGGCTCGTCGATGGCCAGCTCGACGGTCCCCTTGGGGCCGACCTTCGCCTTCGGCGCGCCGACGCCGCCGATGGTGTTGAGGATCCGGTTCGGCGTGACGGGCTGGTACTTCGCGCCCGCGGTGCCCTCGGTGTAGTAGCCGGCGATGTCGGCGAGCAGGTCGACCGAGCCACTGCGGTTGTAGAACTCGACCCAGCCGTCGACGACGGGCACGGTCACCAGGTTGGCGACGGACTGCCCGGCGACGAAGTTGAGGTTCGAGGAGGCGGTGCGCTGCGTGCCGTGCGGGTAGACGGAGACGTAGCTCGGGGCCGTCGGGTTCGTCGCGGTCACGTTGAGGACCACGGCCGTGAGGCCCTCGGCGGGCACCCCGCCCTGTCCGGCCACCTTGAGGCGCACGGTGCCGTTCGGGCCGACCTTCGCCTGCGGCGCGCCGACGCCGCCGATGGTGTTCAGGAGACGGGCCGGTGTGACCGGCGTGTAGGTGCCGGGCAGCGTGGTCAGCGAGCTGCCGTAGACGTCGAAGGCCCCCCACTTGGCCTGCGCGGGCCCGACGCCGTCCAGCGGACGGGCGACCAGCTCCCAGCGGTACTGGCCGGATTCGATGCCGCGGCCGAGGGAGTCCCTGCCGTCCCACTCGACGCGGACGGCGGCGCCGGCGCTGCGCGTCCCGGTGAAGGTGCGGATCACCTGGCCGTCGCCCTTCGCGACCTTGAGCTCCCAGGAGACCGGCCGCGAGAAGCGCCACACCGGATCCCAGGTGGTCTCCGGCTCGACGCCGGACAGGTCGGCGTAGGACAGGCCGGGTACGGCGGAGTCGAGCATGGCCAGGGGCTGGTGGGCGAGGCCGACCCGCTTGACGTGGATGTCCCGGGCGGCGTCGAGGAAGGCCACGTCGCCGCCGAACTTGTCCACGGTCCAGGACGTCCTGCGCCCGGAGCCGGTGGCCGAGGCGGGCAGGTCCGCGAAGTCGGAGGTCTGTCCGGTGGCCGCGTCCGTCAGCTTGAGCTTGTCGCCCTCGTGCCGGACGACGAAGCCGTCACCGAGCAGGGCCTCGCCGGTCGGGACCGGGACGCTCGTCTTCAGGGTGAGGTCGTAGACCCCGGCCTTGGTGGCCCCGCAGGCCCAGTACAGCCAGCGGCCGGCGGAGGCCTGGAGCTCGGTGGGACGGCAGCCGGACTTGAGGTCGATCGCCGCCGAGGTGGCCTTGGTCTTCAGGTCGTAGGAGTTGACCAGGTTGCCCGAAGCCGCCGCGTTCTTCCACAGCTTGGTGTCCCACAGGGCCGCGGCGGTGTTCTGCACGGTGAGCAGGATGCCCGACTCGCCCGCGTAGCGGTGCTCGAAGTCACCGACGTACGTGGTGTCGCCGGCCTTCGCCAGGAAGAACCGTCCCGCGCCGTCCACGACGGACGCGCCCTCGGGGACGCCTTCCACCGGCCAGAAGGAGGACGAGGTGATGGGGTGCATCACGCTGTTCCGCTCGGCGACCGCCGAGTCGCCGTCGCCGAGCGAGGCGAGACCGGACGGTTCGGTGCGGAGGAAACGGAAACGGGTCTTCGGCGCGCTCGCGGCCGGGGTGCCGCCGATGTTCGTGTCGACGTCGGTGAGTTCGGTGAAGTCGTACTGGCCGGTGGGGCTGAGGAAGCTCAGCCGGCCGCCGCCCAGGGCGAGATGGGGAATCTGCCGGGGGACCTGCGGGATCTCGCGGACCCGGGTCACCTGGAGCGTTCCGTCGGCGTCGGCCGAGATCCGCCGGAGGGCCCAGTCGGAGGCGCTGGTGCCGCCGGGGACGAGGACGCTGCCGTCGGGTGCGAGGGCGAAGCTGCCCTGCTGGGCGTGCTTCAGGAGCTCGGTGGAGGGGCCGCCGCCGACGGGGACGGAGCGCAGGGCGTGGCCGGCGAGGTAGCCGTTCTCGGGGTAGAGCAGGTTCCGCTGGTAGACGACGGTGTCGCCGGCGACGGAGAAGTACAGGCCGGGTCCTTCGTTGCCGACGGGCGCCGGGAGGACGGTCTCCACGGGCGTGGCCGCCGGGTTGTCGCGGGGGACCGAGAGCAGCGGCTTGCCGTCGCCGGCGTAGCGGACGACGTGGCGCTCGCCGAGGGCGAACCAGCCGGTGGGCACGATGGCCTCAGGGAGCGGCTGCACCGTCGCGGTCGAGTAGTCGAGCAGGTAGGTGGCGAGCGGGCCGCCGGAGACGGGCCGCATCGTGAGGAGCGCGCCCCGCAGGTCCTGCTTGATCGCGACGATCGGGCCCACGCCCTCCACCGGGGCGCCGGTGACCCGCAAGGTGCCGGTCGTGCCGTCCTCTTCCGCCCGGTAGAGGGTGAGCGACCTGATCATGCCGAACTCGTCGCGGGCGTAGGCGAGAGTCAGGTCGGCGTTGTAGGTCTTGGCCCATATGTTGCCGGCGGGGAGGGTGACCGTCTTCTTCGCGTCGGAGCCGATCGCGTGGATGGTGACGGTGCGCGGCTGGTCGAGCGGCTCGGGGCTGATCGTCGCGTAGAGGCCCGAGTGCCCCGCGGCCTGGGCGTCGGTGATCGGGGTGTCGGTGCCCGTCGCGTGGTCCGTCCAGACCGTTCCGGTGCCTTCGAGAGCGTGCGCGTAGCCGGCCGAGCCCGCCTGCTTGAGGGAGTCGACGCGCGGCTTGTACCGACCCGGGTTCGGGACCACCACCTCGTCGGTGGATCCGGTCGTGGCGGTCGGGGCCGTCGGGGCCGTCGGGGCTGCGGTCGCGGGTGCCGCGATCGCGGCGGTCAGGCCGGCTGTGATGCCGAGGGCGGTGGCTGCGGCCAGCGACGCTCTGCGGGCGTGCGTGTTCAAGAAGTCCCCTCCGGAAGCCTGATCAGGCGGGGACGGGTGGCCGTAGTTCGCGCGTGCTCCGCGCGGCCCCCTCCGGCACTTCCTCGTCCCGCACTGCCTGTCCTTGATCGAGATCGTAACAGCGGCCCCGTACACGCCGTCAGGAGATTTCGAACCCGTTCAGACGGCTCGTACGTGCGGCTGGTCGGGCATCCGGTGCGTCCGGGCCCGCTCAGGCGGCGGTGCCGAGCGGCTCGTACGCGGCGTACTCCTTCAGCGGGACCGCGTTCGCCGCCTGCTGGATCTCCTGGCGGATCTTCTTCGCGATCAGGTTCTTGAAGGGGGTCTTGGGGAGGGTCCGCACCATGAACATGCGCATGGCGATCTTGCGGCGCGAGGAGAGGGTCATCTCCTTGGCGAACTTCTCCGCGAAGCGCCGGTTGAGCTCGACGCCGGGTCGCATGACCTCCTCGTACGCGGCGAAGCCCGCCACGTGGTCGCCGCCGGCCGCGGCGAGTTCGCCGGCCAGGACGTAGGCGCCGGTGAGGGCGAGGCCGGTGCCCTGGCCCGAGGCGGGGGAGGTGCAGTGGGCGGCGTCGCCGAGCAGGACGACGCGGCCCCTCGACCAGCGGTCCATGTGGATGGTGGCGATGGAGTCGAAGAAGAAGTCGTCCGCGTCCGCCGCGTCGGCGATCAGCCTCGGGATCTCCCAGTCGTCGCCCGCGAACGCGTCGGCGAGCAGGCGCTTCTGGGCCGCCGTGTCGCGGTGCGCACAGGCGAGTTCGGTGGGGGCGGCGAACACGAAGCAGTTCTTGGCGGTGCCCGCGGTCTCGCCGGAGGTGCTGTAGACGGAGATCAGCTTGTTCGGGCGGGCGTGGTACGTCTCCCAGCGGGTCAGGTCCAGGCGGTTGGGGCCCGTGAAGATCGAGATGTACGCGCCGAGGTGACGCTTGTAGTGCCGCTCGTCGCCGAAGACCAGGCGCCGGGTGTTCGAGTGCATGCCGTCCGCGCCGACCACGAGGTCGAAGCGGCGCCGCGTGCCGCTGTCGAAGACGACGTCCACGCCCGCGCCGTCGTCGTGCAGGGAGGCGACGGAGTCGCCGAAGACGTACTCGACGTTCTCGCGGGTGCGCTCGTACAGGATGCGGGCGAGGTCGCCGCGCATGATCTCGTCGTCCTGCGCCTCCCGGCCGCCGAAGATCTCGGCCGGCAGTTCGCCGACGGTGCGGCCCGCGGAGTCGACGTAGGAGCCGCCGTCCATGTCGGTGGAGTGGGCGCGGACCTCGTCGAGGACGCCCATCCGGTCGCAGACCTCGATGGCGCCGCCGCGCAGGTCGACCTTGTAGCCGCCGGTGCGCACGGCGGGGGCCTTCTCGACGACGGTGGGGACGAAGCCGTAGCGGTGCAGCCAGAGGGCCAGGGCCGGGCCGGCGACGGAGGCGCCGGAGATCAGGACGGTCCTGGACGGGCGAGCGGTGCGGGGCTTGGCGGGCATGGCAGGACTCCTCGTCGGGTGGTGCGGGGCCGGTCCGGCCCCGCACATATGACTATACGGATGTCCTACACGATTGTCTATGACACATGTATAGATCTTGGTCCGGGCCGTGTCGGCTTCGGCCCGAACCGGGCCGACCCGGGGCGGGGCGGGGCGGGTCCGGTCGGGGCGCGCCGGTCGGGGTGCGTCAGTCCCTGCCCAGCACCACCGTCCCCGACGAGCAGAACCAGCCGCCCGTCCCCGATGCCACCGCGAGCTCCGGCAGGGAGCCGTCCGGGCGGCGCACCTGGAGGCCGGGGGCCTCGCCGCGCAGCTGGCGTACCGCCTCGACCAGGAGGAACAGGCCCCGCATGCCCGGATGGCAGGCCGAGAGGCCGCCGCCGTCCGTGTTCACCGGCACGCGGTCCTTCTCCGCGAAGAACGCCCCGCCCTCGCCCTTGGCGCAGAACCCCAGGTCCTCCAACGTCACGAGGGTCATGTAGGTGAACGCGTCGTAGATCTCCGCCACTTCGACGTCCTCGGGGCGCACCCCCGCCCGCTCGAAGGCGAGCCGGCCGCTCACCGCCGCCGGGGAGACGGTGAAGTCCGCCCACTCCGACATCGTGGTGTGCGAGACGTGTTCGCCGGTGCCGAGGATCCAGACCGGCGCCTTCGCCGTGTCCGGCACGTATTCCTCGGCCACGAGCAGCACCGCGCAGCCGCCGTCGCTGCGGATGCAGCAGTGCAGCTTGGTGAACGGGTCGGCGATCATCGGGCCGTCGAGCACGTCGTCGACCGTGATCGGGTCGCGGAACATCGCCTCCGGGTTGAGTGCCGCGTTCGCCCGCGCCCGGACGGCGACCTCGGCGAGCTGCTCCAGGGTCGTGCCGTACTCGTGCATGTGCCGGCGGGCGGCCATCGCGTACTTGGCGATCAGGCTGTGGCCGTACGGCACCTCGAACTGCAGCGGACCGCGCGACCCGAAGGAGAGGTTGCCGGTGCGCCGCCGGGCCCTGATGTCGGCGCGGGCGGTGGAGCCGTAGACGAGCAGGACGGCGTTGGCGTGGCCCGCCGCGATGGCGTCGGCGGCGTGCGCCGCCATGACCTCCCAGGTGGCGCCGCCGACGGTGGTGGAGTCCACCCAGCGGGGACGGAGCCCCAGGTACTCGGCGACCTCGACCGGCGCGAGCGTGCCGAGGCCCGCCGAGGCGAGGCCGTCGATCACCGAGCGGTCGAGGCCGCTGTCCGCGAGGGCGCGGCGGGCGGCCTGGGCGTGCAGGGCGTAGGGAGTGGCCTCGTCGACGCGGCCGCAGTCGGAGAGGGATATGCCGACGACGGCGACGCGGCGGCGGTCCCGTGAGGTGGTGGGCATAAATCTGACGGTACATCAGATTTATTGGTCCGGGAGGGCATCGGGGCTGTGCATCTGCTCCGGGCGGTCCTAGCATGACGCACCGTCAGATACGGAGGGGAGACCCATGCGTACCGCCGCCGTCACCGAAGAACAGCAGGAGATCCGCCGCACCCTGCGCGAACTCCTCGCCAAACGCGCCGGACCGGCCGAGACCCGCGCCGCCGTCACCACCCCCGAGGGCTACGACACCGAGCTCTGGGCCGCCCTCGCCGGCACCCTCGGCCTGCCCGGACTCGCCCTGCCCGAGCGGTACGGAGGAGTCGGCTGCGGCCCCGTCGAACTCGCCCTCGCCTGCGAGGAGACCGGCCGCGTCCTCGCCCCCTCCCCGCTGCTCGCCACCAGCGTCCTCGCCGCCCCGCTGATCGTCGCCCTCGGCACCGAACGGCAGCGCGCCGAGCTGCTGCCCCGGATCGCCGACGGCACCCTGACCTGCGCCCTCGTCCTCCCCGGCGGCTCCCTCCCGCTCGCCCTCGGCCTCACCGGCGACAACGCCGCCGAATCCTGGGCCGGCGGCGGACGCGCCGGCGGCGTCCAGGCCGCCCGGCCCGACGGCACGCACTGGTCGCTGTACGGCGAGGCCGGTCACGTCATCGACGGGCACAGCGCCGGGCTGCTCCTCGTCGCCGCGCACACCGGCGGCTTCCCGCGCAGCCGCACCCTGCTCTTCCTCGTGCGCGCGGATGCGGTCGGCCTCGCACGCCGCCGGCAGCCCACCCTGGACGTCACCCGCTCCCAGGCGCTCGTCGAACTGCGCGACGTGGCATCCGAGTTGCTCGGCGAGGAGCCGACCGACACGCTCGGCGCGCTCGCCTCGACCGGGCGGACCGCGGCCGTCATGCTCGCCGCCGAGGCGGTCGGCGCCGCGCGCGGCGCACTCGACCGGACCGTCGAGCACGTCACCACCCGCGAACAGTTCGGGCGTCCGATCGGCTCCTTCCAGGCGGTCAAGCACCGCCTGGCCGACCTCATCGTCCAGATCGAGTCCGCCCGCTCCCTCACCGTGTGCGCGGCGCGGGGGGACCAGGGCGTTCCGGGGGCGCTCGCCCTCGCGCAGGCGCTGGAGGCGCAGCGCGCCGCTGCCGCCGAGACCGTCCAGCTGCACGGCGGGCTCGGCATCACCTGGGAGCACGACGCCCAGCTCTCCTTCAAGCGCGCCGCCGCCGACGAACTCCTCTTCGGCCCGGCCCACCGCTTGCGCGCCCGCGCCGCGGAGTGCGAGGGGCTGTTCGGTGGCGGTGGCGGTGGCGGTGGCGGTGGCGGTGGCGGTGATCGTGATGGCGACGGCGTCGGTGCCGGATCCCGGACCGGAGCGGGTGCGGCGGCGGCCGGGGAGGTGGCCTAGATGCCCGTCGGACTGCGCATGATGCAGAAGCTCTCCTCCACCCGCACCTTCGCGAAGGTCGCCCCGCACGTCATCCCGGCCATGGACCGGGCCGTGCACCGGATCACCCGCGGCAAGGTCATGCTCAGCGCCCAGATGCTGCCGGGCGTCATCCTCACGGCCAAGGGCGCCAAGTCCGGGCAGCCGCGCGTGACCCCGCTCGCCTGCATGCCGGAGCCGGAGGGCACCTGGCTGCTCATCGGCTCCAACTTCGGCCGTCCGGGGCACCCGGCCTGGACGGCCAACCTGCTCGCCCACCCGGACGCCGAGGTGAGCTGGCGAGGCGAGAGCTTCCCCGTACGGGCGCGGCTGCTCGCGGGGGAGGAGCGGGCCGAGGCCTGGCGCGCGGTGCTCGCCTTCTGGCCGCCGTACGCGACCTACCAGGCGCGGATCGAGCGGGAGATCCGGCTCTTCCGGCTGACGCGCGGTCCGGGCGGTCCGGGCGGCGAGTGAGGAGGGCCTGGGCGAAGAGGCGGCATGGCGGAGGGGCCGCGAAGAAGGCGGCGCGAAGAAGGCGGCGCGAGGAAGGGCGGCAAAGACACCGGCGGCGGTCACGTTTCCGTTCCTGGGGTACTTCGGTACCCCGGGTGTACGGAAACGGACCGCCGCCGGCGCGACAGGACGGGTGAAGTGAGCCAGGTGCTCGCGGGGACTACTTCGTCGGCTTCTTGCCCGTGATCCCCAGATGCACCAACAGGGCGAGGTTCGGCTTGAGTTCGGCCTGCTTCACGCCCCAGGTCTGGAAGCCCTTCTGGTGGCCGGCGACCGCCGCCAGCATGGCCACCAGCGAGCCCGCCATCGCCGCGGGGCTGATGTCCTTGTCGACCTTGCCCTTCGACTGGAGCTCCTTCACCGCGTCCGTCAGGGAGTTGGTGACCGAGTTCAGGATCTTCATGCGGATCTTGTAGAACCGCTTGTCGCCCTCCGCGGCCCCGAGGTCCACCACCCGCAGGATCGCGTCGTGCTTGCGCCAGAAGTCCAGGAATCCCTCGACCAGTTCCTCGGAGGTCTGCCAGCCGGCCTTGCCGACCCAGGAGCGACCGGAGACCAGCTCCGTCAACCCCGCTCCCTCCTTGGCCATTTCCTCCGCGATCTCGAGCACGGCGCCCTCGACGTCAGGGAAGTACTGGTAGAACGTCGCGGGTGAAGTACCCGCCTTCCGGGCCACGTCGATGACCTTGACGTCCCGGTAGGGCGAGGAGCTGAGCATCTCGCCGAGGCAGTCGAGCAGCTTCTGCCGCGTCGCCTGGCCGCGTCGTCCGGCCACGCGGCCGTCAACGGTGCGTACTTGTCCTGTCATGCCGTCAGCTTACCGAGGGGTGATCGGCGCGCGATTCGGCCGACTGCAAATGGGGTGCACCCCCCTCGCAGGCGCCTCACCAGGGCCTGTCCGGAGCCCTCACCAGAGCCTCCCCAGTGCCTGCCAGGCCCGCCCCAGGCCCGTCCTGGGCCCGTCCCAGGCCCGTCCTGGGCCCGCCCCAGCTCTGCCCTAGCTCCGCCCGAGCTCTGCCCGAAGCCCGCCCGAGGCCCTTGTCGAGGCCTGTCCGGGGCCCCTGTCCGGGGCCTGTCCGGGGCCTCGGGCAGGGCCGCCGGCCGGGGCCATCGGGCTTCCCGGAACCCCGCCCGCTCCTCGTTGGGCTTATTAACAGCCTGTGGACAACTTCGGTGGACAAACCAAGCAGGGCAAGGGCTCTGCCGGTCGTTCAAGGGCAAATGTTCGCTTTCGGCGTGATCTGCGTGGGTGCGGTGCCCGGGGCGCCCCTCCATCCTGGAGCCATGGGCGTATTCGCACAGGGCACCCCGTGCTGGGTGGACGCGCAGCTTCCCGACCTCGAGGCGGGCAAGCGCTTCTACGGTGAGCTCTTCGGGTGGAGCTTCGACCCCGACCGCGACGAGGCCCTGCTCCGGGGGCGCCGGGTCGCCGGGCTGCTGCCCAAGCGGGACGGGCGGATGCCCACGACGTGGACCGTCTACCTCGCCGCCTCCGATGCAGGCACCGTGGCCGAGCGGATCAAGGCGGCGGGCGGCCAGATGGTCATGGAGCCGTATCCCGTCGGCCCCTTCGGCGTCATGGCCCTCGCGGCCGACCCCGGCGGCGCCGTCTTCGGACTGCGCCAGTCCGGTGACGAGGACGGCTTCGAGGTGACGAACCGGCCCGGGGCCTTCTGCTGGATGGAGGTCTACACCCGCGAGCCCGAGGCCGTGGACACCTTCTACGCCACCGTCTTCGGCTGGCTCGGCAGCCAGGTCGACCCCGGCGCGGAGGGCCGCGAGGGCGGCTTCGACTACCGCGTCTGGTCCCCACCGGGCTCGCGCCCCGGCGACGACACCGCCTTCGGCGGACGCGCCGTGATCACCGACCGCTTCCCCGCCGAGATGCCCGGCCACGTCCTCGTCTACTTCGCCGTGGGCGACTGCGACGAGACCTGCGCCACCGCGGTACGTCTCGGCGGCCGCGTCGCCACCGAGCCCTTCGACACCCCGCACGGCCGCATCGCGGTCCTCCACGACAACCAGAGCGCCCGTTTCGCGGTCCTGGCGGAGCCGCCCGAGCCCGCCGACGAGGGCTGAACCCGCCCCGCCCGGCCTCGCGGCGGCCGCGGGCACGCCCTGACATTCATGTCAGCGACCGTATTTCTGCGCACGCAAACGTACGATCACTCACAAGGGTGCGTTTTCGTGGCAACACCCCGATCCGCCCCCGGGTTCGCAACCACCGCCCCGGACAGGAACAATCAGGGTCCACGGGGCCGTAATCTCATGGCCCTACGGGGAGGTGGCAGGCAAGTGGAGCAGCTGACGCAGCACGACCCGAGAAGGATCGGGCCCTTCGAGGTGCTGGGCCGGCTCGGTGCGGGCGGCATGGGCCTCGTGTATCTCGCGCGCTCGGCGTCCGGGCGGCGCGTGGCGATCAAGACCGTGCGGACGGAGCTCGCCGAGGACCAGCTGTTCCGCGTCCGCTTCACCCGTGAGGTGGAGGCCGCCCGGGCGGTTTCCGGCTTCTACACCGCGGCCGTCGTGGACGCCGACCCGCGGGCCGCCGTGCCGTGGCTCGCGACCGCGTACGTGCCCGCGCCCTCCCTCGAGGAGATAGTGAACGAGTGCGGGCCGCTCCCGGCCCAGGCGGTGCGCTGGCTCGCGGCCGGCGTCGCCGAGGCCCTGCAGTCGATCCACGGCGCCGGCCTCGTGCACCGCGACCTCAAGCCCTCCAACGTCCTCGTCGTCGAGGACGGTCCCCGGGTGATCGACTTCGGCATCGCGTCCGGCGTGTCCAACACGCGCCTGACCATGACCAACGTCGCCGTCGGCACCCCGGCCTACATGTCTCCCGAGCAGGCCCGCGACTCGCGCAGCGTCACCGGCGCCAGCGACGTCTTCTCGCTGGGGTCGATGCTGGTGTTCGCCGCGACCGGGCACGCGCCCTTCCACGGGGCCAATCCGGTGGAGACGGTGTTCATGCTGCTGCGCGAGGGCCCGGACCTGGAGGGGCTGCCGGACGAGCTGCGGCCGCTGATCGACGCGTGCATGCAGATGGACGTCAGCCGGCGCCCCACCCCCGCTGACCTGCAGGCCATGCTCGCCCCGCACCTCTTCGGCTCCGGCGAGGACGACAGCGGCACGGCGGCGGCCTGGCTGCCGCAGAGCGCCGTCGCCATGATCGAGACCCGCCGTGGCGGCCGCCCCACGCCGCCGCCCCCGCCCGCCCCGCCGATGCCGCCGCGCCCGCCGCGCGAGCCCGCCGACCGGAGCGGCGACCCGCGCGGCGGCGGACGTCACGCCGGGCAGGCGGAGCCGAGCTCCTCCGGCCCCGTACGGCTGGCCGGCGCCGCGGTGCCGATCGGCCCCGGCCCCCGGGTCGCCGACACCCGTGCGGCCGTCGCCGTCGGCGCGGGGGCCGCGGCCGACGGCGCGACCGGCTGGGTGCGCCCGCCCGGCGGCGGGGCGTTCGGGGCCGAGCCCGGACCGCCGCCCGGCTCCCGCCCGCTGCCCGGCCCCTCCCAGGCGCCGGAGGCGCAGCACACCTCGCAGGCCACGGGCCGGGCGCCCGAGGCGCCGGGGCACTGGCGGCCGTGGCGTTTCCGCATGTCGAACGATGTGTGGGGCACTCCGGTCGTGGACGGCGACCTGCTCTACGTGACGTCCTTCGAGGTGCACGCCCTGGACACGGCGAGCGGCCGGCGCCAGTTCAAGACGCGGGACGTGGCCTGGTCGATGGTGGTGGCGCAGGGCCGTATCCACGCCTCCGACGGGCCCACCCTCTACGCGCTCGACGCCCACGACGGCGGTGAGCGCTGGCGGCTGCACACGGACTCCTGGGTGTACTCCCTCCAGGTGGACCGGGGCACCGTCGTCACCGGCACCCGCGGCGGCGGCGTGCAGGCCTGGGAGGCCTCCAACGGCGCCAAGCTGTGGGAGGTCACCGGCGCGCAGACCGACTTCGAGACGGTCGAGGGCGGGCCGTCCGTGCACGGGGACACCGTGTACGTGTGGCGGGACGCCCGGCTGCAGGCCCTGGACGCGCGGACGGGCGTGGAGCGCTGGTCGTACCCGATCGGCGACGCGGCCTCCTGCGCCCACGTGCCGGTGCGGGTCGCGCCCGCCGAGGACGGCTGCGTGTACGTGGCGGCCGGCACCCGGGTGCTGTCCGTGGACGTCGCGAGCGGGCACGTGCGCTGGCACTTCGAGGCGCCGGCGGTGTTCGTCTCGCCGCCGGCCTACGCGCCGGGTCCGGCCGTCACGGGCGGCGGGGTCTATCTCGCCGACCACCTGGGAACGGTGTACGCGCTGGACGCGACGACCGGCAAGGACCGCTGGCGGATCGCGACCGAGCCGCGTCAGTCCACCGAGCCGGTGCTCGTCGCATCGGGCAACGTCCACGTGGGCAGCGGCAGTGCCCTGTACACCCTGGACGCGGTGACCGGCACGCCGAAGTGGCGGTTCGCGGCGGGGGGCGAGCTGATCGGTTCCCCGGTGGTCGCCGACGGCCGGGTGCACTTCGGTTCGGCCGACCACGTGCTGTACACCCTGGACGCGAGCGGCGGGCAGCTGCGCTGGAAGCTGGCGACCGGTGGCGAGATCACCGGTTCGCCGGTGGCCAGGAACGGTGTGGTGTACGCGTGCAGCAAGGACCGCTGCGTCTACGCGCTGGACGCGGTGAAGGGCACGGCGACCAACCGGGGCGCGTAGCGGCTACGCCCGGTGCTCCGGGGCGGGCGGTGTCTCGTCGCGCCCCGGGTCCCACGGCACGTCCGAGGACGGCGGCGCTGCCTGCTCCGGCGGCGGTGCGGCGGGCGTGGTCCGGGCGTGCGCGGGGCCCCGGCCCACCCGGGTGGCGTGCGCGTGGGCCCGGCCGGACATGACGACCGCGCCGAGGACCAGCAGCAGCCCGCCCCCGAAGGCCAGGGCGACGCCGTCGCCGAGGCCGTCGCCGGAGGAGCCGACGCCGAGGCTGCCCTCGGCCTGCCCGACCCGCACCATCCACAGGATGGTGAAACCGAGCACGACGGCCCCGGCCAGGGCGACGAGCGCGCGGGAGCGCAGGACGACGCCGACGACCGTGACCAGGGCGGCGAAGGCGAAGGGCAGCAGGATCGAGCCGATCACCTCGGCCCTGACGTCGGTGATACCGGCGAACAGGTCCTCGATGCGGTAGGCGCTACCGTGACGGCCGTCGTACCAGGCACGGAAGGGGCTCCATACGGCGGCCGTCGCTCCGGCGAGTGCCAGGACCGAGCCGACGATGTTGCGGATCACCGAGCGGCCTCCTTCGGTCCGGGTCTCGATCACGACGCTACGCCGGGTGCGGGGTGCCTGCCAGGTGGCGGAACGGCACCGTCTAGGGTGACGCGCACACGCCGGGACGAACGAGGAGGCGCGGTCATGGTCCGCACCAGGCTGAAGCTTGCGGCCACGCTGACGGTGGTCGTGCTCGCGCTGACCGGATTCCAGACGAGCAGCAGCGGCGGCCACGGCAGCGGGAAGAGCAGCAGCAGGTCGGGGAAGAGCAAGAGCAGCGGCGGCGGCTGCTCCAGCTCCAAGAAGAAGAACGACGACTACGACGACTACGACGGCTCGGGCAGCGTGGGCGGCTCGACGTCCACCCCCACGTCCGATCCGAGCACGTACCCGAAGCGGGGTGTCGAGGTCGTCGTCGTGGACTGCGTGAAGCCCGCGCAGAAGAAGCGCAAGGGCAAGCCGGCCCGGAAGGCCGACACCACCGCCACGCTGCGGATCGTCTCGCGGAACTGGGAGTCGGGCACCTATCTGGTGACCCTGGAGTTCAAGGACAGGACCGGCACGGCGGTGGACCGGGCCGAGACCCGGGTCACGATCGCGAGCAAGGAGTCGAAGAACTTCGAGATCGCGATGACGGCGCCGGGCGTCGTCGGCCGGGTGACGAAGTGCTACGTGTACGACGTGCGCGCCGAGACGACCGCCTCCCCGACCGCCACTCCGACCGCCTCCGCGACCGCCTCCCCGAGCAGCTGACCGGCCAGACCTTCGCGCTGCTAACGGATCCGGTGCCCGCCGCCCCTTCGGGTGAACAGCTCCGCCTGCCGTTCCGGCGGCAGATTGCCGAGCGTCACCAGGTGCGGCGCGTGGGCGAGTGCCTGGGCGCGGGCGGCCTCCTTGGCCGACCACAGGGCCCGTACGGTGCCCTGGACGGCCTCCGTCGGGTAGCCGGCGATGACCGCGGCGGCGTGGCGGGCGGCCGCCAGCGCCTCACCCGTCGGGGTGAGTTCGCTGACGAGCCCGGTCTCGTAGGCCCGGCGCGCGGAGATCCGCTCGGCGGTGCCCATCAGGGCCATCCGGGCGACCTCGCCGAAGGGCATCCTCTGCGCCATGTGGATGGTCTCGAAGGCGCTGACCATGCCGTACGTGGTGTGCGGGTCGAAGAACTCGGCGCCTTCGCCGGCGACGAGGAACTCGGCCTCGCCGAGCAGGTAGAAGGCGCCTCCGCAGGCCATGCCCTCGACGGCGGCGACGACCGGCTTCCACAGGTCGTTGGCCTTGGGTCCGATGGCGACGAGGGGGTCGTCGATCGTGTACGGGGAGGAGGGCTGGGGCACGTCCGCGGCGGCGGTGCGGTCGATGCCGGTGCAGAAGGCCCGCCCGCCGGCGCCGGTGACGACGATCGCCCGGACCTCGTCCTCGTAGCGGAAGCCGCGCCAGACCTCACCGAGCCGACGGGCCATGTCGAGGGTGAGGGCGTTGTGCCTGTCGGCCCGGTCGAGGGTGACGACGGCGGTCCCGTGCTCCTTGTCCCGCTCGACGGTGATGCCGGGGGTGCTCATGCGCGCTCCAGGAGCCATCGGGGCACGGTGACGCCGCCGATCTCGGCGAAGGCGACCTTCACGGCGGCGCCGATGCGCAGCCGGGCCGGGTCGACGGAGTTCAGGGGCGCGTCGGGGGCGGCGACGACGTTGCCGGCGAGGCGGATGCGCGGGGCGTCCGCGAGTTCGACGAGGACCGCGTTGTACGGGGCCTGGGCGGCGTAGTCGGGCAGCAGCGGCGGGTGCGGGACGACGAAGGACCAGATCCGGCCGCGCCCGGACATCGGGCGCCACGCGCTGTCGAAGGACCCGCAGTGCGGGCAGCAGGGCCGGGGCGGGAAGCGGAGCTCGCCGCAGTCGGGGGCGGCGCAGGCCTGGACGCGCAGTTCGCCCCGGGCGGCGTACTCCCAGAAGGGGGCGCCGTCCTCGTCGATGACGGGTGTGAGCAGGCCCATGGGGCCCTCCTTCTCAGGCTCGGAGCAGGATCGCGGAGGTGGGGACGCCCTCGCCGGCGGTGACGAGGCAGGTGGCGGCGTCGGGGACCTGGGCGGTGGAGACGCCGCGGAGCTGTTTCACGCCCTCGTTGATGAGGTTGAAGCCGTGGACGTACGCCTCGGAGAGCCCGCCGCCGCCGGTGTTGACGGGCAGCCGGCCGCCGATCTCCAGCGCCCCGCCCTCGGTGAAGGCGCCGCCCTCGCCCCGCCCGCAGAAGCCGTAGCCCTCCAGGGAGAGCGGGACGAGGGGGGTGAAGGCGTCGTAGATCTGGGCGACGTCGACGTCCTCGGGGCCGAAGTCGGCCGTCTTCCACAGGTGACGGGCGGCGGTCCAGGCGGGGCCGGAGAGCGGGTCGTCGTTCCAGTAGTTGACCATGCCGTGGTGCTGGGCGGGCAGCCCCTGGGCGACGGAATGGACGTAGACGGGCTTCTGCCGGCAGTCGCGGGCCCGCTCGGCGGAGACGATGACGCAGGCCAGCGCGCCGTCGGTCTCCAGGCAGTTGTCGAAGAGGCAGAGGGGTTCGCTGATCCAGCGCGAGGTCATGTACATCTCGCGGGTCAGCGGGCGCTCGTACATGATCGCGGCCGGGTTCTGGTTGGCCCGGTTGCGGCAGGCGAGGGCGACGTTGAAGAGGTGGTCGCGGGTGGCACCGTACTCGTGCATGTAGCGGCGGGCGAGCATGGCGATCTCGTCGGCGGGCCGGACGAGTCCGAAGGGGCGGGTCCACTGGCCGGGGGTCGGCAGCTGGACCTGGGTGTTCTTCCAGGGCCGGGGCCCGGAGCCGCGCTTCCGGGAGCGCCAGGCCACGCCCACGCTCGCCTGCCCGGTGGCGACGGCGGCGGCGAGGTGTCCGACGGTGGCGCAGGAACCGCCGCCGCCGTAGCCGACCTTGGAGAAGAAGGTGACGTCGCCGGCGCCGATGGCCTTGGCGACCTCGACCTCGTCGGTCTCCTCCATCGTGTACGAGGCGAAGGCGTCGACTTCGGAGGGCGCGATCCCGGCGTCGTCGAGTGCGGCGAGGATCGCCCGGCAGGCGAGTGCCTTCTCGGACTCCGGGAGGTGTTTGGCGAAGGGTGTCTGGCCTATCCCGACGATGGCTGTGCGGTCCTTGAGCACGGCAATCCCCTCGATCGTCCGCATTGCTGACAGCGCGTCAGGCTACAGCTAATCTGACGGATAGTCAGCTACGGGTTTCCGGCGGGAGGGCGGACGATGGAGTACGGCTCGATACCGGAGTTGGTGCGCTGGGCGGCCGAGCGGTACGGGCCGGGGGAAGCGGTCGTGGAGGGCCGCACCCGTGTCTCGTACGCCGAACTCGGCGCCCGCGTCGAACGGGCGGCGGCCGCGTGCCTCGCCACCGGCGTGCGGGCCGGGGACCGGGTCGCGGTCTGGGCGCCCAACACCCTGGACTGGATCGTCTCGGCGCTCGGCGCGGTCACGGCGGGCGCGGTGCTGGTCCCGCTGAACACGCGCTTCAAGGGCACGGAGGCGGCGGACGTCCTGGCGCGGTCCCGGTCGCGCCTGCTCTTCGTGACGGGCACCTTCCTCGGCACCTCGTACGTGGCCTCGCTGCGTCGGGCCGGCGTGGAACTGCCCGACCTGGAACGGGTGGTGGTGTTCGGTGACACGGCGCCGGACGAGCCGGGATACGTGACGTGGAAGTCCTTCCTGGCGGAGGGCGACGGGGTGCGGGCGGAGGAGGTCCGCGCGCGCTCCGAGGGCATCTCTCCCGGGGACCCCTCGGACATCATCTACACCTCGGGGACGACGGGCCGCCCGAAGGGCGCCGTGATCACCCACGAGCAGACCCTGCGCTGCTACGAGGTGTGGAGCGAGCTGGCGGGCCTGCGCGAGGGCGACCGCTACCTGATCGTGAACCCGTTCTTCCACACCTTCGGGTACAAGGCCGGCGTCATCGCCTGCCTGCTGCGCGGCGCGGTCATGATCCCGCAGCCCGTGTTCAATGTGGACACGGTCCTCGCGAACATCGCCGCCGAACGCGTCTCGGTCCTGCCCGGCCCGCCGACCCTCCACCAGTCGCTGCTGGACCACCCGTCCCGCGCCGCGCACGACCTGTCCACCCTCCGCCTGGTCGTCACGGGCGCGGCCGTGGTGCCGTTGCAGTTGGTCGAACGGCTGCGGGGCGAGCTCGGGGTGGCCACCGTCCTGACGGCGTACGGCCTGTCGGAGGCGAGCGGGATCGTGACGATGTGCCGCCGGGGGGACGCGCCGGAGGTGGTCGCGCGGACGTCGGGCCGCGCGATCCCCGACACGGAGGTCCGCCTGTCGGACGAGGGCGAGGTCCTGGTCAGGGGCTTCAACGTGATGAGCGGCTACTTCGAGGACCCGGAGGCCACGGCGGCGGCGATCGACGGGGACGGCTGGCTGCACACGGGCGACGTGGGAGTCCTGGACGGCTCCGGGAACCTCCGCATCACCGACCGCATCAAGGACATGTTCATCGTCGGCGGCTTCAACGCGTACCCGGCGGAGATCGAACAGCTCCTGGGCCTCCACCCGGACATCGCCGACGTCGCCGTCATCGGCGTCCCGGACCCGCGCCTCGGCGAGGTCGGCAAGGCCTTCGCCGTCCGCCGACCGGGTGCGCGCGTGACGGCGGACGACCTGATCGCCTGGTCGCGCCGCGAGATGGCCAACTACAAGGTCCCGAGGGAGGTCGAGTTCGTGGCGGAGCTTCCGCGCAACGCGAGCGGGAAAGTGGTGAAGGGCGCCCTGCGCTCCCGCGGCTGACCCGGCGACGGCTCCTGGCCGCGCGGGACGCCCGCGACGTCGCGCCCGGTCCCGCGGACCAAAGGGCCCGGACCGGATTCCTCCGGCCCGGGCCCTCCCCCCTGCGCGCGCATTGGCGTGCCTCGCCCTGGTCGGCGGGCGGTCCCCACCACCTGCCGTACCGGACGTGATCGATCCTGACCTAGGTCGAACGCGAGTGCGAGGGGCTGTCGGGTACTTCGTCAGGTCGATGCATCGCCGTATCCGCCGGCCGGATCACGAAGCCGATGGTCGGGTGGAGGGCGAAGGCGAGGTGGCAGCCGAAGCCGATCAGCGGCACGACGTCCCCGACGCTCCGGCCGTGCCGGTCGTCGGACGGGAACAGGAACGTCAGCGCAGGAGCCCCACCCTTCGACGAGCTCCCCGGCTTCCTCCTTCATGGCGTGGTCCTCGGCATGACGGAGGGGCCGGGCTGAAGCCCGGCCCCTCCTCGTCGGGTCGTCCGGTGCGCGTGGGCCCTTGCCCGAGGATTCCCCCCGGTCCTCTCGGGCGCCCCCGGGCCCCGCGCTCCGTCCGCCCCGCTCGGTCCCGGCGACTCCCCCGATGGCGTCGCCGGAACCGTCCCCGTGGCGTGCGGCTCAGATGGCCGGCTTGGCCGGCTCGGACGTGATGTGGATGTTCTCCGTCGTCACGGCGCCGGAGTCGGCGGATGCGGCCAGCGGGTCGCCCTCGGTGACGTGGATGCCGATCTTCTCGGCGATCTCCGCGGCGGTGTTCTCGCCGTCGGTGATGTGGATGTTCTTGGTGGTGATGTCGCCGGCGTCGCCACCGGTGATGTGGATGTTGCCCGGGACGGTGGGCTGCTCGTCGCTCACGTTCGTGAACCTCTCGTCGCTGCAGAGTGGGTTGGGCTGAAGGACCCGTCCGGCAGTTCCCCCGTGGACGGCCGGACGGGTCTCTGTTCAGGGCCGCTCACCCTAATGCGTCGGAGCGACGGCCTCATCGGCGACCCGCGTGCCCCCCGACGCGACGGATCGACTGCTCATGAGCATGCCGGGTGGCGATAAACGAACGATGAACGCCCAGTCCACGCAGCTCAGGCGACCGCCGAGGGATTGAGCAGGCCGCGGACGACCACGGCCTCCGGCGACCCCAGCGCCTCGAAGACCTCCAGCGCCTCGCGCCAGCAGACCTCGGCGCGGCCGGTCTGGCCTATCCCGTTGAGCGCCCGGCCGAGCACGGTCAGGACATTGCCCCGGCGCCACTCGCCGCCGATGCCGCGCAGCACCGTGAGTGCCATCTCGGCGTCCAGCGCCGCCTGCGCGTAGCGCCGTTCGGTGACCTCGGCCTCCGCGAGGCGGAACAGGGTCATGCCCTCCCAGAGGCGCTGGCGGCTGTCGCGGAACACCTCCAGCGCCTCCGTCAGGCGCTCGGCGGCGGCCCGGAACTGGCCGCTCTGGGTGAGCGCGACACCGAGCGCGTAGCGTCCGTTGGCGCCCTTGAGGGCGTGCCCGAGGGCGTCGTACATCTCGGTGCCCTGCTGGGCGAGGCGCACCGCGCTGTCCGTGCGGTCGGTGATCAGGTGGATCCTGGACAGGTTGCACAGGGCGCTGGCCTCGCCGGCCAGGTCCTCGCAGCTCCGGAAGTACTCGATGGCGCGCGTGAAGTGCTGCTCGGCCTCGTCGTGCCGGTTCTGGTAGAAGGCCATGACGCCGAGGATGTTCCGCGCCCAGCACAGCGGCAGCGGGTCGCCCACCGACTCGGCGAGACCCATGGCGAGCAGGGCCTCGTCGGCCGCCTGGTCGAAGCGGCCCGACACGTGGTGGCCGTAGGCGAGGGTGATCGAGGCGCGGCACTCGGCGCGGCTGTCGCCGAGCGCTCCGGCGGCGTCCCGGAGCGCGGCGGAGACCGCCTCGTACTCCTTCGAGTTCGCCCCCGACTCCGCGAGGTCCAGCGCCGCCCACAACAGGTCCACCGCGCGCCGCAGCGTCCCCGGCGTCGTGGCCGACTGGCGCACGCAGGCGAGGAGGCAGTTGGCCTCGGCGTAGAGCCAGTCCTGGGCGGCGTGGCGGTCGGTGAAGGTGAGGCCTTCGTAGTGGGTGGGCTCCAGGTGGTCGACGAGGCGGTCGCCGGGACGCTCGATGGCGTAGACCCGGGAAGCCGTCGACAGGTAGAAGTCGAGGAGGCGGGAGAGGGCCAGGTCGCGTTCCGCCGGGGGGTGCTCGTCGCGTTCCGCGCACGCACGCGCGTAGAGGCGCACCAGGTCGTGGTAGCGGTAGCGGCCGGGGGCCGCGGACTCCAGGAGCGACGTGTCGACGAGCGCCTCCAGGAGGTCCTCGGTCTCCCACTCCGGCAGGTCGAGGACCGCGGCGGCCGCCGCCAGCGAGATGTCCGGCCCGTCGGCGAGGCCGAGCAGGCGGAAGGCGCGGGCCTGGGCCGGTTCCAGCTGGCCGTAGCCGAGTTCGAAGGTGGCTTTGACCGCGAGGTCGCCGGCCTGGAGCTCGTCGAGGCGGCGCCGCTCGTCGGCCAGCTTGGCGGCCAGGACGGAGACCGTCCACGTCCGGCGCGCGGCCAGGCGCGACGCGGCGATGCGGATCGCCAGCGGCAGGAAGCCGCACGCGGCGACCACGTCCAGCGCCGACTCGCGCTCCGCCCGCACCCGCTCCTCGCCCACGATCCGGGTGAAGAGCTGCAGGGCCTCCTCCGGCGACATCACGTCCAGGTCCACCAGGTGCGCCCCCGCCAGGTCCAGCATGCGGATCCGGCTGGTCACCAGGGCCGCGCAGCCGGCCGTACCGGGCAGCAGCGGGCGGATCTGGGCGGCGTCCCGGGCGTTGTCGAGCAGCACCAGGACCCGGCGGCCGTCGAGCGTGGACCGGTAGAGCGCGGCCCGCTCGTCGAGGGAGTCGGGGATCGCGGAGTCGGGGGTGCCGAGGGCCCGCAGGAAGGCGCCGAGGACCGTCTCCGGGGCCGCCGCGCGCGAGCCGGCGCCCTGGAGGTCGACGTACAGCTGCCCGTCGGGGAAGTGCGGGCGGGCCTCGTGGGCGACGTGCACCGCGAGGGTGGTCTTGCCGACGCCGCCGATGCCGGCGAGCGCCGAGACCGCCATGACGGAGCCCTCGGCCGTGGCGAGCCGGTCGCCGAGTTCGCGCACGAAGGCGGAGCGTCCGGTGAAGTCGGGCACGGTCGCGGGGAGTTGGGCGGGCCGGGCGACCGGTGCGGCGGCCGGGGCCTGCTCCTCGACCGGGCGGGCGAGTTCGGCGTCGGCCTGGAGGATGCGCTGCTGGAGCCGGGACAGCTCGGGCGTGGGGTCGACGCCCAGCTCGTCGGCGAGGAGGCGGCGGGTGTCCGCGTAGACGGCGAGCGCCTCCGCCTGTCGGCCGGAGCGGTAGAGGGCGAGCATCAGCAGCTCGCGGAGGCGCTCGCGCAGCGGGTGCGCGGCGGTGAGCGCGGTCAGCTCGGAGACGGCCTCGGCGTGCGCGCCGACCTCCAGGTCGAGGTCGAGCCGGGTCTCCAGGAGCTGGAGCCGCCACTCCTCCAGGCGGGTGCGCTGGGTGTCGGCGTACGGCCCGGGCACGGAGGCGAGCGCCTCGCCGTCCCAGAGGGCGAGCGCCTCGTTCAGGCGGTCGCGGGCGGCCCCGCGCTGCCCGGCGACGCGCAGCTTCTCGGCCTCGGCGGCGAACTCGTGGGCCTCGGCGAGGTCGGTGCCGCCGGCCCCGGCGCGGATGGCGTAGCCGCCGGACTCGCTGACGAGGACACCGGGGTCGAGGATCTTGCGCAGCCGGGAGGCGTAGGTGCGGACGGCGGCCAGGGCCTGCGAGGGCGGTTCCTCGCCCCAGATGGCGTCGATGAGCTCGGAGGCGGTGGCGGTGCGGCCGTCGCGGAGCAGCAGTGCGGCGAGGAGGGCGCGCTGCTGCGGCGAACCGGTGGGCAGGGCCTGCCCGCCCCGCGCTGCGCGCACGGGCCCGAGCACGCCGAACCGCAGGCGGCCGGACGGCCCGCCCGCCTGCGCCGGGCGTGCCGTCGAGCCCGCCCCTCCGGGTGCGCCGGAGTGCGGCCCGGTGCCCGTTCCGGGCATACCGGAGCCCTGCCCGGCGCCCGTCGCGGGCGTGCTCGAGCGCGGCTCGGCGGCCGGCTCGGTGCCGGTTCCGCCGGGGCCCGTCGCCGGATTCCGCTGCTCCGGAACGCGCGGCCCGTTCTCACGGTCCATTAGCTCCCCCTGCCCGTACCGCTGGTTTCGCCCAAGACAGTCTGCCTTGTCCGGAGGGGGTGCGTCAGCATCGGGTCGGCCGTTCCCGGGCTGTTCCCGCGCGGTTCCGGGGCGGTTCCGGGGCGGTCGGGGAGCACAATAGCTGACGGATCGTCAGATCGGCGCTACCGTGAAACGCATGGAGAGCTTCCCCAAGATCATCTCGGTGGACGACCACACCGTGGAGCCCCCGCACGTCTGGCAGGACCGGCTCCCGTCCCGCTATCGCGACACTGGCCCCCGGATCGTCCGCGCGCCGCTGAAGGAAATGACCTTTCTGGGCGGAAAGTTCGCCCCCGTGATGGGCGCCAAGGGGGACGAAGGCCCCATAGGCGACTGGTGGGTCTACGAGGACCTGCACCGCCCCCTCACGCGGCTCGACACCGCCGTCGGCTACGACCGCGACGAGATCCGCCTGGAGGTCATCACCTACGAGCAGATGCGGCCCGGCTCGTACTCCGTGCCCGAGCGGCTCGCCGACATGGACGTCAACCACGTCCAGTCGGCCCTCTGCTTCCCCACCTTCCCCCGGTTCTGTGGTCAGACCTTCACAGAAGCCGCCGATCGTGAACTCGGTCTCCTCGGCGTGCGCGCCTACAACGACTGGATGGTCGAGGAGTGGTGCGGCCCCGAGGCGGGCGGCCGGCTGATCCCCCTGACCCTGATCCCGCTGTGGGACCCCGAGCTCGCCGCCGCCGAGGTGCGGCGCAACGCGGCCCGGGGGGTCCGGGCCGTCGCGTTCTCCGAGATCCCGCCGCACCTCGGGCTCCCCTCGGTCCACACCGACCACTGGGACCCGTTCCTGCGTGCCTGCGACGAGACCGGCACCGTGATCGCCATGCACATCGGCTCGTCCAGCCGGATGCCGTCCACCTCCGCCGACGCCCCGCCGGCCGTCGGCTCCACCATCACCTTCGCCAACTGCTGCTTCTCGATGGTCGACTGGCTGATGAGCGGGAAGTTCGAGCGGTTCCCGAACCTGCGGATCATGTACGCCGAGGGGCAGATCGGCTGGATCCCGTACATCCTGGAGCGCGCCGACGTGGTCTGGGAGGAGAACCGGGGCTGGGGCGGCGTGGCCGAAAAGGTGCTGCGCCCGCCGTCGGAGCTGTTCGCCGAGCACGTCTACGGCTGTTTCTTCGACGACGCCTTCGGCCTGCGGAACCTGGACGCCATCGGGGTCGGGAACGTGCTCTACGAGACCGACTACCCGCACTCGGACTCCACCTGGCCCAAGTCCCGCGAGGTCGGCGAGGCGCAGATGGGCCACCTCGCGCCGGACGTCGTCGAGCGGATCGTGCGCGGCAACGCGATCGAGCTGCTCGGGCTGACGGCGGACGGCCTCTGGCGCCCCTGACCGGATCCCGGCGAGGCTCCGGCCGGCCCGCCGTCGCGGCCTCGCCCGGCCCACGCCCGGCCCGCCGTCGCGGACGCTGTGCTCGCTCGGGTCGACCGCGTGCCGGGCGACGGTGCGGTGGTCGACGTCGTCGTGGAGGACGGTCAGGCCGTGATGGGCCGCGGTGGCGGCGATGATCAGCTTCACGGCCGAGGCGCTCCGGTGCTCGCCCGCCTTCGCCATCCGGCGCTGGACGGAGCCGATCCAGCGCCCCGCGTTCTTGGGTATCGCGACATCGGGGCAGAGGTCGACGAACATTTCGGTGATCTCGTCGTACGCGCGACTGCTCCGGGCGCTGAAGTCGTACCTCTTCCACATCCGCGGCGACCTCTGGCGACCGCCCCGGCCCCCGGGTGTGCCGACGCGTCCCCGGGCCGCTCGCCCGGCGGATCCGGCCCCGCCCCTTGTCTGATGAACCATCAGGCGTGAGCATGGGCCCGCTCGCCTATGTGACGATACGTCAGATACAGGGAGGTCCCCATGGTGGTCTACGGGATGCAGTTGCCCGTCCAGTCCCAGAGCGCCCTCTACGCCGAGAGCTGGGAGGCCGCCGCCGGGCCCGACGACCTGCTCGCCGTCGCCCGCGCCGCCGACGTGCACGGCTTCGACTACGTCGCGAGCTGCGACCACGTGGCCATCCCGCGCCGCCTGGCGGGGGCGATGAGCACCGTCTGGTACGACCCGGTGGCCACGCTGTCCTATCTCGCCGCGGCCACCGAGCGGGTCCGGCTGCTGTCGCACGTCGCCGTCGTGGGGCTGCGGCACCCGCTCGTCACCGCCAAGGCGTACGCGACCCTCGACCACCTCTCCGGGGGGCGGCTGGTCCTCGGCGTGGGCGCCGGCCACGTGCAGGAGGAGTTCGAGGCGGTCGGCGCGGACTTCGCGGGGCGCGGCGGGGTGCTCGACGAGACGATCGATGCGCTGCGGGCGGCGCTCGGGCCGGAGGAGTTCCCGGAGCACAGCGGCGAGCGCTTCTCCTTCCGGGACCTCGGTCAGCGACCGCGGCCCGCGCAGCAGCGGGTGCCCGTCTGGGTCGGCGGCTCCTCGCCCGCCGCCGTGCGCCGGGCCGCGCTCAAGGGTGACGGCTGGCTGCCGCAGGGCGACCCGCGCGCCCGGCTCGCGGAGCAGATCGCGAAGCTGCGGCGGCTGCGCGAGGAGGCCGGCATCGAGGCGCCGATCACGATCGGCGCGATCACCGAGGCGCTGTACGTCGGCGAGCCCGGCTGGGACACCGGCCGGCGCACCCTGAGCGGCAAGCCGCAGGCCCTCGCCGAGTCCCTGCGTGCCTACGGCGACATGGGCGTGCACCAGATCCAGGTGCGCTTCCGCTCCCGCAGCCGCACCGAACTCACCGACCAGATGGGTGCCTTCGCCGCCGAGGTCGCCCCGCATCTCTAGGCACCGCACCTCCGGACACGAGGAGTACGGACATGGGCAAGCTGGACGGACGCGTCGTCGTCATCACGGGCGCGGCGCGCGGACAGGGCGAGCAGGAGGCGCGGCTCTTCGCCGCCGAGGGTGCGAAGGTCGTCCTCGCGGACGTCCTGGACGATCCGGGCGAGGCGCTCGCGAAGGAGTTGGGGGAGGAGCGGGCGGTCTACGTCCGCCTCGACGTGACCAGCGAGGCGGACTGGGCGGCCGGCGTGGGTGTCGCCAAGGAGCGCTTCGGGCGGATCGACGGCCTGGTCAACAACGCGGGCATCCTGCGCTTCAACGAGCTGGTGTCGACGCCGCTGGACGAGTTCCAGGCGATCGTCCAGGTCAACCAGGTGGGCTGCTTCCTGGGCATCAAGGCCGTGGCGCCGGAGATCGAGGCGGCCGGCGGCGGCACGATCGTCAACACCGCCTCGTACACGGGGGTCACGGGCATGGCCGGGGTCGGCGCCTACGCGGCGAGCAAGCACGCCGTCCTGGGCCTCACCCGGGTCGCGGCCGTGGAGCTGGCCGGGAAGGGGATCCGGGTCAACGCGGTCTGCCCGGGCGCCATCGACACGGCGATGAGCAATCCGGAGGGCGTGGACCCGGCGGCCACGGCGGAGCTCTACCGCGGTCTCGTGCCGCTCGGGAGGATCGGCCGCCCCGAGGAGGTGGCGGCGCTCGCGCTCTTCCTGACGGCGGCGGACTCCTCGTACATCACCGGGCAGCCGTTCGTGATCGACGGCGGCTGGCTGGCCGGCGTCAAGCTCTTCTGACGACTCGTCAGGTATTGACCGCACCGCCGGGCGGTGCGACAGTCGGGCACATCAACGAATCTGACGGTACGTCAGAAATGAACAAGGGGCGGTGAACTTCCTTGGAATTCGGGATCTTCGTGCAGGGATACGTCGGCAAGCGCGCCGAGACCGATCCCGAAGCCGAGCACAAGGCGCTCATGGAGGAGACCGAGTACGTCATCCAGGCGGACCGGTCGAACTTCAAGTACGCCTGGGCCTCCGAGCACCACTTCCTGGAGGAGTACTCCCACCTCTCCGCCAACGACGTCTACCTCGGCTACCTCGCCCACGCCACCGAGCGCATCCACCTCGGCTCCGGCATCTTCAACCCGCTGGCGCCCGTCAACCACCCCGTGAAGGTCGCCGAGAAGGTCGCCATGCTCGACCACCTCTCCGGGGGACGCTTCGAGTTCGGCTCCGGCCGGGGCGCCGGATCCCACGAGATCCTCGGGTTCATGCCGGGCATCACCGACATGAACCACACCAAGGAGATCTGGGAGGAGACGATCGCCGAGTTCCCCAAGATGTGGCTCCAGGAGGAGTACGAGGGCTTCCAGGGCAAGCACTGGTCCCTGCCGCCCCGCAAGGTCCTGCCCAAGCCGTACGGGAAGTCGCACCCGGCCATGTGGTACGCGGCCGGCTCCCCGTCCTCGTACGCGATGGCGGGCAAGAAGGGCCTCGGCGTCCTCGGCTTCAGCGTCCAGAAGGTCTCCGACATGGAGTGGGTCGTCGAGTCGTACAAGACGGCGATCAAGGAGGCCAAGGCGGTCGGCGACTTCGTCAACGACAACGTCATGGTGACCTCGACCGCGATCTGCGCCGAGACCCACGACAAGGCGGTCGAGATCGCCGTCGGCGGCGGCCTCAACTACCTCCAGTCGCTGCTCTTCCGCTACCACGACACCTTCCCGCGCCCCGAGGGCATCCCCGAGTGGCCCGAGCTCCTGCCGGAGTACTCCGCCGAGATCATCGAACTCCTCATCGCCGAGGAGCTGATGATCTGCGGCGACCCCTCGGAGGTCCTGGCCCAGTGCAAGCGCTGGGAGCAGGCGGGCGCCGACCAGCTGTCCTTCGGCCTGCCGATCGGCATCTCCTACGAGGACACGATGAACACGATCAAGCTGATCGGCGAGCACGTGATCCCGGAGATCGACACGGACCCGGTCCACCGCACCACCCGCTTCCGCCAGTCCGCGGGGAGCTGAGCCCGGGGGCCCGACCGGCCCCGCACCTGGAGCACGGGGCGGTGTCTTCCCGGACCGCCGCCCCGTACCGGCCCCGGCCGGAGACCGTTTCCGCGGCGGCCTTCGTGCCGGGGCCCGTTCGCGCGCACTCCGCAGAAAGGGACGTCATGCTCGACCACCTCATCAAGGGCGCGACCGTCGTGGACGGCTCCGGCACCCCCGCCTTCACCGCCGACGTCGGCCTGCGCGGCGGGCGGATCGCGGTGATCGCCGCACCCGGCACCGTCACCGAGGGGGCCCGCGGCAGCGAGGACGCCACCGGGCTCGTGCTCGCCCCCGGCTTCGTCGACCCGCACACCCACTACGACGCCCAGCTGTTCTGGGACCCGTACGCGACGCCGTCGATGAACCACGGCGTGACCACCGTCGCCGGCGGCAACTGCGGCTTCACCCTGGCCCCGCTGCACCCGGACCGGCCGGAGGACGCCGACTACACGCGCCGCATGATGTCCAAGGTCGAGGGCATGGCGCTGGCCGCCCTGGAGGAGGGCGTCGACTGGAGCTGGTCGTCCTTCGCCGAGTACCTCGACGCCCTCGAAGGACGGATCGCCGTCAACGCCGGCTTCATGGTGGGGCACTGCGCCCTGCGGCGGTACGTGATGGGGGCCGACGCCGTCGGCGGACAGCCGACCCCCGAGCAGCTGGGCCGGATGGTCGCGCTCCTCAAGGACGCCATGAGCGCCGGGGCCTGGGGACTGTCCACCACCCAGTCGTCCACCCACTCCGACGGCGACGGCGCCCCCGTCGCCTCCCGGCACGCCGCCCCCGCCGAGCTGATCGCCCTGTCCCGGGCCGTCGGCGAACACGAGGGCACCCAGATCGAGGCCATCCTCGCCGGCTGCCTCGACCAGTTCTCCGACGCCGAGATCGACCTCTTCGTCGAGATGAGCGCCGCCGCCGGCCGCCCCCTCAACTGGAACGTCCTCACCATCGACGCCACCGTCCCCGAGCGCGTCCCGCGCCAGCTCCTCGCCTCCGAGCGGGCCCGCAAGTCCGGCGGCCGGATCGTCGCGCTCACCATGCCGATCCTCACTCCCATGAACATGTCGCTCGGCACCTTCTGCGCCCTCAACCTCATCCCGGGCTGGGGCGAGGTCCTGGGCCTGCCCGTGCCCGAGCGGATCGCGAAGCTCCGCGACCCGGACGTGCGCGCCGAGATGCTGCGCCGCGCCGACTCCAAGGAGGCCGGGGTCTTCCGGCGGCTCGCCCACTTCGGCCGCTACGTCATCGGGGACACGTACTCCCGGGAGAACGAGGGCCTGACCGGCCGGGTCGTGCGGGACATCGCCGCCGAACGCGGCCAGGACGCCTTCCAGTGCCTCGTCGAGATCTGCGCCAACGACGACCTGCGCACCGTGCTGTGGCCGATGCCCACCGACAACGACCCCGCCTCCTGGGCGCTGCGCCGCGAGACCTGGCAGCACGAGGACGTCCTGCTCGGCGGCTCCGACGCGGGCGCCCACCTGGACCGGATGTGCGGGGCGCCGTACACCACCCGCTTCCTCGGCGACTGCCTGCGCGGCCGGAAGCTGGTGCCGCTGGAGCAGGCGGTGAAGATGCTCAGCGACGACCCGGCCCGGCTCTTCGGGCTGCGCGAGCGAGGCCGGATCGCCGAGGGCTTCCACGCCGACCTGGTCCTCTTCGACCCCGAGCGGATCGACGCGGGCCCGGCGACCCTGGTCCACGACCTGCCGGGCGACAGTCCGCGGCTCGACTCGCGCGCGGTCGGGATCGTGTCGGTGCGGGTCAACGGCGTGGAGACGGTGCGGGACGACGAGGTGACGGGCGCGATCCCGGGCCGGGTGCTGCGCTCGGGCCGCGACACGAGGACGGTGAGCACGCGATGACGCACACGGGGACCGGCGAGATCACGGAGCGGCTCTACATAGGAGGGGAGTGGGTCGAGCCCGACGGGGGGCACTACCCGGTCGTCGACCCCGCCACGGAGGAGGTCGTCGGGCACGCCCCCGAGGCCTCCCGTGCCCAGGTGTACGAGGCGGCCGAGGCCGCCCGCGAGGCCTTCGCGACCTGGTCGCGCACGAAGCCGGAGGAGCGGGCCGCGATCCTGGACCGGGCCGCCGACCTCATGGCCCGGGACGCCGACCGGAACACCCTGCTCGCCCGCGCCGAGACGGGCGCCACCACCGCAACCGCCCGCGGGATGCAGGTCGCCGTCGGCTCCTCCCGCTTCCGGCGCTACGCGCGCGGCGCCCTGGAGCCGGTCGAGCAGGCACTGCCCCCGCAGATCAACGAGGCCGGCCCGATGGGGAAGGCCGGGGTCTTCGGCGCGGTGGCGGTACGGCGCCCGGTGGGCGTGGTCACCTGCATCACCTCGTACAACAACCCCTGGGCCAACCCGGCCGGCAAGATCGCCCCGGCGCTCGCCATGGGCAACACGGTCGTGGTGAAGCCCGCCCCGCAGGATCCGCTCTCCGTGTTCGCGATGACCCGCGCCCTGGAGGAGGCGGGCGTCCCGGCCGGGGTGGTCAATGTGGTCACCGGCTCCGCGCCCGCGGTGGGCGAGGCGGCCGTGGACGCCCCCGCGGTCGACATGGTCTCCTTCACCGGCTCCACGGCCGTGGGGCAGGCCATCGGCGCGGTGTGCGGGCGGCAGCTGAAGCGGCAGCTCATGGAGCTGGGCGGCAAGGGCGCGGCGCTCGTCTTCGACGACGCCGACCTGGACGCGGCCATGATGGGGATCGGGACGACCTTCTCCTTCTACAGCGGGCAGATCTGCACGGCCCCCACCCGGGTCCTGGCCCAGCGCGGGATCTACGAGCAGCTGGTCGAGAAGCTGACCGCCTACGTCGGTTTCCTGAAGGTCGGCGACCCGGCGGCGCGGGGCACGGTGGTCGGCCCGGTGATCTCGGCGGCCCACCGCGACCGGGTGGAGTCGTACGTCGAGCTGGGGCGGAAGGAGGGCGCGCGGGTCGTCGTGGGCGGTGAGCGGCCGGCCGGTCCGGGCCTCGACCGCGGCTTCTACGTGGCGCCCACGCTGCTCGCGGACTGCACCAACGAGATGCGGGTGGTCCGGGAGGAGATCTTCGGCCCGGTGGTGGTGGTCGTGCCCTTCGACGACGAGGAGGAGGGCGTCGCGCTCGCGAACGACAGCGACTACGGGCTGATCGACTACGTGTGGTCCGGGGACGTGGCGCGCGCGTTCCGTATCGCCGGGCGGCTGCGGGCCGGTGGGGTCGGGATCAACACGATCGGCCGGAACATGGAAGCGCCGTTCGGCGGCTTCAAGAAGAGCGGTGTGGGGCGGGACGTCGGCTCGTACGCGCTGCACGCCTACAGCGAGCTGCAGGCGGTCGTCTGGCCGGGGTGAGATGCCTCTCGAAAATTCTTCGGGAAAATTTGAAAACGGACATTCAGGGCGCGGCTGCGGTTCCCGCATATCGGACGCTCGTCGGTGTGGCATACCATCGCTCGATCGTGAGCGATGGTCGATCTTTCAATCATTGGCGAGTGTCCGGATTTCGCCTCGCATTGCAAGGCGATGATCGATCAAGTGAGCGGAGTTCGATCCTCCGGATGTGGAAACCGCAGCATTTAACGTCCTGTTCATGACTCAGGTGGACGAACGGCCCCAGGCCGGAGACACGGTAAGGGGCGCCCCCACCCCGGGTGACGGCAACGGCGTGCGTGGCAAGGGCCTCGGCGGCAATTCCGTGGGCCTCCTCGGCAGTGCCGTCATCGGCATCTCCACCGTCGCCCCCGTCTACTGCCTGACCTCCACGCTCGGCTCCACCGCCGGCGAGGTCGGCCTCCAGATGCCCGCCGTCTTCCTCGCGGGCTTCCTGCCGATGCTCCTCGTCGCGTTCGCGTACCGCGAGCTCAACAAGGCCATGCCGGACTGCGGCACCTCCTTCACCTGGACCGTGAAGGCCTTCGGGCCAAAGGTCGGCTGGATGTGCGGCTGGGGCCTGGTGATCGCCACGATCATCGTGCTCTCCAACCTGGCAGGCGTCGCGACCTCCTACTTCTGGCTGCTCGCCGGGGAGATCACCAGCAACCCGTCGATCGCCGCCCTGGACGACGACAAGGCCGTCCACATCGTCACCTGCCTCAGCCTGATCGCCGCGGCCACCGCGATCAGCTACCGCGGCATGACCGCCACCAAGGGCGTCCAGTACACCCTCGTCGGGCTCCAGCTCGCCGTCCTCGCGGTCTTCGTCGTCATGGCCTTCCAGAAGGCCGGCCCGATCGACTTCCCGACCGGCGCGGACTTCTCCTGGTCGTGGCTGAACCCCTTCGCCGTCGACTCCTTCGCGGCCTTCACCGCCGGCCTCTCGCTGTCGATCTTCATGTACTGGGGCTGGGACACCTGCCTCACCGCCAACGAGGAGACCACCGACAGCGACCGGACCCCGGGACGCGCCGCGCTCATCTCGATGGTCGTCCTGGTCGGCTCCTACCTGGCCACCGGTGTCGCCGCCCAGATGGTCGTGGGCTCGGGCGACAAGGGCCTCGGCCTCGCCAACCCGGAGACCTCCGACAACGTCTTCGCCGCCCTCGCGGGCCCCGTCATGGGCCCCGTGCTCGGCATCGCGCTCTTCGTCGCCGTCCTCGCCTCCGCCGCCGCGAGCCTGCAGACCACCTTCATCCCGGTCGCCCGCACGGTCCTCGCCATGTCCAGCTACGAGGCGCTGCCGCCGTCCTTCTCCAAGGTCCACCCGGTCTTCAAGGTCCCCGGCAAGGCCACGATCGTGGCCGGCGTCGCCACCGGCGTCTTCTACACGGTGATGACCCTGGTCAGTGAGAACGTCCTGGTCGACACGATCTACGCGCTCGGCCTGATGATCTGCTTCTACTACGCCTTGACGGCCTTCGCCTGCGTCTGGTACTTCCGCCGCGAACTCCTCCGCTCCGCCCGCGACCTCGCCTTCAAGGGCGTGGTCCCGGCCCTCGGCGGCCTGATGCTGACCGCCGTCTTCGGCAAGACGCTGTACGACATGTGGGACCCGGCCTACGGCTCCGGTTCCGCGGTCCTCGGCGTCGGCTCCGTCTTCGTCATCGGCGTCGGGCTGCTGCTGCTCGGCGTGGTGATCATGCTGGTGATGCAGCGCAGAAGCCCCGCGTTCTTCCGGGGCGAGGTGCTCACCAAGGAGACCCCGTCGCTGGTCGTCGAGGACTGATCGATCGACCGGTGATGGACAGCGGCGAGGTGGCGGGCCCGTGGGGGGTCCCGCCACCTCGTCTTTTCCGTGCCGTGCGCCGGCTCAGTGCCGGCCGGGCAGCAGGCCCTCCACCAGCTGGTTGGCGGCGGGCATCTGGGAGGCGGAGGCCGGCTTCGCCTTCGGGGTGAGCACGCCGCTCAGCGGCACGACGGAGGGCAGGTTCGCGCCCGCGGTGTCCGCGGCGGCGGTCCCGGCGGCGCCGAGCCCGCCGGCCAGGGCGATGCCGGTCAGCGCGGCGGTGGTGAGGATCTTCTTCATGCCGCACCAACGCGGACCGGGGCGGTCCGGTTACGCCCGGGAGCGGCCGTGGTACGGGCCCTCCCTAGGATGCGGGCATGGACGCGGAAACCACGTGGACCCTGCGGCCGGCGACGGCCGGGGACGTCGAGGCCGTCGCCGAGCTGAAGGCGGTCGTCATGAAGGACGACCTGGTGCGACTCGGCCGCTACGACGCCCACCGGGTCCGGCAGCGCCTGCGGGACGAGTTCCGCCCCGAGCACACCTCGGTGGTCGAGGTGGCGGGCGGCTTCGCGGGCTGCGTGGCCCTCGCCCCGTACGGGAGCGGCGAAGGGCTCCACCTGGCGCACTTCTACCTCGCCCCCGAGGTCCAGGGGCGGGGCCTCGGAACGGCGGTGCTGCGCGAGCTGCTCGCCCGGACCGACGCGGAGTCGGTCCCGGTGCGCCTGGTCGTCGTCCAGGGCAGCGCGGCCCGCCGCCTCTACGAGCGGGAGGGCTTCACGGTCGAGGCCGAGGACCTGGTCGACGTGCTGATGGTCCGGGAGCCGGCGCCCACCGGCCCGCGCCGGCCGGCGGCCGGACCGGCACGTCGAGCCGGCTGACCCCGCTCCTCCGAAGCCGTGCGGCGGGCGGCTCCGGCTCGTCGCCGGGTGGACTACGCGGTCGCCTCCGCCGGTTCGGCGATCAACGCCGTGCCGGCCGTGCGGAAGCCCAGGCGGGCGTAGAGGCGGGCCACGGTCGCGTCCGTGGCGGTCAAAAAGACCGTCCCGACGCCGAGCGCGCGGGCGTCCTCGACCAGGGCCGCCGTGATCGCGAGGCCCAGGCCGCGGCGGCGGGACTCCGGGCGGGTGCCGACGCCGACGACCTCGGTGACCGGACCGACCGGCTGGTGCTGACCCGCCGCGAGCGCGGTGCCGGAGGAGTCGAAGGCCGCCGCGAGGCGGGTGAGGCCGGCCTCGATCCGGGCCGCGAGCTGGGCGGCGACACCCGGGGTGGGCGTGGCGCCGAAAGCGGCGTAGGGGGCGGCGACGGCGCTCTCCAGGTCGGGGTCGGCCGAGCCCACCAGGCGGACGGTGACGTCCTCCGGCGGGGACGGCAGCGCGTCCGCCTCCGCGGTCAGGACCATCAGGGGGTGCTCGTGCACCACGAGGCCGCTCGCCTCGACCGGCGCCCGCAGGCCCGGCGTCGTCTCCGCGACCCACTCGAAGGCCTCGGGGAGGCCGAGCTCCCGCTGCCGCGCCCGCACCTTCTCGACCGCCTCGACGTCCGCCGCGCCGGTGTGCCCGAGCGTCGGCCGTGCGTAGTACGGCCAGCCCGCGCCTTCCCGTACGAAGAGGGTCAGCGGCCCGAAGTCCTCGGCGCGGGCACCGGATCGGGGTACGGAGTCGTAGTAGGTCTCAAGACGCGTCAGCATGCGGGTTACCGTACGCAGACCGACGACGGGGGGAAACATGAATTCGACGGGCCACACCTGTCCGGGCTGCGGGCGGGACGACCTGGTGCAGGCCGTGCCCGCCGCGTACCTCGCGGGCCGGGACTCCGTCACCAGCCGCGAGCGGAACAGCGACGGGGACATGCGGACGGTGACCCGGCGGGTGAGCACCGCGCTGTCGGAGGCGCTCGCGCCGGTGCCCAAGGAGCCCACCGACGGGCTCGGGTGCCTGGGCGTCTTCACCGGGTTCGTGGCCGTCGTCTCCTTCCTGGTCTGGGTCCTCGCGGGGAAGGCCTTCGAGGAGGTGCCGGACGGCGTGTACTTCGGGGAGCCGCCGTCCGGCCCCGACCCCGACCTCGCCTTCCTGGGCTGGGTCTCGGGCCTCGCCCTGTGCGCCACGCTCCTCGTGGTCGTCGTGCTGATCCGCCGCAGGGGCGAGTTCGCCCGGCTGACCCGGGGGCGGCTGCGGGCCGAGGAGCTGTGGGCCCGCGGGTGGTACTGCCACCGGTGCGGCACCGTGCACCTGCGGGACGTTCCGCACGAGGACGCCCGGCCGCTCTCGCTCCAGGAGTTCCGGGAGCGCGTGTGGGAGCGCGGCGGCTACGGGGACCTGGCCGCCCGGCAGCGGGCCACCGGCTAACGCGCCTGCAGGAAGACGGGGTTGGTGAACGCGGACAGCGCACCCGGGAGCGGCGGCGCCGTGACCGGGTGGCGGACCTCCGCCCGTACGTAGGCGGACCGGGCGGCCGAGGTCGTCCACTCCGCCGTACCCGTGGCCGGTGCCGTGAACAGGACGCCCTGGTCCGTCACGAGGCGGACCGTGCCGCCCTGCGGGGCGCCGGTGACGCGGAGGCGGGCGGTGACCGGCTCGTCCGGCGGGACGGTGAGGCGCTCGCCGAGCCCGGTGGTCCGGCCGTGTGCGTCGGTGAGCGTGAACTCCACGGACACGGAAGAGGATTCGGCGACGTACGAGCGTCCGGCGCGCAGCCCGTCCAGGATCGCCCCGCGGCTCAGCTCGTCGGCGAGCACGACGGTCTGCGGGGTGCCGACCAGGTCGGGGTCCCGGTGCGCGTCGCTGTTGCCCATGGCCGGCGTCCAGCGGCCCCGGGCGAGCGCCCCGTCCCAGCCGGCCAGGGAGACCTCGTCGTCGGGGGTGTAGGGGCCGTTCCACACCTCGACCGCGTCCGCGTCGCCGAAGCCGAACTTCCAGGCGCAGCCGATGCAGGTGGCCTGCGGGTGCGCGGGTACGACGAGCCCGCCGGCCCGGCGGATCTCGCGGGCGAAGCGCCCGAACCGGTTCTCGCGGGCCCGGTAGCGCCAGTCGACGAAGGTGCCCGGGTCGGTGCCGAGGGCGAGGACGTGTCCGGTGCGCGTGGTGACCTCCTCGCCGAGCAGGACCAGCAGGTCGTCGCCGGCGGAGTCGGCCCACGCGCCGTGCCCGGCGTGCGTGTTGTGCTCGGTGCCGGCCAGGAAGTCGAGCCCGGCGGCGCGGGCGAGCGCCGCGACCTCGGCGGGGGTGCGGCGCCCGTCGGAGTGCACGGTGTGGAGGTGGCAGTCGCCCCGGTACCAGGCGCGGCCGCGGCCGCGCGCCCGCTCGGGCGGGTACACGGGCGGTACGGCGGGGGCGGGGGCGCCGAGCCGGAGGGTGACGGTCACCGTGTAGGCGAGGCCCTGCGGCGCGATCGTGTAGGGGCTGAGGGCGACGTACCAGGTGCCGGCCCGCAGCGGCCCGGCGACGTAGCCGGGGGTGGCCTCGTCGGCGCGGACGAAGAACTCCTTGCGGGCACCGCCCGACCAGCCGCGGAAGCCGCGGCCGCCGAGTGCGGTGCCGCGCTGGTCGAAGAGGCCGATGTCGAGCGCGTTGCCCTGGGTGCCGGCGGGCACGGCGGGCCGGTCGTAGGCGTACGCGACGTGGAGTTCGCGCACACCCTTCGGCAGCTCGACGGGCAGGTAGACGAAGTCGGGGGAGCCGGGCGGCAGGGTGCCGCTCACGGAGCGGACGAGGTCACCGGTCCCGGCGGCTCCGCCGCGGCCCTCCGGTCCGCCGGGTCCGGCGGCCGGGCCTCCGGGTCCTTCGGCGGCCTCTGCGAAGCTCACGGTTCCTAAGGTAAGCGCGGTCGCGGCGCCGGTCGCGAGCAGCGCGCGCCGGGTGGCGTGGTTCATGGCGTCGGTCATGTCCACGACTATCCACGCGAGCCGTGAACGACGGGACGACGACCGCCGCATCTCGGTCGCACCCCTCGGAAATCCACGCCGCACCCCCTACCGTGCCCCCATGCGGATCTCGACCACGATCTTCCTGACCGACGAGACCATCGGCCCCGTGCGGCTCGCCCGCGAACTCGAACAGCGTGGCTTCGCCGGGCTCTACCTGCCCGAGCACACCCACATCCCGGTCGCCCGGGACACCGCCTGGCCCGCGGGCGGCGAGCTGCCGCGCGAGTACGGGCGCACGCTCGACCCCCTCGTGGCCCTCGGCCAGGCCGCCGCCGTCACCGAGCGGCTCGGCCTGGGCACCGGCGTCACGCTGATCGCCCAGCACGACCCGATCGTCCTCGCCAAGCAGATCGCGACGCTCGACCACCTCTCCGGCGGCCGCTTCACCCTCGGCGTCGGCTACGGCTGGAACCGCGAGGAGGCCGCCGACCACGGCGTCACCTGGTCCACCCGTCGCGAGCTCGGCGCCGACCGGCTCGACCTGATGCGCGCCCTGTGGGCCGCCGAACCCACCGCTCATGAGGGTGCTTTCGGCCATTCCGTACGCCCCTCCGAGGCCTGGCCGAAGCCCCGCGGCGGCGCCCCGCGCATCCTCCTCGGCGGAGCGGCCGGCCCGAAGCTCTTCGCCCAGATCGCCGCCCGCGCCGACGGCTGGATGCCCATCGGCGGCCGCGGTCTGACAGAGACGCTGCCGGTCCTGCGCGAGGCCTGGGAGCGGGCCGGCCGCGATCCGAAGGCCCTCCACCTCGTCCCGTACGCGGTCCTCCCGAGCCCCGGGAAGCTCGCCCACTATGCGGAGCTGGGCTGCGAGGAGGTCGTCCTCCAGCTGCCGCCGGCCGGGGAGCGGGAGGTGCTGACGGTTCTGGACGACTTCGCGAGCTACCTGTGACCCGCTCGTATGCTCGGTCCATGACGGATCACCAGGCACCACGCAGCTCAGGCCCCACCGAGAACGCGATGCGGCGGGCCCTCAAGCGGGCCAGGGACGGGGTCGCACTCGACGTGGCCGAGGCCGCCGTGCTGCTGCAGGCGCGCGGGGCGGATCTGGCGGACCTGGTCGGCACGGCCGGGCGGGTGCGGGACGCGGGCCTCGCGGCGGCCGGCCGGCCCGGGGTCATCACGTACTCGAAGAGCGTCTTCATACCGCTCACCCGGCTGTGCCGGGACAAGTGCCACTACTGCACCTTCGTGACCGTGCCCGGCAAGCTGCGCCGGGCCGGACACGGGATGTTCATGTCACCGGACGAGGTCCTCGACATCGCCCGCCGGGGCGCCGAACTCGGCTGCAAGGAAGCCCTGATCACGCTCGGTGACAAGCCCGAGGACCGCTGGCCCGAGGCCCGCGAGTGGCTCGACGCCCACGGCTACGACGACACCCTCGCGTACGTCCGCGCCATGGCGATCCGCATCCTGGAGGAGACCGGTCTCCTCCCGCACCTCAACCCCGGCGTGATGTCCTGGACGGACTTCCAGCGGCTCAAGCCCGTCGCCCCCTCGATGGGGATGATGCTGGAGACCACCGCCACCCGGCTCTGGTCCGAGCCCGGCGGCCCGCACCACGGGTCCCCCGACAAGGAGCCCGCCGTGCGGCTGCGGGTCCTGGAGGACGCCGGCCGTTCCTCGGTGCCCTTCACCAGCGGCCTGCTCCTCGGCATCGGCGAGACCTACGAGGAGCGCGCCGAGTCGCTGTTCGCGCTGCGCCGGGTCGCCCGCGCCTACCACGGCGTCCAGGAGCTGATCATCCAGAACTTCCGCGCCAAGCCGGACACGGCGATGCGCGGCATGCCCGACGCCGAGCTCGACGACCTGGTGGCCGCCGTCGCCGTCGCCCGGCTCATCATGGGCCCGAGCGCCTGCCTGCAGGCGCCGCCGAACCTCGTCGACGCCGAGTACGAGCGCCTGATCGCGGCCGGCATCGACGACTGGGGCGGGGTCTCCCCGCTCACCATCGACCACGTCAACCCCGAGCGGCCCTGGCCGCGGATCGACGAGCTCGCCGAGCGCTCCCGCGCCGCCGGCTTCGAGCTGCGCGAACGTCTCTGCGTCTACCCCGAGTTCGTCCTGCGCGGCGAGCCCTGGCTCGACCCGCGGCTCCTTCCGCACGTGCGGGCCCTCGCCGACCCGGAGACCGGCCTCGCGAACCCCGACGCCCCCGTGCGCGGACTGCCCTGGCAGGAGCCCGACGAGGCCTTCACCGCCGCCGGCCGCACCGATCTGCACCGCACCATCGACACCACCGGCCGCACCGGCGACCGCCGCGAGGACTTCGACGAGGTGTACGGCGACTGGGAGGCGCTGCGCGAGGCCGCCGCGCCCGGCATGCTCCCGGAGCGCATCGACTCCGACGTCCGCGAGGCCCTCGCCGTCGCCGCCGACGACCCGACCCGGCTCACCGACCCACAGGCCCTCGCCCTGCTGCACGCCGAGGGACCGGCCCTCGACGCCCTGTGCGCGATCGCCGACGACGTGCGCCGCGACACGGTCGGCGACGACGTCACGTACATCGTCACGCGGAACATCAACTTCACCAACGTCTGCTACACCGGCTGCCGTTTCTGCGCCTTCGCCCAGCGGCGCACCGACGCCGACGCGTACTCCCTCTCCCTCGACCAGGTCGCCGACCGGGCCGCGCAGGCCTGGGACGTCGGCGCGGTCGAGGTCTGCATGCAGGGCGGCATCCACCCCGACCTGCCCGGCACCGCCTACTTCGACATCGCGCGGGCGGTGAAGCAGCGCGTGCCCGGCATGCACGTGCACGCCTTCTCGCCGATGGAGGTCGTCAACGGCGCCACCCGTACCGGCCTGTCGATCCGGGAGTGGCTCACCGCCGCCAAGGAGGCCGGGCTCGACTCGATCCCGGGCACCGCCGCCGAGATCCTCGACGACGAGGTCCGCTGGGTGCTCACCAAGGGCAAGCTGCCCACGGCCACCTGGATCGAGGTGATCACCACCGCGCACGAGCTGGGCATCCGCTCGTCGTCGACGATGATGTACGGGCACGTCGACCAGCCCCGGCACTGGCTCGGGCACCTGCGCACCCTGGACCGCATCCAGCGCGAGACCGGCGGTTTCACGGAGTTCGTGACGCTCCCGTTCATCCACACCAACGCGCCGGTCTACCTCGCGGGCATCGCCCGCCCCGGGCCGACCGTCCGCGACAACCGGGCCGTCACGGCGATGGCCCGGCTGCTGCTCCACCCGCGCATCCCCAACATCCAGACCAGCTGGGTGAAGCTGGGCACGGAGGGCGCCGCGGAGATGCTGCGCTCGGGCGCCAACGACCTCGGCGGCACGCTGATGGAGGAGACGATCTCCCGCATGGCGGGGTCGAGTTACGGCTCGTACCGGTCCATCCGCGACCTGGAGGCCATCGCCGAGGCCGCCGGGCGCCCGTCCCGCCCCCGTACGACGCTGTACGGGGAGGTCCCGGAGGAGCGGCAGCGCGCGGCGCGCGCCTCGGACGGGCACCTGCCGGAGCTGCTGCCGCTCGTCACGGAGCAGGGGCCGTCCGGGGCCGCTCCGGCCCCGGACTTCCGGTGAAGTGTGGTCGAAACACTGTCTAAAACGGACTGAAGGGCATCGGATCACATAACGCTTCGGCCCCTGAACGAGCGCATCCGGTCTATTACAGTGCTGACAGACCGGTGTGTACGGGGAGCTCGTTCGGCTCGTACGGGGGGAGGCACGTCGTGACCACCACAGCCGCGGCCGTGTGGGGCCGCACCGAACAGCAGGACTTCCGTGCGCGGGTCCGCGGCTGCCTGCTCGGCGGGGCCGTCGGCGACGCCCTCGGCGCCGGTGCCGGCGGGCGCCCGCTCGCCGAGCTGCGCCGGATCCACGGACCCGAGGGCCTGACCGACCTCGCCGTCGCGTACGGGCGCCGGGGCGCCGTCACCGCCGCCACCCAGATGTCGCTGTTCACCGTCGACGGTCTCGTCCGCGCCCAGGTCCGCCGTGACACCGGCGCCTGGCACCCGCCCACCGACGTGCACCGGGCACACCTGCGCTGGGCGGCCACGCAGCGCGACTGGGGCCCCGACGAGCGCCGCCGCGACCTCGGCTGGCTGGCCCGCGAGGAGTGGCTGTACGCGCGCCGGGACCCGGCCCGCGCCTGTCTCACCGGTCTCGGCGACGAGATCCTCGGCACCCTGGAGCGGCCCAAGAACCCGGCCGCCGCGGACAGCGGCGCCCTGGTCCGCTCGGCGCCCTTCGGGCTGCTCGTCGGCTGGGAACCGCAGCTGGTGTGCCAGCTGGCAGTGGAGTGCGCGGCGCAGACGCACGGCGACCCGGCGGCGTACCTGTCGGCCGGCGCCCTCGCGGTCGTCGTGCACGGCGTGGCCCGTGGCGACAGCGTGGACGGCGCCGTCCGCACGGCGATCGAGCAGCTGGCGCCGCGCCCGGGCCACACCCGGGTCACCGAGGCCCTGGAGGCCGCGCTCGCCGCCGTGCGGCAGGGGATGCCGGACGCGGAGCGGGTGACGGCGCTCGGGGCGGACGAGGACCGGGCCGAGGGGCAGCTGGCGGCGGCGGTGTACTGCGCCCTGGTCGGCGAGGACGTCCGGCACGGGCTGCGCCTCTCGGTGAACCACGACGGCCCGTCGGCGGCGACCGGCGCCCTCACCGGGGCGCTGCTCGGCGCCCTGCACGGCGAGACGGCCCTCCCGCCGGCCTGGGTGGCCGAACTGGAGGGCCGTGCCACGGTCCTGGAGCTCGCGGACGACTTCGCGATGGAGATGACGCAAGGGGCCGCCCTGCACGGGCCGGGGGAGACGACGTCCGGCTGGCTGGACCGCTACCCGCGGGGCTGACCGGCCCGGTCGCCGCCCTGCGCGGGGACGGCGGCCGCCCCGCCCCCGTCGCCGTTGATCCGGTCGAGGACCGCGTCCCGTTCCGGGGTGGCCTCGGGCTTCACCCGGCCGATCAGGACGTAGAGGACCAGCGAGGTGGCCAGCGGCGAGACGATCTGGATCTGCAGCTCGACACCGTCCAGGCCGTAGTTGGTCAGCCAGAAGGCGAAGAGCCCGGCGGCCCAGGAGACCAGCGCCGCCGTCGGCCCCGACTTCCGGAAGGCGCGCAGCAGCCCGAGCATGAACGGGATGGCGATCGGCCCCATGAGCCCGGCCACCCACTTGATGACGACGGTGATGATGTCCTTGAAGGTGGGGGAGTCGACCTGGGTGGCGACCGCCATCGACAGGCCGAGGAAGGCGATCGTCGAGAGGCGCGCGGCGAGCAGCCCGGCCCGCTGGGTCCACGAGCGGGCCGCCTTGCTGAGGACCGGGGCGATGTCCCGGGTGAAGACGGCGGCGATCGCGGTGGCGTCGGAGGAGCACATGGCCATGGTGTGCGAGAAGAAGCCGACGACGACCAGGCCCAGCAGGCCGTGCGGCAGGAGCTGCTCGGTCATCAGCGCGTACGCGTCGGAGGCGTCGGGCTTCTTCGGCTGCACGAGCAGCGGCGCGCACCACATGGGGAAGAAGAGGACGAGCTTGGGCAGTAAAACCGTTCTGTTTACTGACCCTTGTTCATGTCTGTGAACTTGTCTCGAAGGCGCGTCGGGAGTCCGCGGGGTCAGCGCATCAGCTCCCCCGCGTTGACGAGCAGCGACTGCCCGGTGATCGCTCGCGCCCGGTCCGAGGCGAGGAAGACCGCCGCCTCGGCCACGTCCGCGTCCGTCGCCAGTTCCGGCAGCGCCATCCGCTCGGTGAGGCGCCCGAGCACCTCCGCCTCCGGCACCTGCTCGGTGTGCGCCGTGAACTGCACGTACGCCTGGACCGGCGGCCCCCACATCCAGCCCGGCAGCACCGTGTTGACCCGGATGCGCCGCGGGCCGAGCTCGCGCGCGAGCGAGTACATGGCCGAGGTCAGCGCCCCCTTCGAGGCCGCGTACGCGGCCTGCCGCACCTGCGAGGGCGCGGCCACCGCCGACTGCGTGCCGATCAGGACGACCGAGCCGCCCCGCTCCTTCAGGGCCGGCAGGCAGGCCCGGGTCATCCGCAGCGTGCCGAGCAGATTGACGTCCAGGACGCCCTGCCAGGTACCGAAGTCGGCGTCCTCCAGGCCGCCGAAGTACGAGTCCCAGGCGGCCACGTGCACCACGGCGTCGATCCCGCCGAAGCGCTCGACCGCGAGCGCGGCGAGCGCCTCGCACTGGCCCTCGTCGGTGATGTCGGTGGCGCGGTACGCCGTCCTCGTCCCGTCCGGGTCGATCTCGGCGGCCGACTTGGCGAGGTTGGCCTCGGTGCGCGCGCCGAGCACCACGCGCCCCCCGTCCCGTACCACCGTCTCCGCGACCCGGTGGCCGAGTCCGGCCCCGACGCCCGACACGACGACGGTCTTTCCCTGGAGCAGTCCTTGGAACGCCATCCGGTGCCTCCCTGGGCCTGTTCATCGATCTGACGGCCCGTCAGAGTAGGTGCGAGTCGCCCACAAGGGAAGGGAAGGGGAACGAGGATGAGCGAGGAGAAAGCGGTCGACACCCGGAGCGAGGACTACGCGGAGCTGGCCGCGGTCGGCCCGTACGGGACGCACCCCGGCCACGCCCTGATCACCATGGTCGAGCCGCACCCGGGCCACGAGTACGCCTACAACCGCTGGTACGAGGACGACCACTACTACGCCGGAGCCATGGCGATGCCCTGGATGTTCGCCGGCCGCCGCTGGGTCGCCACCCGCCCGCTCCAGGAGCTGCGCGGCCCGGAGAAGTCCGCCGTCGCCCAGCCGGTCACCGCCGGCTGCTACCTCTCCACGTACTGGATCACCGACGGCCGCTACGACGACCACATGAAGTGGACCGTCGCCATCAACAAGCGCCTGAACCGGGACGCCCGGGTCTACCACGACCGGACCCACGTCTTCACCTCGTTCCAGGACCACGAGGTGACCGTCTACCGAGACGGGGCGGCCGGGCCGCGCGACCTGCACGCGCTCGACCACCCGTACGCGGGCCTCGTCCTCCAGGTCATCGACACCGAGGGGCCCGAGCGGCGGGCGGAGCTGGTCGAACGGCTGCGCTCGCGGGAACTGCCCCGGCGGCTCGCCGGCTCACCCGCGGCGATGGTGACGGTCTTCCGGCCCACCCCACTGCCCGGCGACCGGATGACCTACGTGAAGCAGGTCGAGGGCGTCGACACCCGGCTGACCCTGCTGTGGTTCCTGGAGCGCGATCCGCGCGACTGCTGGGCCGACTCCTTCGCCGACCTGGAGGCGGCCGCGGGGGAGTGGGGCGGGCGGGTCGAGCTCGTGGCGCCGTTCATCCCGACGGTGCCGGGCACCGATCGCTACGTGGACGAACTGCGGTAGTTCCGGGGGCGCCGGGCGCCGGGCGCCGCGGGCCGGGCGCGCGGCGCGAGCCGGGGCCGGGGCCCGGGGGACGTGGTCCGGAGTCCGGGGGGCCGTGGTCCGGGGGCGCCGGCGTCCGGGAGTGCCGGGGAGTCCGGGAGTGCCGGGGGGCCGGGAGCGAGGGAGTCCGGGAGTGCCGGGGGGCGGGGAGCGAGGGAGTCCGGGAGTGCCGGAGTCCGGGAAAAGGCCGAGCCCCCTCGGCCAGGACGGCGGACCGGTCGAGAGGGCTCTTTCCGCGGTGCGGTCGAGTGCGAGCGTGGGGTCACGCGGCCCCGGCGCTCACCTCGCCCACGAACGCGTTCCACGAGCCCGGTCCGAAAGAGAGGGAAGGGCCCTCGGGGGCCTTCGAGTCGCGCACCGCGATCGCGTTCACGACGGGGGACTTCACTTCGACGCAGGCCCCGTTGCCGCCGGAATACGAGGACTTCGTCCAGTTGTCCGTAGCGCCCTGGATAATGGCCATGTTTCTCAACTCCGGTTCTGCCAGTACTGCCAGTAGGTGTCGCGCCAAACGTTCTTGCTTTGGCGTGATCGACGCTACTGCCCCGGCCCCGTCCTGTGGCACCGTCGTTCACCCGACCGGATGGCATATTCCAACTGCGCTTCCGCTGGGGCGAGTCGGGGGTGTACCGTGCCTGCTCCTTCCCCTCCCGCCCCTGCCGAATGGCGGCATTCAGTCCCCGACGCCCCCGTTACGCCCCTTTTCCGTCGGCGTACTCCTTCGCGATCCGGGTCACGAACTCGCGGGTGTCCTCCGCATTCAGCGCCTGGGCCCGCAGGTGTTCGTACATCACGCTGTACTTGGCGACGTCCTGCGCCTTCTCCAGATACAGGTCGCTCGTCACGCCCTCGATGTAGACCACCGAGGAGTCGGACGTGTCGGGGAATTCCAGGATCGCGTAATGCCCGCTGATGCCCGGGTGCGCGCCCATGTGGAAGGGCAGCACCTGCACGGTCACGTGCGGCAGGTGCGACTGCTCGACCAGGTGCTCCAGCTGCTGCACCATCAGCTGCCTGCTGCCGACCACCCGGCGCAACGCGCCCTCGTCGATGACCGCCCACAGGCGCAGCGGACGCTCGTCGTCCTTGATGCGGTCCTGGCGGCGGGTGCGGACGGTGACCCGCTTGTCGATGTCCGCCGGCGTGGACTCGGGCAGCGCGCCGTTGATCACGGCCTCCGCGTACCCATGGGTCTGCAGCAGCCCCGGGATGATCTGCGGCTCGTACACCCGCAGGCTCTCCGCGTCCGTCTCCAGACCGATGTACACGCTGTACGGGATGTCGCCGAAGGCGTGCCACCAGCCCTGCTGGCGCGAGTCCTTGGCCATCTGCATCAGCGAGTCGACGACCCGCTCGTCCTCGACCTCGTACACCCCGCACAGATCGCGGACGTCACGCTGGCTGATCGACCGGCGCCCGTTCTCGAGGCGGCTGATCTTGGACTGCGAGACGAGGAGACGCTCGGCGACCTGCTCGGCCGTCATGTTCTTCGCCTCGCGGAGCCGGCGCAGCTCCTGGCCCAATCGGCGTCGCCTGACGGTGGGGTTGACATTGGACGCCACGGAAACTGCACCTCCGGCTGTCGGCAGCGTAGCTGTGAGTATCTACTGCTTGGCAGACTGCCACCAAAGGTGCGCCGTGCGCTGGGAAATGCCGACAACGCAACGGTGCGGGGCGGCCGTGAGGACGGCCGACCCGCACACGTTTGCGGCTCCCGGTGTGGTTCGGGTGGATCTGGTGGAGCGGGCTCTGCGACCGCGGCCGCGTCACATGGCGGCGCGCGCCATGGTGCCGCGGCGCGGCTGGGACGGCACGCCGCCCGCCTGCGCGTGACGACGGGGCTGGGCCCCCACGCCGTTCTGGACGTCCATCACGGCGTGCGCCACGAGACCGCCCATCGGGTCGTGCCGGATCAGGTCGCGCAGCCGGGACCGCGACGACCGTCCTTCGTTGCCGGGGTACAGGTGCTTGCCGAGACCGACCGCGTGGGCCAGCGCGGCGAGCGCCGCGGTCCGCGGGTCCGGCGGTACGCCGGTGCGGATCGCACTGTCCAGCCGGGTCCTGATCTCCCGGCTGATCGCCGTGTCCGTCGCCTGGTAGCGAGTCGTCGGCAGCACCCCGCACATCTGGCCCTCCACGGCATGCACCATGCCGCAGCGCTCCAGGTGCGAGAGATACGTCTGGCGCAGCCCCAGGCGGGGCCCGCCGATCCAATGGACGGCCCGTACCGGACTGCCGCGCCTGCGCAGCAGTTCCAGTGCGGAGTCCAGAGTCGGATCTCCGGTCGGCCGTGGCATCACCACGGCGATACGATCCCCGTCAGGGGCTATCCGTCCCGCCAGAGCCAGCTCCACTAGCTGTGCTCCGGCGAGGCCCAGGTCGAGCGACTGCGGCTGCGCTGTGGTACCCGTGGCCGGGTCCAGAGCGAGCAGCAGAAGCTCCTCCGGAAGTGTTCTGCGGCTCCTGCCCATCCATGCCTCCCCGCGTGGATGAATGACAGGGTGACCCCTCTCACATTCATCTGTCGAGAGTGCCTGGGCGCTTCGTACGGGAACCGGCAGGTATGTCGTTCTCGTCTAGCACGGCGCCAAGGGGTTCACACAGGACACTGGTAGATGGTTCGGACGTACGCATGAGCGATGGAGGAGGCACGGTGGCGGGCGAGTCCCCCGACAAGGCGGAGCAGCGGGAGCGGGACGGTGCGGTCGGTGACGACGGCAGGGACCCGCGGCTGTCCGTCCTCCGGGACCGCGTGGACCAGCCGACGGCCGTCTTCAAGGCCCTGGCCCCGCGAACGGCACCGGAGGACCGGCCCTCCGTCACGGAGGACGCGGCGGAGGACCCCGCGGTTGCGGAGGACTCCGTCGTCGCGGGCGACGGGGACGTGAGGGGCGTGGACACGGACGCGGACGCGGGCGTGGACGCGGAGGACACGGGCGTCGAAGAGGCGGAGGCAGCGGCAGAGGCCGAGGCAGAGGCCGAGGACGCGGGCGCGGTCGCGGGCGGGACGGTCGTCCTGAGGATCCCCGCGAAGGACCTGCCGGAGGCTCAGAAGGCTTCGGAGGACGCCGCCGAGGCCGAGACGGCCGCGGACGGGACGGCCGCGGAAGCGAGCGCCGACGAGGACGCGCCTGAGGCCGTCGACGAGGCCGCTGACGAGCCGGGCGACGAGCCCCGGGCTCCGGCGGACGCCGACGAGGTCTCCGAGGCTCCTGAGGCCGCTGATGCGCCCGAGGCCGCTGATGCCTCGGCCGCCGCCGACGGCGAGTCGTGGTTCGCCGCGCGCAAGGCGGCCCCGCCGAAGGCGCAGGCGAAGCCGGAGCCGGCCACCGAGGCCGAGCCGGAGCCGGAGGCGGCGGACGAGCCCCAGGCGGAGGCCGAGCCCGAGGCGAAGCCCGAGCCCGAGGCGGCGGCTGAGCCCGAGGCGAAGCCCGAGCCCGAGGCGGCGGCTGAGCCCGAGGTGAAGCCCGAGCCCGAGGCGGCGGCTGAGCCCGAGCCGAAGCCGGCGCCGCAGCCGGTCGACCAGCCGACCGCCGTCTTCAAGGCCGTCAAGCCGCCGGTGGCGCCCGCCGTCGACCAGCCGACGACCGCGCTCAAGCTGCCGCCGTCCACCTTCCGCCCGCTCCGGGGAGACATCACCCAGGAGCAGCCGAAGCCCAAGGCGGAGGCCGCGTCCAGCGCGGAGGCCGCCCCGGCCCCCGTACCGCCGTCCCTGGGCGAGCCCGAGCGGACCAGGCAGCAGCCGCTGCCGCCGCGCCCGCCGCTGGAGATCCTGGCGGAGCTGACCAACACCCCGCCGCCGCCGGAGACGCCGCTGCGGACCACCGCGCGACGGGTGAAGATCTGGACCCCGCTGCTCCTGCTGCTCGTGGTCGTCTTTGCGGTCGTACAGTTCGTGCGTCCGCTGCCGGACCCGAAGCTCGTGCTGTCCGCGGCCCCCACCTACACCTTCGAGGGCGGCGAGCTCCAGATGCCGTGGCCGTCCGAGGGGCAGGGCGCGGCCGAGGTCGAGGGCGTCGGTTCGCTCGGCACGTACGGCGCGCAGAAGCCCGCGCCGATCGCGAGCGTGGCCAAGACGATGACCGCGTACGTGATCCTCCGCGACCACCCGATCAAGGGGAAGGAGAAGGGCCCGGAGATCGAGGTCGACAAGACCGCGGGCGAGCAGGCGAAGGCGAAGGACGAGTCGACGGCGCCCATCAAGGAGGGCGAGACCTACTCGGAGAAGGAGCTCCTGCAGCTCCTGATGATCCCGTCGGGCAACAACGTGGCGCGGCTCCTCGCCCGCTGGGACGCCGGTTCGGAGGCCGCGTTCGTCGAGAAGATGAACGCCGCGGCCAAGGAGCTCGGCATGACGGGGTCGACGTACACGGACCCGTCCGGTCTGCAGTCGACCACCGTGTCGACGCCGCTGGACCAGCTGAAGCTGGCGAAGGCGGTCATGCAGTTCGACGTGTTCCGGGCGATCGTGGACATGCCGAACGTGGAGATCGACGGCATCCCGGGCCGGATCGAGAACAACAACAAGATCCTGCTGGAGCCGGGCGTGACCGGCATCAAGACCGGCTCCTCCACCCCGGCCGGCGGCAACCTGCTGTGGGCGGCGAACACCGTCGTCGACGGCCAGAAGCGCCGCATCCTCGGCATCGTCATGGGGGCCAAGGACGCCCCGCAGCTCTGGCAGAAGCTGGACCTGGCGATCGCGAACAGCCTCACGCTCATCCAGAAGGCGCAGTCGGACGTCACCTCGGCCGCCGTGGTGAAGAAGGGCCAGGTCGTCGGCTACGTGGACGACGGTCTGAACGGCCGGACGCCGGTCGTGGCCACCAAGGACCTGAAGGCGGTCGGCTGGCCGGGCCTGAAGGTGGACCTGACGCTCGGCGTCGGCGGCAAGGCCCTGCCGCACACCGGCAAGGCCGGGGACGTCGTCGGCCAGGTGACGGTCGGCACGGGCACCGGCGCGGTCAGCGCTCCGGTGGCGCTGCAGAAGGACCTGGTGGAGCCTGGCTTCGGCGAGAAGCTGACCCGACTGGGCTGATCCTGACGGGCGCCCGGGCCTCGCCCGGGCGCCCAGCTGTTAGCGTTCCCTGGGGACGAGAGAAAGGCAGCAGAGGCAGCACGGGAAAGGGCCGCAGTTGACCACCGCCGAGCCGACACGCGCCGACGAGGCTGCACCCATGAACTCCTCTTCGCCTTCGCGAATAGAACTTCCGGCCCCCCGCCCGCCGGTGGAGCCGCCCGCCGCGACCCGCCCCTGGCGGAGCCGACGGCGCGTTCCCGTGCTGGTGGCCACGGCTGCGGCTGCGCTCACCCACGTCCTCTGGTTCTTCTTCTTCGCGAACAGCGGCGGCGATCTGGCGGCGCAGGACGCGTGGGCGGAGTTCGTCGGCCGACACCCGGACTCGGCGTACAACCTGGCCTGGTACGGCGGGATGCACCCGGTCTCGTACAGCGTCGTGTCCCCGTACCTGATGTCCCTGCTCGGGGTCCGTACGACCATGATGGTCGCCGGGACCCTGTCGGCGGCCCTGACGGCGCTGATCCTGGTCCGGGTGCGGGCGGTGCGCAATCCGATGGCGTGCGCGCTGGCCGGCGTCTTCGCCTTCCTCTGCAACGCGCTGTCGGGCCGGGTCACCTTCGGCCTCGGCATGATGTTCGCGCTCGGCTCCGTCGCGGCGGTCTTCTGCTGGCCGCACCGCTGGCGCTTCAAACGCTGGGCGAAGGCCGCGGTCGCCGCGCCCCTGGCCGGCCTCGCGACGGCGTGCAGCCCGGTGGCGGGCCTGTTCCTGGGCGTGGTCGCCGCCGCGCTGTTCCTCAACAAACGCCGGCCGGGCGCGTACGCCGTGGGACTGGCCCCGGTGGCGGTCGTGGCCCTTTCGGCATGGCTGTTCCCCTTCTCGGGGACACAGCCGATGAGCCTGATGTCGACGAGCCTGCCGTTCCTGTTCGGCGTCCTGGTCCTCGTGCTGGTCCCGAAGGACTGGCGCACGGTGCGCACGGCGGCGGCGGTCTACTCGGCGGGCACGCTGCTCACCTGGCTGGTCGACTCGCAGATCGGCTCGAACGTCAGCCGCCTGGTGATGCTCTTCGCCGGCGTGGTCCTCCTGGCCGCCCTCCCGTACGCCCGCCCCCGCTCCCGCCGCTGGTACGCGATCGTGCTGGCCTTCGCGGGCCTGAACTTCTGGATCGGCTTCAAGGGCGTCGACGACGTCATCCGTACGGCCCCGGACGCGTCCTGGGCCCGCGAGGTCGCCCCGCTGATCAACCAGCTGCAGGTGCGCGGCGCGGAGCAGGCCCGGGTCGAGGTCGTACCCGCCTCCAGCCACCGCGAGTCGTCGGCCCTCGCGCCGTACATCAACCTCGCGCGCGGCTGGAACCGCCAGGCCGACATCGAGCGCAATCCGCTCTTCTACGACGACACGCTCAACGCCGCGAACTACCAGGACTGGCTCGACCGCTGGGCCGTCCACTACGTCGTCCTGCCGACCGGCGCCCCGGACTCGGGCGCCGAGCGCGAGGCCGAGCTGGTCGACGACGGCCTGCCCTACCTGAAGCAGGTCTGGTCGGACGCGAACTGGCGCCTGTACGCGGTCACCGACCCGACGCCGCTGGCCGACGCGCCGGCCGTGGTCCAGCGTGCGGAGGCCAACGAGGTCGTCCTCCGCCTGGACCGGCCCGCCCGCATCAAGATCCGCGTCCCTTACTCTCCGTGGCTCGCCCTCCTCGACGAGAACGGCGGCAAGATCGAACCCCCGCAGGAGACGGAGGCCTCCAAGAAGGCGCGCGAAGCGGCGGAGACCGATCTCCCGAAGGTCTTCGCGAACGAGGAGGGCTGCCTCCTGAAGGCCGAGCCGGACGCGGAGGGCGACGAATGGACCGAACTCCTCGCCCCCAAGGCCGGCACCTACCGCCTGGCGGCCCCCTACAAGCTCTTCCCCCGGGGCACCGCGTGCCCGGACGAGCTCCGCTGAAAAGCCGGCCGTGTGAATTCATTGCCCCGTCCACATTGAACGGCATTCACCATTGAATGTGGCGGATTTCCTGACTTGCGATCAGGATCCAGGAGTGCTGGTCTGGAGTATGTGGGGGTTAAACGGCACTCACCCGCCTGAATACGTGGCGCAAGCAGGACGAGGGGGTCGGCGATCCTCGTGCCGTACGGCAATGAGGACGTCGCCGGAATCATCCGGGCTGTCAGATGTCGTCTGATGCGACCACGGGATGCCCCGTGCTGCCACCCGCCACCGGAGGTTCGCGATGACACACGCCTCTTCTGTGGGTCGCCCACTACGCCAGATCATTGCCCTGCTGGTCACGGCCGCCCTGACGCTTTCCCTGTCGGTCGTGATCACGGTCACCTCGGCGAACGAAGCATCCGCCTCCTGCTCCGCCCACCGCTTCAACGGAAAGTGGCGCTCGCCCGACTCCAGGCTGAAGCGTATCGACGTCTGGCAGGGACAGGACTGCCACCTTTACGCCAGAGCCTGGTCCACGTGCGAGCACGACAAGTCGCTCATCTGCAGCTGGGGAAACAGGAGGATGGGAGACAGCCCCGACCCGAACTTCCAGTTCGTCACGTACAACTGGAGCAATGCGAGCGAGGTGCTGCAGCTGAGGATGCAGGACAGGACCCACATCTCGGTGTGGGACCACACCGACTTCAACGACGGTGACAAGGAGAGCTTCACCGTGCGGATGACCAAGTCCGGCTGAGCGCGCGAAGGGCCGGGGGCGAGCCCCCGGCCTTCGGCGCTGCCGGCGCCTGCATCGGAAGTGGATGATGCGAAGGGCGCGATCGTGGGGGATCCAGGTCGCCTGGAGGTGCTCTCACTCCACGGCGGCATCGAGGAGAATCCGCGCCAACCCGCGCGGCTGGGAGAACATCGGCCAATGGCCGGTGTCCATCGTGACCAGCCGCCAGCACGTGCTGTTCAGCAGCTCGGCCACATCTGCGTCGGGCTCGGCGTCGTCGGACTCGGCCCCCGGCATCACGCACAGGACGTACGTCGCCGGAAGTTCACCGAGCGGCCCTGCCAGCACGGCGGGCTCGGTGAGCGTGGCACCTGGGTGAGGCGTCGAGCCACGCACGAGGCGTGCGATCTGCTCATCGGTGAGACCTTCGCCGTCGTAATGAGCAGCTGGCGCGAGCGGCCAGAACCCTCCGTTGTCGGCGATCGACGCCTCCACTGCCCTCCGCGCAGTCGAAGGTGACCTGGAACGGCTTGATCGCTGCCATCGGGCCACCGCAGCAGCGGGGACTCCACTGCTCATCTCCCTGTCCCGCAGCACCCGTTGGGGGCGGAGGCGACCGCCGCGCGGCCTGCCGCTCACCGCTCGACGGCCGCTCGCGCACCGGCGCGTTGTCAGTGCCGGCCCCTATGGTCTCGAGCGCGCGGTCGGCTTCCGGGGGTTCCAGCTCTGAAAGGAATGGTTGCATCCCCGGCCTGTCCGGGGGCGGCCCGGAATCTCGTCCGGGACCCAACCGACGGTCGGGCTTCGTCGATGGCCAGGAGTGACCTGCCAGCGCCGACCGCGCACGCGCCCCGCACGTCGGCGGCCTGGTCCGCAGGTCCAGCTGGGCCGGTCGGCGCTGCAGGGCAGGGACGGTGTGCTGCGGTTGCGGGACGACGGCTGCCGTACCGGGGCCGGTGAGAGCCCGCACGAAGCGTCCGATGGTCGGCTCGGTGCCTTCTGGCACGTGGACGGCGCGGCCGTGATCATGCGAAAGGGCCAGCACCGGGAAAACGTCCCGTGAGCTGGCCCTTCTGCTTGTGCCCCCGGCAGGATTCGAACCTGCGACACCCGCTTTAGGAGAGCGGTGCTCTATCCCCTGAGCTACGAAGGCGGGGCGTGCGGTCAGTGTAGCGGGTGGGGGCGGAGTGGGGTGGGGATGGTGGGCAGGGGGCGTGGCTGGCGGGGTGGGGCCGGGGTCGTGGGGTATGTCACGTTCCGTGTCGGTATGCCGTCGGCCTTCCGAAACGCCGAAAGCGCCCCACCCGAGGGTGGGGCGCGGTCAGTGCGGCATCAGTAGCGGTAGTGGTCGGGCTTGTAGGGGCCGTCGACGGGGACGCCGATGTAGGTGGCCTGGTCGGGGCGGAGGGTGGTGAGTTTGACGCCGAGGGCGTCGAGGTGGAGGCGGGCGACCTTCTCGTCGAGGTGCTTGGGGAGGGTGTAGACGTCGGTCGGGTACTCCTGCGGCTTGGTGTAGAGCTCGATCTGGGCCAGGGTCTGGTCCGCGAAGGAGTTCGACATGACGAAGGACGGGTGGCCGGTGGCGTTGCCCAGGTTGAGCAGGCGGCCTTCGGACAGGACGATGAGGACCTTGCCGTCCGGGTAGGTCCAGGTGTGGACCTGCGGCTTGACCTCGTCCTTCACGATGCCGGGGGTCTTCGCGAGGCCGGCCATGTCGATCTCGTTGTCGAAGTGGCCGATGTTGCCGACGATGGCCTGGTGCTTCATCTTGGCCATGTCCGTGGCCATGATGATGTCCTTGTTGCCGGTCGTGGTGATGAAGATGTCCGCCGTCTCCACCACGTCGTC
>NZ_JBFAXU010000028.1:0-115768 GCF_040680975.1 Streptomyces sp. NPDC051921
TACCGACCCTCGCGGGCTTTCCTCCGGGCGCTTCCTTCGTTTCCGACTCTATCAGATCTTTCCGATCCGATTTCCTCGGTGCTTTCCGGTCCCGGGCTTTCCGACTTTCGTCTTCTTTCCGAGGCCTTCCGGCGCGTTCCGACTTTATCAGAAGTTCTGAGTCGGAATTTCCGCCTCCCGGTTCGAGCTCCTGGCACACAGTGGTGCCCGGGGCTTCCCCTCTGGCGGAGCCGTAAACGTACTTGAGGGGGGCGCCCCGATGCAAATCGAGGCGCCCCCCTCTCAGCCGTACGGACGGTCCGTCAGACCTCCACGACCACCGGGAGGATCATCGGCCGGCGGCGGTAGGTGTCGGACACCCACTTGCCGACCGTGCGGCGGATCAGCTGCTGGAGCTGGTGCGGCTCGACCACGCCGTCCTGGGCGGACTTGTTCAGGGCCTGGTCGATCTTGGGGAGCACCGCGTCGAACACGGAGTCCTCGATGCCGGAGCCCCGGGCGTGGACGTTCGGGCCGCCCACGATCTTGCCGGTCGAGGAGTCCACGACCACGAAGACCGAGATGATGCCCTCCTCGCCGAGGATCCGGCGGTCCTTGAGGGAGCTCTCGGTGACGTCGCCGACCGAGAGGCCGTCCACGTACACGTAGCCGGCCTGGACCTTGCCGGTGATGCGGGCGCGGCCGTCGACCAGGTCGACGACGACGCCGTCCTCGGCGATGACGATGTGGTCCTTCGGGATACCCGTCATCGCGCCGAGCTCGGCGTTGGCGCGCAGGTGGCGCCATTCGCCGTGGACCGGCATGAGGTTCCTCGGCTTGCAGATGTTGTAGAAGTACAGCAGCTCGCCGGCCGAGGCGTGGCCCGAGACGTGGACCTTGGCGTTGCCCTTGTGGACGACGTTGGCGCCCCAGCGGGTCAGGCCGTTGATCACGCGGTAGACCGCGTTCTCGTTGCCCGGGATCAGGGACGAGGCCAGGATGACCGTGTCCCCGGGGACGATCCGGATCTGGTGGTCGCGGTTGGCCATCCGGGACAGGGCGGCCATGGGCTCGCCCTGGGAGCCGGTACAGACCAGCACGACCTCGTCGTCCGGGAGGTCGTCGAGGGTCTTCACGTCCACGACCAGGCCGGCGGGGACCCGCAGGTAGCCGAGGTCGCGGGCGATGCCCATGTTGCGGACCATGGAACGGCCGACGAAGGCGACCCTGCGGCCGTACTCGTGGGCGGCGTCCAGGATCTGCTGGATGCGGTGCACGTGGCTGGCGAAGCTGGCCACGATGATGCGCTTCTGGGCGTTCGCGAAGACGTTGCGCAGGACGTTCGAGATGTCGCGCTCGTGTGCCGTGAAGCCCGGGACCTCGGCGTTCGTCGAGTCCGTGAGCAGGAGGTCGATGCCCTCCTCGCTCAGGCGCGCGAAGGCGTGCAGGTCCGTGAGGCGGTTGTCCAGCGGGAGCTGGTCCATCTTGAAGTCGCCGGTGTGGACGGCCATGCCCGCGGGGGTGCGGATGGCGACGGCCAGGGCGTCGGGGATGGAGTGGTTGACGGCGATGAACTCGCAGTCGAAGGGACCGAACCGCTCGCGGTTCCCCTCGGCCACCTCAAGGGTGTACGGGCGGATCCGGTGCTCCTGGAGCTTCGCCTCGATCAGGGCGAGGGTCAGCTTGGAGCCGATGAGCGGGATGTCCTGCTTCATGCGGAGCAGGTAGGGCACGCCACCGATGTGGTCCTCGTGGCCGTGCGTCAGGACGATGCCCTCGATGTCGTCGAGGCGGTCCTGGATGGTGGTGAAGTCCGGCAGGATCAGGTCGACGCCCGGCTGCTCCTCCTCGGGGAAGAGGACGCCGCAGTCGACGATCAGAAGGCGGCCGTCGAACTCGAAGACCGTCATGTTCCGGCCGATCTCACCGAGACCGCCGAGCGGGGTGACGCGCAGGCCGCCCTTGGGCAGCTTCGGCGGGGCGCCGAGTTCAGGATGCGGATGGCTCAAAAGACTCTCCTCACCACGCGCGCCACGTACCGGCTCGGCACGTGGCGCGCATGACATTCGTGCACTTGCTGTCGTGTTCAGTTACGGATCTTCAGTTGTGAAGTCTGTAGTCAGAGCTGTACCCCGCCGGCGGCCAGGTCGACCTTGAGCTGGGCGGTCTCCTCGGGGGAGAGCTCGACGAGCGGCAGCCGCAGGGGGCCGGACGGGAGGCCCTGGAGGGCGAGGGCGGCCTTGGTGGTCATGACGCCCTGGGTGCGGAACATGCCGGTGAAGACCGGGAGCAGCCGCTGGTGGATCTCGGTGGCCTTCTGGACGTCGCCGGCCAGGTAGGCGTCGACCATGGCGCGGAGCTCCGGGGCGACGACGTGGCCGACCACGGAGACGAAGCCGCAGGCGCCCACGGAGAGCAGCGGCAGGTTGAGCATGTCGTCACCCGAGTACCAGGCGAGGCCGGACCGGGCGATGGCCCAGCTGGCGCGGCCGAGGTCGCCCTTGGCGTCCTTGTTGGCCACGATGCGCGGGTGCTCGGCCAGCCGGACGATGGTCTCGGTGTCGATGGGGACGCCGCTGCGGCCGGGGATGTCGTAGAGCATCACCGGGAGCTCGGTGGCGTCGGCGATGGCCGAGAAGTGCCGGTACAGGCCCTCCTGGGAGGGCTTGTTGTAGTACGGCGTGACGGCGAGCAGGCCGTGCGCGCCGTCACGCTCGGCGGCGCGGGCGAGCTCGAGGGTGTGGTGGGTGTCGTTGGTTCCGATGCCGGCGACGACGTGGGCGCGGTCGCCGACCGCCTCCAGTACCGCTCGTACGAGCTGCGATTTCTCCGCGTCGGTGGTGGTGGGGGACTCGCCGGTGGTGCCGTTGACGATCAGGCCGTCGTTGCCCGCGTCGACGAGGTGGGAGGCGAGTCGCCGGGCGCCGTCGAGGTCGAGTGCGCCGTCCGCCGTGAACGGCGTGACCATGGCGGTGAGGACCCGCCCGAAGGGGGTCTGCGGAGTGGAGATCGGAGCCATGGGTAACACGCTACTCGCTGCTCAGCGCCGGGTGTCCCCTCGGGGGACGCGATAAGGGGAGCCCGGCACTGCCTGCTCGGGGGTTCAAGCAGTGCCGGGTCCGTTTGATCAGCCTAGATGAACTTCGTGAAACGTCGCAATACGGACACTTCGTGCGCGAAGTTCGTACTTATGTGCTCGACGGGGTGGGCGTTACGGCGCCACACGCCCGTTCTTGTTGAAGGCCTCGTAGGTCAGCGGCATCAGCCGGGCCCAGTGGGCCTCCATCTTCTCGCCGACCATCTCGATCTCACGCTGCGGGAAGGACGGCACGGCGGCGAGCTCGTGCTGGGTGCGCAGACCGAGGAAGTGCATCAGCGAGCGCGCGTTGCAGGTGGCGTACATCGAGGAGAAAAGACCCACCGGCAGGACCGAACGGGCCACCTCGCGGGCGACGCCGGCCGCCAGCATCTCCTGGTACGTGGCGTACGCCTGGCGGTAGGAGTCCTCCATCGTCCGGCTGACCAGCTGGTGCTGCTCCTCGGTGCCCTCGACGAAGACGTACTTGCCCGGGCGGCCCTGCTGGACCAGCTTGCGGGAGGCGTCCGGCACGTAGAAGACGGGCTGCAGCTCCCTGTAGCGACCCGACTCCTCGTTGTAGGACCAGCCCACCCGGTGCCGCATGAACTCGCGGAACACGAAGATCGGGGCGCTGATGAAGAACGTCATCGAGTTGTGCTCGAAGGGGCTGCCGTGCCGGTCCCGCATCAGGAAGTTGATGAGGCCCTTGGAGCGCTCCGGGTCCTTCTGGAGCTCTTCGAGGGACTGCTCGCCCGCCGTGGACACGCGCGCCGCCCACAGGACGTCGGAGTCGGTGGCGGCGCTCCGTACGAGTTCGACCGTGACGTCGCTCCGGATGTCGATCTTCGCGTCGTGCTCGGTGGGGGTGTCAGTCACCAGCGGTCCTTCCCGGCGGGGCTCGTTGCAGTCGCCCACTCTATCTACCTACGACTCAAGGATGAGATTCGGCCGCTTTGATGAAAAAACGGCACCAAAGAGTCGGTTCGCTCGTCTGTACCTGTGACATACACGAGCACCACCGACCCGAGGAGAGTGGCCCTGATGTTTGGCCGGCGAGAGGCCGTACCGTTCGCGTTCGTCGCGGAGTCCGACCGCTTCCGCAGTAACGTCACTCCGCCACCTCCGGAGCGTCTCACGCGCTCCCAGCGCCTGGGCCGTACGCTGTTCGGGCTGACCATCGTCGCCGGGCTCGTCGGCTCGCTCGTCCTCGGTATGCCCTCCCTGCAGACCGGGGAGACGGGCGGACGGCAACAGCAGTCCGAGGCTTCCGACGGGCGCTGAGGTAGCCTCACCGGGCACAGCCCACCGAACGTGCTTGTGAGTGAGGACCTGTCGTGCCCCTGCCCTTTCTGACGGCCGACCGAGATTTCGAAGCGGACGACGACATCGCGCTGCCGTTCGACGACCACGACCAGTGGCGTCGTCCGTACCGGCCGGGGCCGTGGCGGGTGGGGATCGCCGCGCTCGCGCTGCTGCTCGCCTCGTTCGTGCTGCTCGCGGCCGTCATCATCGCCGCGGCCGGCGCGAGCGGTGGGGCCCTGTTCACCTTCGGCTTCGCCGCGCTGATCATCGGCGCGGCGCTGCGCGTGCTGCGCATGGGCGTGTGGGTGAGCCGGGCCGGCCTGCGCCACGTCTCGTTCTTCTCGACCCGGACCGTGCCGTGGGGCCAGGTCACCGCCGTGCGGACCACCCAGCAGCCGGTGCGCTGGCTGGGGCTCCCCCGCACGGTCCAGGGCCAGGCCCTGGTGCTCGTACGGCGGAGCGGCGAGCAGACCCCGCTGCTCACCGACCACAACGCCGACTTCCTCTCCCGCGTCGAGGCCTTCGACCGCGCCGCGGACACGATCGAGGCCTGGAACGCGGAGTACGCCGGCGCGCACTGAGCGCGCCGGGCGTGTCAGCCCGCCTCGTGCAGCGCGATCGCGCGCTGCATGGCCTTGCGGGCGCGGGGGGTGTCGCGGGCGTCGTGGTAGGCCACCGCGAGCCGGAACCAGCAGCGCCAGTCGTCCGGGGCGTCCTCCGTCTCGGCCTTGCGCCGGGCGAACACCTCGTCGGCCGAGTCGCGGTCGATCCGGCCGCCCTCCGTGCGCCTCAGCTCGTCGACGGGCAGCCCGCCCTCGGCCTCCAGCTCCGCGGCCAGGTGGTTCGCCCGGCGCGCGAAACGGGTGTTCTTCCACAGGAACCAGCCGCCGACCAGCGGGAGCAGGAACGCGACCGCGCCCATGCCCATGGCCGCCGGCTCGCCGGTCAGCAGGAGCAGGATCCCCTCCATCCCCACCACGCCGAAGACGAGGACGAGGACGGTGGCGAGGAAGACGTACGTGATCTTTCCGCCCATGACGTCAGCCCAGGTCCAGGAAGTGCTCCAGGCCGAAGGTGAGGCCCGGGGTGGTGACGACACGACGGGCGCCCAGGAGGATGCCCGGCATGAAGCTGGAGTGGTGCAGGGAGTCGTGCCGGACGGTGAGGGTCTCGCCCTCACCGCCGAGCAGCACCTCCTGATGGGCCAGGAGCCCCGCCAGACGCACGGCGTGCACCCGGACGCCGTCGATGTCGGCGCCGCGCGCCCCGTCCACCCCGGTCGTCGTCGCGTCCGGCTGGGCGCCCAGGCCGGCCTCGGCACGCGCCTTGGCGATCAGCTGCGCCGTGCGGGTGGCGGTGCCCGAAGGCGCGTCCACCTTGTGCGGGTGGTGCAGCTCGACGACCTCGACGGACTCGAAGTACGGGGCCGCGATCTGCGCGAACTTCATGGTGAGGACCGCGCCGATGGAGAAGTTCGGGGCGATCAGGACACCGGTCTCCGGCGACTGGGCCAGCCAGCCGTTGAGCTGCGCGAGGCGCTCCTCGGTCCAGCCGGTGGTCCCGACGACCGCGTGGATGCCGTGGCGCACGCAGAAGTCGAGATTGCCCATGACCGAGGCGGGGGTGGTCAGCTCGACGGCGACCTGGGCGTCCGCTTCGACGAGCGTCTCCAGCTTGTCGCCGCGGCCGAGGGTCGCGACCAGTTCCATGTCCTCGGCGGCCTCGACGGCCTTGACCGCCTCGGACCCGATCCGGCCCTGGGCTCCGAGGACCGCCACGCGCAGCTTGCTCATTGCTCTTCCTTACTCGTACTCGAGGGAATCGGGGGACCCGGGGGTCAGGAGACCGCTTCGTGGAGGCGGCTCGCCTGCTTTTCCTTGAGCGGACCTATCACCGAGAGCGAGGGCCGCTGCTGCAGCACGTCGCGTGCCACGTCCCGTACGTCGTCGGGGGTGACGGCGGCGATCCGGGTCAGCATGTCGTCGACCGACATCTGGGTGCCCCAGCACAGCTCGCTCTTGCCGATGCGGTTCATCAGCGCGCCGGTGTCCTCCAGGCCGAGGACGGTCGAGCCGGAGAGCTGGCCGATGGCGCGGGCGATCTCGTCGTCGGTGAGTCCGTCCGTGGCGACCTTGTCGAGCTCGTCCCGGCAGATCCGCAGCACGTCGTGTATCTGGCTGGGCCGGCAGCCCGCGTACACGCCGAAGAGGCCGCAGTCGGCGAATCCGGAGGTGTACGAGTACACGCTGTAGGCGAGGCCGCGCTTCTCCCGGACCTCCTGGAAGAGGCGGGAGGACATGCCGCCGCCGAGGGCGGTGTTCAGCACGCCGAGGGCCCAGCGGCGCTCGTCGGTGCGGGCCAGGCCCGGCATGCCGAGGACGACGTGGGCCTGCTCCGTCTTGCGGCCGAGCAGTTCGACCCGGCCGGCGGTGCGGATGGTGCGCCGGCCGTCGCGCGGGGCGATCGGGCGGGCGTCCGTGCGGCCGAGGGCGCCGGCCTTCTCGAAGGCGCGGCGGACCTGCCGTACCACCGTGGCGTGGTCGACGTTGCCGGCGGCGGCGACGACCAGGTGGGTGGGGTCGTAGTGCTTCTTGTAGAAGCGGGCGACCTGGTCCCGGGTGAGCGCGTTGATGGTGTCGACGGTGCCGAGGACGGGGCGGCCCAGCGGGGTGTCGCCGAACATCGTCTGCGCGAACAGGTCGTGCACCACGTCGCCGGGGTCGTCCTCGGTCATCGCGATCTCCTCGAGGATGACGCCGCGCTCGGCGTCCACGTCGGAGTCGAGGATGAGCGAGCCCGTGAGCATGTCGCAGACGACGTCGATCGCCAGCGGCAGGTCGGTGTCGAGGACCCGGGCGTAGTAGCAGGTGTACTCCTTCGCCGTGAAGGCGTTCATCTCGCCGCCGACCGCGTCGATCGCGGCGGAGATGTCGAGGGCGGACCGCTTGTGGGTGCCCTTGAAGAGGAGGTGCTCCAGGTAGTGGGTGGCGCCGTTGAGCGCCGGGGTCTCGTCCCGGGAGCCGACGTGCGCCCAGATGCCGAAGGTGGCGGAGCGCACCGAGGGCAGGGTCTCCGTGACGATGCGGAGGCCGCCGGGGAGGGTGGTGCGGCGGACCGTGCCGATGCCGTCCTTGCCCGGGAGAAGCGTTTGGGTACGGGCGACGGCCCGCCCCTCGGAAGAGGGGCGGGCCGTCGTCGCGGAACTGCGGGACGTCACTGGTCGGTGTCGTCCTTCGCCTCGTCCTCGCCCTCGATCACGGGGATGAGGGAGAGCTTGCCGCGCTGGTCGATCTCGGCGATCTCGACCTGGACCTTGGTGCCGACCGCGAGCACGTCCTCGACGTTCTCCACGCGCTTGCCACCGGCGAGCTTGCGGATCTGCGAGATGTGCAGCAGGCCGTCCTTGCCGGGCATGAGGGAGACGAAGGCACCGAAGGTGGTGGTCTTGACGACCGTACCCAGGTAGCGCTCGCCGACCTCCGGCATGGTCGGGTTGGCGATGCCGTTGATCGTGGCGCGGGCGGCCTCGGCGGCCGGACCGTCGGCGGCACCGATGTAGATGGTGCCGTCGTCCTCGATCGTGATCTCGGCGCCGGTGTCCTCCTGGATCTGGTTGATCATCTTGCCCTTGGGGCCGATGACCTCGCCGATCTTGTCCACGGGGATCTTCACGGTGATGATCCGCGGGGCGTTCGGGGACATCTCGTCCGGGGTGTCGATCGCTTCCATCATCACGTCGAGGATGTGGAGGCGGGCGTCGCGGGCCTGCTTGAGGGCCGCGGCCAGGACGGAGGCCGGGATGCCGTCCAGCTTGGTGTCGAGCTGGAGGGCGGTGACGAACTCCTTCGTACCGGCGACCTTGAAGTCCATGTCGCCGAAGGCGTCCTCCGCACCGAGGATGTCGGTGAGGGCGACGTAGTGCGTCTCGCCGTTGATCTCCTGGGAGATCAGGCCCATGGCGATACCGGCGACGGGGGCCTTGAGGGGCACACCGGCGTTCAGCAGCGACATGGTGGAGGCGCAGACCGAGCCCATGGACGTCGAGCCGTTGGAGCCGAGGGCCTCGGACACCTGACGGATCGCGTACGGGAACTCCTCGCGGGTCGGCAGGACCGGCACGATCGCGCGCTCGGCGAGCGCGCCGTGGCCGATCTCGCGGCGCTTCGGCGAACCGACGCGGCCGGTCTCACCGACGGAGTACGGCGGGAAGTTGTAGTTGTGCATGTAGCGCTTGCGGGTCACCGGGGAGAGGGTGTCCAGCTGCTGCTCCATGCGGAGCATGTTGAGGGTGGTGATGCCCAGGATCTGGGTCTCGCCACGCTCGAAGAGGGCGGAGCCGTGCACGCGCGGGATGGCCTCGACCTCGGCGGCGAGCGTACGGATGTCCGTGACGCCGCGGCCGTCGATGCGGACCTTGTCCTTGATGACGCGCTCGCGGACCAGGGCCTTGGTCAGGGACCGGTAGGCCGCGGAGATCTCCTTCTCGCGGCCCTCGAAGGCCGGGAGGAGCTTCTCGGCGGCGAGCTCCTTGACGCGGTCCAGCTCGGCCTCGCGGTCCTGCTTGCCCGCGATGGTCAGCGCCTGGGAGAGCTCGCCCTTGACGGCGGCCGCGAGGGCCTCGTACACGTCGTCCTGGTAGTCCAGGAAGACCGGGAACTCGCCCTCGGGCTTGGCGGCCTTCGCGGCCAGGTCCGACTGGGCCTTGCAGAGGACCTTGATGAACGGCTTCGCGGCCTCGAGGCCCGCGGCGACGATCTCCTCGGTCGGCGCCTCGGCGCCGCCCTTGACGAGGGCGATGGTCTTCTCGGTGGCCTCGGCCTCGACCATCATGATCGCGACGTCGCCGTCCTCCAGGACGCGGCCCGCGACCACCATGTCGAAGACGGCGTCCTCGAGCTCGGTGTGCGTCGGGAAGGCGACCCACTGGCCCTTGATCAGGGCGACGCGGACGCCGCCGATCGGGCCGGAGAAGGGCAGGCCGGCCAGCTGGGTGGACGCGGACGCGGCGTTGATCGCGACGACGTCGTACAGGTGGTCGGGGTTGAGCGCCATGACCGTGGCGACGACCTGGATCTCGTTGCGCAGGCCCTTCTTGAAGGACGGGCGCAGCGGGCGGTCGATCAGGCGACAGGTGAGGATCGCGTCCTCGGAGGGGCGGCCCTCACGGCGGAAGAAGGAGCCGGGGATCTTGCCGGCGGCGTACATCCGCTCCTCGACGTCCACCGTCAGGGGGAAGAAGTCGAGCTGGTCCTTGGGCTTCTTCGACGCGGTGGTCGCGGAGAGCACCATGGTGTCGTCGTCGAGGTAGGCGACGGCGGAGCCGGCGGCCTGGCGGGCCAGACGGCCCGTCTCGAAGCGGATCGTGCGGGTGCCGAAGGAGCCGTTGTCGATGACGGCCTCGGCGTAGTGGGTCTCGTTCTCCACTAGCGGTTTCTCCTACGTTTCGTCTTTGCGCCCACGGGCCCGTGTGGCCCGGGGCGGTGCGGGAGAAGCACTGTCGTGGCGGGCCGGTCTTCGATCGAAGCTCCCGGGACCGATGCCCGGGGGCCACTACCGAGGACCGGCGGCGTGCCGGCTGCTTCTCGCGCGTGGATGTGGCGTTGTGTGACCAGACTAATTGCCGGTGGGTACATCGCGCACGTACAGCAAAGGGAGCGGCCCCCTGAAAGTGGGAACCGCTCCCTTCACGGCGTCTTACTTGGCGCCGCCGGCCGCACCGCGGCGGATGCCGAGGCGGTCGACCAGCGTACGGAAGCGCTGGATGTCCTTCTTGGCCAGGTACTGCAGCAGGCGGCGGCGCTGACCGACCAGGATCAGCAGACCACGACGGGAGTGGTGGTCGTGCTTGTGGGTCTTGAGGTGCTCGGTCAGGTCCGAGATGCGGCGGGACAGCATGGCGACCTGGACCTCGGGGGAGCCGGTGTCGCCCTCCTTGGTGCCGAACTCGGCCATGATCTGCTTCTTGACGGCGGCGTCGAGAGCCACGCGGATCTCCTCTGGTTCGTGCGCCCACGAGTGCCCCTGGTCTTGATCTCAGGGGAAGCTTCCATGACTCGGGAGCGAAGGTCCGATGAGCGCTGCTCCCCGATGCTCGGGGCTTCCGGGAGCGCGTACACAAACGGCCGTCACACAGCGTACCAGCTCGGCCGAGGGCCCCCGGATCGGGCCCGGGAACTCCCCGTCGCCCGACTCGGCCGACCGGGTTCGGCCGAACGGGTCGGCCGGTCGCCCGGTGGCCCGGTCGCCCCGCCTGGGGCCGACGTGGCGAGCGGGGCACCCGGCCCGGAGCTCAGCTGGTCAGCTGGTCAGCGAGCGGGCCCGCATGAAGACGTCGAGGACGGCGAGGCACAGCGGGACCAGGGAGAGCAGGACGAAGCCCTCGGCGAGGTCGAGCAGCCGGCCCCAGAACGGCGAGAGGCCCTTCCTCGGGATGATCAGGCCGATCGCGGTGACCAGGGCGGCGCCGGCCGCGACGGCCGCGCTCAGCCAGATCGTACGGATGTCCAGGCCGCCGCGGTCCCCGTACATGAGGAGGTCCTTGACGAGGTCCACCGGCGGGTTCAGGGAGAGCCCCAGGACCAGCAGGGCGATGGCGGCGAGACCGGCCACCAGGACGCAGGCGACCTGCGAGGTGTAGCGGAAGAGCCGGGCGCGCAGCAGCATCGCGAGACCCGCGGCCAGGGCCAGCAGCTGGCCCCAGACGTTCCCGGCGAAGCCGAGCACCGCGCAGGAACCGACGACGACGGCCGCGCAGCCGCCGACCAGGCCGAGCAGCATCTCGTGGCCGCGGCGGGCCTGGAGGGCGATGCGCTCGCCGTCGACCGGCTGCGCCTCCGCGTGGACGGCCTGGTGCGGGTCGGCGAGGAACTCGTCGTCGGTGGCGCTGCGCGGGGAGGCGTAGCCGATGGGCAGCCGGGCGAAGCGGGCCGAGAGACCGGGCAGGAAGGCGACCAGGCCGATGGCGACGGGCACGCACACGGCGGCGGTGCCGGTGGCCGAGGCCTCGGTGAGGATCGCGACGAACGTCGCGAGGGTGCCGACGGTGGCCAGGAAGGTCGCGGCGACGAACGGGGCGTCGCCGCTGGGCGTGAGCGCGACGAGGGCGACGGCGGCGACCAGGACGGTGACGCAGCCGAGCAGGAACTGGAGCCGGCCCGGGCCCTGCCCGGCGTCGGCGGCGACGATGCCGGAGCCGGCGATCAGGAGCAGCGGCAGCGCGCCGAGGCCGAGCGCGACCGCGGTGGCCCGGTCGCCGTACACCCGGGCGCGGACGCCGGCGAAGGCGGTGAGGAGCAGGCCTGCGGCGCCCGCGATCACGCCGGGCAGGCTGTGCATGTCGTGGCGGACCGGGTCGGCGAACCAGAGCACGAAGCCCATGAGGACGAGGAGCAGCACGCCGCCGACGAGTCCGGCGCCGCGCAGCAGCTCGTCGCTCCACAGGTGCCGGTCGCGGGTGACGGCGGAGGCGACGGCGTCGGACACGTCGTCGAAGACGGCGGGCGGCAGGGACTGCGCGAAGGGGCGCAGCGAGAGCACCTCGCCGTCGAGGACCTGCTGGGCGGCGAGGCTGCGGGCGCCGTCGAGGACGGTCCCGTCGCGGCGGACCAGGTGGTAACCGGTCGGGGCGCCGGCCGGCTGGGTCTGCCCGGTGAGCCGGAGGATCTCCGGGTAGACGTCGGCGACGGCGATGTCCTCGGGGAGTGCGACGTCGATGCGGCTGTCCGGCGCCACGACGGTGACGCGGCAGAAGCCGGTCGCTGCGGTCGTACTCACGTGTCTGGACCCCCTGATTCGCGGTTGCGCACAGTGCGGCGACACCCTACCGGGGAGTGGGGACGGTGGTGGCAAGTAGGATCGCCGTCGCGCGGGGGAGGCCGTCGCCGACGGGGGCGCCGGAGCGGAAGGTCCCCGCACGAGCCCGCCCGTAACGAGGGATTGATGCGCCGGTGAGCCAGATCGTCGTCAAACGCCCGCCGAGGTCCCTTCCTCCGGAAGTACCCGGTGAGGAACTGGTCCTGGAGGCACCGCCGGAACTGCCGCGGGGGCAGCAGGAGTCCGCGTTGATGCAGCTCCTGCCGATGCTCGGCATGGGTTCGTCCGTGGTGTTCTTCTTCATGACGCCGTCTCCGATCATGCGGATCATGGGCACGCTGATGCTGGCGTCGACCGTCGGCATGGCCATCGCCCAGTTCGTCAGATTCCGTCGCGGGTCGCAGGGGCAAATGGCCGATGTGCGGCGGGACTACCTCAAATACCTCGCACAGACCCGGCGTACGGTGCGGCGCACGGCGCGCAAGCAGCGGGACGCCCAGCTGTATCTGCACCCGGCGCCCGAGCAGTTGTGGTCGGTGGTCGCCGAGGGCTCGCGGGTGTGGGAGCGCCGGGTCGGCGACAACGACTTCGCGCAGGCCCGGATCGGGCTCGGCGCGCAGCAGTTGGCGACTCCGCTGGTCGCGCCGGAGACGGCGCCGGTGGACGAGCTGGAGCCGCTGTGCGCGGGTGCGATGCAGCAGTTCCTCGCGGTGCACGGCACCTTGGACGGGCTGCCGATGGCGGTCTCGCTGCGGGCGTTCTACCACGTGACGGTGTCGGGCGACCCGGAGGCGGCGCAGTCGGCGGCGCGCGGTCTGGTGGCGCAGCTGGTGACGCTGCACTCCCCCGACGACCTGACGCTGGCCGTGGTCGCGGCGCGGGGCGCGCAGGAGCGCTGGGACTGGACGAAGTGGCTGCCGCACACGCAGGTGGCGGGCACCGTCGACGGGGCCGGCACGAAGCGCCTGTTCGGCGACGACCTGGGCGAGCTGGAGCAGCTGATCCGCTCCCGGCTGGACGGCCGGCCGCGGTTCAGCCGGGACAACCAGCCGGTCCTGGACCAGCCGCACGTCGTGGTGATCCTGGACGGCGGGATGGTGCCGCCGGACTCGCTGCTCGCGGCGGCCGAGGGGCTGCAGGGCGTGACCATCGTGGAGGTGGTCTCCGGCGAGCTGGACGAGCCGCGCGGCGGTCTGTCCGTCGTCGTGCGGCCGGGGCGGCTGCGCCTGGAGTCGGGCGGCGGTTTCGCGTACGAGGGCGTGCCCGACGGCATGTCGCTGCCGGCGGCCGAGGCGCTGGCCCGGCAGCTCGCGCCGCTGCGGATGGGCGGCGGGGACGACGACGAACCGCTGCTCGCCAACCTGGACTTCACGGATCTGCTGAACCTGGGCGACGCGGCCTCGGTGGACGTGGCCCGCACCTGGCGGCCGCGGTCGGTCGCGGAGCGGCTGCGCGTGCCGATCGGCGTCGGCGAGGACGGCTCGCCGGTCATGCTGGACCTGAAGGAGGCCGCCCAGGAGGGCATGGGCCCGCACGGTCTGTGCGTGGGCGCGACGGGTTCCGGAAAGTCGGAGCTGCTGCGCACGCTGGTGCTCGGTCTGGCGGTGACGCACTCCTCGGAGACGCTGAACTTCGTCCTCGCGGACTTCAAGGGCGGTGCCACCTTCGCGGGCATGTCGCAGATGCCGCACGTGGCGGCCGTCATCACCAACCTCGCGGACGACCTGACGCTGGTCGACCGCATGGGCGACGCGATCCGCGGTGAGCTGCAGCGGCGTCAGGAGCTGCTGCGGTCGGCGGGCAACTACGCCAACATCCACGACTACGAGAAGGCGCGCGCGGCCGGTGCTCCCCTGGAGCCGCTGGCCTCGCTGGTGCTGGTCATCGACGAGTTCAGCGAGCTCCTGACGGCCAAGCCCGACTTCATCGACATGTTCATCCAGATCGGCCGCATCGGCCGCTCGCTGGGTGTGCACCTGCTGCTCGCCTCGCAGCGCCTGGAGGAGGGCAAGCTGCGCGGTCTGGACACGTACCTCTCGTACCGGATCGGTCTGCGGACCTTCTCGGCGGCCGAGTCGCGCACGGCGATCGGTGTGCCGGACGCGTACCACCTGCCGTCGGTGCCGGGTTCGGGCTATCTGAAGTTCGGCACGGACGAGATGACCCGCTTCAAGGCGGCGTACGTCTCGGGCACGTACCGGACCGGTGGTCCGCGCCTGGAGGCGGGGAGCCTGCCGATCGAACGCCGGCCCGCGGTGTTCACCGCGTCGCCGGTACCGGTCGTGTACGCCGCGCCGGACCCGGCGTACCTGACGGCGCAGCGCGACGAGGACGACGACGCGCTCGCGGACACCGTCCTCGACGTGATCGTGCGCCGTCTGGAGGGCCAGGGGGTGCCCGCCCACCAGGTGTGGCTGCCGCCGCTCGACCAGGCACCGTCCCTCGACCAGCTGCTGCCGGGGCTCGCGCAGACCGCGGACCGGGGGCTCACGGCGACCGAGTACACCCGCCCGGGCGGCCTCACGGTGCCGCTCGGCCTGATCGACAAGCCGTTCGAGCAGCGCCGCGAGGTGCTGTACCGGGACTTCTCCGGCGCGGCGGGCCACATGATGGTGGTCGGCGGTCCGCAGTCCGGCAAGTCGACGCTGATGCGGGCGCTGGTCTCGTCGTTCGCGCTCACCCACACGCCGGCCGAGGTGCAGTTCTACTGCCTGGACTTCGGTGGCGGCGGCATGTCCTCGCTGGCCGAGCTGCCGCACGTCGGCGGGGTCGCGTCCCGCCTGGACCCGGAGCGCGTGCGGCGGACGGTCGCCGAGGTGCTCGGCGTGCTGAACCGGCGCGAGGAGTTCTTCCGCGCGCACAACATCGACTCCATGACCACCTACCGGCGCAAGCGCGCGGCGGGTGAACTGCCGGGCGAGGCCTGGGGCGACGTCTTCCTGGTCATCGACGGCTGGGGCGGCTTCCGCAACGAGTACGAGGGGCTCGAGGGCACGGTCGCCGACCTGGCCTCGCGCGGTCTCGGCTACGGCATCCACGTCGTCATCACCGCGGCCCGCTACATGGAGGTGCGGGCGGCGCTCAAGGACCAGATGCTGGGCCGGCTGGAGCTGCGGCTCGGTGACGTCATGGACTCCGAGTTCGACCGCAAGGTCGCGGCGAACGTGCCGACGGGCGTGCCCGGGCGCGGCCAGGTGCCGGAGAAGCTGCACTTCATGGGGGCGCTGCCGCGGATCGACGGGTCGAGCTCGGCGCAGGACCTCGCGACGGGCACGGCGGCCTTCGTGGAGGCCGTGCGCACCGCCTGGCACGGTCCCTCGGCGCCGGCGGTCCGGCTGCTGCCGCACAAGCTGGCGGCCGACCAGCTGCCGAAGGGCTTCGAGTTCCCGCAGCACGGCATCGCGATCGGCATCGACGAGACGCGTCTGGAGCCGGTGTTCGTCAACTTCGACACCGATCCGTTCTTCCTCATCTTCGGTGAGAGCGAGTCCGGCAAGACGAACCTGCTGCGCCTGATCGCCAAGCAGATCGGTGAGCGCTACTCCCCCGACGAGGCGAAGCTCGTCGTCGGCGACTACCGCCGGGCGCTGCTCGGCAGCCTGCCGGAGGAGCACCTGCTGGAGTACGCGCCGATGGCGAGCTCCATGCAGATGCACATGGAGGCGCTCTCCGGGGTCTTCGCGCGGCGTCAGCCGCCGCAGGACGTGACGCCGCAGCAGCTGCGGGACCGCAGCTGGTGGTCGGGGCCGCAGGTCTTCATCATCGTGGACGACTACGACCTGGTGGCGACGAGCGCCGGCAACCCGCTCGCCCCGCTGGCCGAGTTCCTGCCCTTCGCCCGCGACACGGGCGTGCGCTTCATCATCGCGCGCAACAGCGCGGGGGCCTCGCGGTCCATGTACGAGGCGTTCATGCAGCGCATCAAGGAGCTGGGCGCCCAGGGCGTGGTCCTGTCCGGCGACCCGCAGGAGGGCGATCTGCTCGGCAACGTGCGGCCGCGGCCGATGCCGCCGGGCCGCGGCTACTTCGTGTCGCGGCGCGGGGCGGCTTCGCTGGTGCAGACGGGGCGTTTGCCGGAGAGGTGAGGCATCGGCAGGTCTCGACAGGGAGGTCCGGCTTCGACACGGCGGTGCGGAGCCGGACCCCGGCTCCCACCGCCGGACTGCGACACTGTGGTTGGACGTGAGCACTTCAGAAATGCAAACATCGCCGTAACTCAGCCCAAGGTCAGCCAAGGGGGAAACCGTGTCGTTCGATGACGAGTGGGCACAGCAGAAGAGCGCCGCCATGGACCGTCAGGCGACGAGCATGCAGCTCAACCAGCTGCCCGCCGACCCGGGCGGGGGCGGCCAGCCCGACCTGGCGACCTCGCCCGCCAAGAAGAAGGCCGCCGCCAACACCATCGAGACGCAGATCCAGCCGGACCTGAAGTCGGCCGCGGACGCGGCGGACGAGGGCACGAACGGCGCGGTGACGGAGTTCAAGGGCTGGGACACCTCGGCAGGCCTGAGCAAGGCCCACGAGCACTGGGACAGCCAGGTGAAGCGGCTGAACGCGCGCCTCGAATCGGAGAAGAGCGCGCTGCGGAACACGTCGACGCTGTTCCAGAACAACGATCTGACGACGGGGTACAGCTTCGCTCCGACGCAGTCCAAGGTCTCGGGAATCTAGGGGGATCACGATGCCGACGTACCAGGAGATCATGCAGACCGACCTGGGCAAGCTGAGCACCGCCGCCGACGGCTGGAAGAGCATGGCGGAGAAGCTCAAGAAGGTGGAGGACCTCTACGAGAAGGAGGTCCAGAGCGTCGCCACCAAGAACCCCCTCTGGACGGGTCAGGCCCAGCAGTTCAGCGCCCAGAACTTCGGGATCACGCGCAACGAGCTCGACGCGGCGCAGAAGGAAGCCCTCGCCATGGAGTCGCTGCTCCGTGACGCGCACGGCACGTTCACCGAGCTCAAGGGCCGGGTGAAGGCGGCGGTCGACGAGGCCATAGGCGCCGGCATGAAGGTCAACGAGTCCGGCAGCGCGAGCTACGACTTCAGCAAGGTCAGCCAGCAGGAGGCGTACACCATCCGCCACGACCCGGACCTGCGGGAAGTGGAGATGTCCTACACGCGCAAGATCAACGACGCGGTCAAGGCGGTCACCGACTTCGACGCCGACGTCAAGGTCGCCCTCCTCAACGCGTCGGGCGCCGACGGCACGGCCATGTTCGGCTTCAACTCCAAGCCGGTCAACGACGTCGAGGCCGTCGAGGCGCTCGCCCTGTCGGACAAGGTGCGCGAGGGCAAGGCCTCGAAGGCGGAGCTGGAGCACTACCGCGACCTGCTGAAGCAGAACTCGGGCGACAAGCACTTCAGCGAGGCGTACCTGAACGGTCTCGGCGCCAAGGACACCCTGGCGATCGCGGACAAGATGAACCTGGCGGCGAACGAGCGGGGCATCCCGGCCGACCAGAAGAAGCTGTACGAGTCGATCCAGGCGGGCCTGGCGGACACGATCGCCTCCGGCACGAAGGACCCGAACAGCTACGCGTACCGGCCGTTCGTGGACGGTGTGAAGGAGCTGGGCGGGAAGAACCTCGCGAGCAACACCCAGCCGACGCTCGGGTACCAGATGCTGGCCACGCTGATGAGCCAGGGGGACGCGAAGGCCTACGGCAAGGAGTTCCTCAACGAGATCGGCGACGACATGATCTCGATCGAGAAGAAGAAGCCCGAGGTCTGGCTGCACTTCTTCGACGGCCAGCGCCCCAACATCGCCCACGACCCGCTGGACACCGTCCTCAACATCATGAGCAAGGACCCGGCGGACGCCGAGTACTTCCTCGACCCCAAGGCACCAGGCAACTCCAACGAGCACCTGAAGTTCCTGCTGAACGACCGCAAGTGGCCGGACCCGCTGATGAACACCCTCTACTCGGCCCCCATGGAGATGGACGACCCGTTCAAGGCCCAGGGCCTCGGCAACGCCATCCAGGCGGCGGCGACGGGACACGCGCCGGGCGAGAAGCTGGGCGAGGTGGGCGCGCACACCGAGGGACAGGCGCGCGTCATGCAGAACGCGATCAAGTTCCTGGACGACGACAAGGGCGGCGCCGAGTTCAACGAGAACCTCGCCAACCTCAAGCAGCCGATGGCCCGGGCGCTCGCCGACTACGTGGCCGACACCCACATCACGCTCAACGGCCAGGAGTCGGCGTACGGCGGTGCTGCGGGCAAGGACGACATCTACGGCTCGGGCAACAACGCGCACATCGCCGTGGGCCAGGAGAGCCTGATCCGCGTCATGCGCGGCATCGCCGACGACGGGCCGTCGTACGCCCTGATGTACGAGGCGGAGCGCGCCTACTCGGCGAAGCAGCTCGCGGAGGCGCCGCCCTTCGAGACCAACCCCGTACACGGCCAGAGCGCCGAATGGGACCACCGCTCGCGGAACGTCGGCATCGCGATGGGCGCACTCAACGAGATCGGCGCCGACGTCTACATCGACAAGGGCAAGGACAAGGCGGACTGGGCCGAGAAGACGGGCGAGTACTCGGCCATCGCCGGCAACGCGCTGATCGGCGAGATCCCGGTCGTCGGCACCGCAGGTGGCGCACTGATCGACTCCGTGAAGTTTGACTGGGTCAAGGACGTCCAGGAGGTGGCGGAGGAAACAGCGAGGAAGGAGTCGAGCGGCGCCTACTCCTCGGGAACGGACGGTATGAACCTCATGTTCGACGAATGGAAGAAGCGCGAGAACTTGGAGCAGGGGCCCTTCGACTCGGCGAAGGACGCGGCGAACGCGGGCCACTCCGATGGAATCGGCGCGGCGAAGAAGTACCTGGGGTGATGATGCTCGAATCGCGTGCGCGCCGGCTCCTGACCGTCGCGGCCCTCTCCCTGTTCGCGGTCACCGCCTGCAGCTCCTCGGAGGAGCCGCAGGCGGGGCGCCCGGACGATTACGTGTGTGCCATCCCCGCGGGTTCCGCAGAGGACAAGCTGCTGCGCCAGGTGATCCGCGCCGACTCCTACGAGACGCAGAACGGAAACCGGACCCCTCGCTTCGTCGAGAAGATGCAGACCAATCTGCGGGGGCTCCCCGCAGGCCAGGTCACCCGTTCCGTCCGGCAGTGTTCGTACTTCCCCGACGGCCGCCGCGGCGACGGTCAAGCGACCATCGAGTACAGCTGGGCACAGCCTGCCGACGCGAAGAAGGGCGCCGCGAAAGGCGCGCGCTCGTACGAACTGAACGGCGCGACGGGCACGTCCGACGACGTCACGACGGATCTGTACGTACAGTGCCGCCTGCCGGGCGAGCTGGCGGACAGCTCGGCCACGGTGCTCCTGCACGCGGACGCCTCGTTCACCGTCAACCTGGGAGCCGTCAAGGACCACGGCACCCAGGACCAGCAGATGGACTTCGTCTACCGCATGGCACGCAAAGCCACCGAGGCCCTGGGCTGCGAGAACGAGCCGCTGGCGAAGGACCCGGTCGCGAAGCCGCTCGCGGCGGGGTGAGCGTCGGCTCGGAAGAGCGTTTCGCCCGCGTGAGCGCTCAGGGCGCCGATCTCGCGCGTGCCCGGGAGGGCCACGATGCACGTCCGGCACAGGACGGCACGACCGACCTCCTGAACGCCTGGGGGAAGAAGGAAGGAATCTACGACAATGGCCCGCACAAATCGGCGAGGGACGCTGCGGCAGGCGGCTACGAGGACGGCCGCAGCGCCGCAGCGGCACACCTGGGGAACGGGTAGCCGTGCGAAGGCGCTGCCGTGCGCCGCAGCGGCCGTTGTGGCAATCTCGCTAGCCGCTACCGCGTGTTCCTCCGCAGACTCCGCCTCCCAGGTCGAGGGCATGTGCGGCCACTCTGGCGACTCTGCCACCGAGGAGGCACTTCGCCATGTGCTCGGGACGGATGACTTCAAGGCGGACACGTTGATGTCCGACCAGAGGTTCACGTCGGAGCTCAAGGACGATCTCAAGGAAAGGCGTGGCGAGCGGTCTTCGTCGCCCGCCTTTGTCTGCAGGTATTTTCCGGACGGCAGTGAGGAGCGCGTGGTCCTCTCCTACGCATGGTCTCCCGCGGACCAGCCCGCGAAGAACCGCAGGGAGTCCGGCACGTTCTACGACGTGACCGGCGCGGCGGGAGAGACCGGGCAGCTGGCTGCGGCGCTCTACGTCAAGTGTGACCTGGCGGGCGAACTCCGCGACCCGGCGAGCAAGGCCGTGCTCCGAGCCGATGCCTCGCTCACGGTGAACAGGGGCAAGGACGTGAGCAAGGAGATGGAAGCTCAGCAGCTTACCTACCTGTATCTGATGACCCGCGAGGTGACGGAAGACCTCGGCTGCACGAACAAGCCACTGGCCAAGGACCCCGTCGTCAAGCCACTCACCGGAAGCACACCGTCATGATCCGCGCGAAGCACACTGTCCTGGGCGCCGCATGCACCGTCCTCCTCGCCACGCTGGTCGGCTGCGGGGCGAGCGACGCGGGCGGCTCCGAAGCTCTGACCGTGGACCGGCTCATCGGGCTCGCGGGCGAGGTCGGGAAGGACGGGTCGGGCAGCTGTCCGCTCCCGTACGACCCGGAAAAGGCGGCGTCGGTCGCCGACCTCGGGAAGCGGATCGAGCCGGGCGCGGCGAAGGCCGAACCGGGTGATCCCGTCGCGACCGCCGAGGGCGGACAGAAGACGGACCAGCAGTCGCCCTGGGCCGGCAAGCCGGGCGCGCTCATCAGCTGCGTGTACCACGTGGGTGACGAGAAGCTGGAGATCAACACGTCCGGTGTCGCCGAGGGCAGCGGGGTGTACGTCCTGGCGCCTCTCATCCAGTATGCCGGCGCCATGGACGCGACCGCCCTGCGGGCATACACCAAGAAGGCCGCCGAGGCGGAGCTGCACGAGCCCGTCCAGAGCGAGGGCGGGAACGTCGTGACGGTCCGCTTCCGCTCCGGGGACAAGGGCGATGTAGCGATGGTTCTGACCGTCGGCGAGGACGGCAAGGCCTCACTCGCGCCGGAGCAGGTCCTGGGGCTCGCCAAGACCTTCGCCGCGCAGGCCGAGTGAACCGGCGGGGGCGATTCCGGGGATCCGGCTGACAGCTGGGTCCCCCCGCACCCATGATTGACCTGCAACGACGCCGTTCCCGTGCCGCGTGAAGGAGCAGAGCCAGATGGGCACTCAGCAGGAGAAGGACGAGCTGTACGCGCTCGACATCAGCGGCGTCGAGTGGGAGGGCGCCCCGGGGACGAGCCCCGACGAGGAGCGGGTGGAGATCGCCCACCTGCCGGGCGGCGGCGTCGCGATGCGGTCCTCCCTCGACCACGACACCGTGCTGCGGTACACCAAGGCCGAGTGGGACGCGTTCGTCCTGGGCGCCAAGGACGGGGAGTTCGACCTCCGTTAGCCCTCGGAGTCACGAGGCATGGAGTCATGCGGAAGGGGCCCGCTCCGGGTGGAGCGGGCCCCTTCTCGTGTGCCTTGAGCAGCCGGCAGGGCTCAGGGTCAGTACGCCTCGGTGAACAGGCGCGAGGCCTTGACGTCCGTGGAGCGGTAGCTGTCCTTGCCCTGCTCGATGATCTTGGCCGTCTTCTCGAGACGGTCCTTCATGTCCTCGGCGCGCTTCTTGTACTTGCCCTGGAGGATCTCGTACTCACGGTGCGCGTCACCGTCCCAGGTGTCCGTGACGACGCGGAGCGCGGCGTCCATCTCCTGGATGTCCTTGATGATGTTCTGCGAGACCGTACGGATACGGTTCGCCATCTCCTGGACGCTCTCATACCGGACCTTGGTCCCGGCGTTGTCGACAGACATGTGCTTCCCCCTTGTCGTCAGATGTTGTTGAGCGAGCTGTTGTTGACGGCGGCGAAGGTGGCGCGCACCTCGTCGTCGTTGGCGTTGCTGAGGTTCTTCGTCTCGCCGACGGCGTTGAGGAGGACGTTCAGCAGGCGACGGATGGTGTCGTGGTCCTCGTTGAGGAGCGTCTGGGCCTGCTTGAAGCCCACCGCACCGACACCGGTCCAGCCGGCGCTGCAGGTCTCGAGGATGTTGGCGAGCTCACGCGCCTGCTTGGAGACCGCCTCGCCGGTCTCCACGATCTTGTTCTTCGCCTTGACGATCGGATCGTCTGCGAGTCCGAACCCACCTGCGGGAGTGCCCATTGTGAAGCTCCTCGTTGTTGTCGATGGCGTGATTCATGCGTCTGTCGACGCTCTCCTGCGTACTCCCGCCGCTACGACGAGGCCGATGACGGCGACGACGGCGACGGCACCAGCGGCGATGGCCCAGAGCGGGAATCCGCCCTCTTCGGGTCGTGCGGCCTGGTCCTTGTCCTTGGCCTGGTCGCTACCGCTTGCCCCCGTGTTCTCAGGAGAGGGGGAGGTCTGAGGTGTTGTCGGTGACGTGCCCGCCTTCTGCGCGGCGAGCAGCGGGTTGACGTCGGGGTCGCCCGGGTTCCCCTTGCCTTCGAGCAGGACCTGGGCGGGGCGCACGGAACCGTAACCGATGTACTTGCTCGGCACCGGACCGTTGTGGCCGGCGGTCTCCATCATGACCCGGAGGACCTGGTTCCCGGTCCAGTCGGGGTGAGCGGACCAGATGAGGGCGGCGGTGCCGGAGGCGATGGCGGTGGCGTGGCTGGTGCCCTCGAAGGCGCAGTACTTGGTCTTGTCGTCGGTGCAGCGCCCCGGCATGTCGACACCGGGAGCGGCGAGCGCCAGATGCGAACCATGGTCGGAAAACTTGGCGACCTTGCCTTTGGTGTCGAGGGCACCAACGGCGACCACTCCGGGGACGGCTGCTGGATACGACCGGCTCTCACTCCCGTCGTTGCCCGACGCCGCGAAGATCAGCACACCCTTCTTCTGGGCGTACTCCACCGCGGCCAGCCAGTTGGGCTTCTCTGCATCATCCGCCGCGCCGCCCGAGGAAATGTTGATCACGCGGGCGCCGTTGTCGACGGCGTAGCGGATGCCCTTGTACATCGACCCCCACCCGTCGATCACGAAGTCGCCTGTCTTGACCGGGAGAATCGTCGCATCGGGAGCGATACCCTTCACGCCTCCGCCCGCCCCACTGCCGGCGATGGCGAGGGCCATGTTCGTGCCGTGCCTGTCCCTGTCCTTGTCATCCACACGGCCCGGTCCCTCCCCCGCGTCGGAGAAGTTGCGGCCAGGCAGCACCCGCCCACGAAGCTCAGAGAGCGTCGAATCGACACCGCTGTCAAGCACGGCGACGGTGACGCCCTTGCCCGTGGCCACCTTCCACAGCTCATCGGCCTTCATCGCGTCCAGGTACCACTGACGCGACCGCATGTCGTCCGCCTGCGCTGCCGGCGCCGCGACGGTCCACGTCGCGACGACGGCTGCCATGGCGCCGAGCAGGCCGACCGCTCGGTTGCGAGCGACCCGGGTGAGGGGGGACATCAGGGGAGTGCTCCTAGTCGATGACGGGCGGGACGATCTGGCGCTGGCCCGAGGTCCACGTCTCCTCGTCCTCGGACAGGTAGTCGGGACGGTGGCGCGGCTGGCGCCGCTCCTCCTCGCCCGGCTGCTGCGAAGCCGGCGGACGCACGAGGCCCGAGCCACCGGGAGTGAAGGCCGAGCGTCCACTCACTCCGGACGCCGAGGGAGCCCCTACGGTTCCGCCCGGCTGCGACGCCAGGCGACGCCCACCGTATCCCTGGCCACCGCTCGGTGCGCCGTGCATGCCGGCGCCACCGGGGCCGTGGAGACCGCCGGCACCACGCCCGTACGGCGACGAGGCCCGCTCCTCGCCGATGACGGTGCCCATGGGCGTCCGTCCCATCTGCTGGCCCATGACGGGGCGACCGGGCACCTGGCGGCCTCCGGTGATGCCCTCCGGCCTGGCCAGGGGGCCCAAGGTGCTCGGTCCCGGAAGCCCTGTCCGGGTAGCGGGGCTCGGCAGGCCCGTGACGGGCAGGCGAGGCGGCTGGAGACCGCCCTGCTGGCTCAGCGGCGGAACGACGGTGGGGGGCAGCGGAAGCGGGTTCGGCTGGTGGGTCGCCGGCGGAGGCGTGGTGGTGACCGGAGGCTGCAAGGGCGGCCGGGTCGTGGTCTCCGGCGGTGTCTTCACGGAGTCCAGGTTGGTGTCCACCTCGGCGTCCGGGCGGGTCGGAGTGGCCGGCGGCGGGGTGACCTGGTCGCGAATCTGGCGATCGGTGCCGCTCGGGGTCGACTCCTGGGTGCGCTGAAGGGAGGTGTGACCGCTCTGAGTGTTGCCCGTACCGGTGCTTGAGTACGTTCCGGAGCCGGTTCCGCTGCCGGTCCCGTACTCGCTCTCACCGGCATAGCGGTCGCCGCCCGCCATCGGCTTGAACTCCGGCTGCCGCTCCGACGTGATCCGGTTGTTCGTCGTGTCGTAGAACGACGACAGCCGCTCCATCGCGCTGACCGCTTCCTGGAGCTTCGGACCCGTCTCCGCCTCGATGCGGGCCTTCTCCTTCTCCGGGTCCGCGAAGCACATGCCCGCGGGCTTCGGCACGGAGGTCTGCGCGACCTTGAGGGCCCCGCCCGCGTGCTTCATCTGCTCGGACACGACCTTGGTGAAGTCACCGAGGACGAGCGTCTCCGAGACCATGCCGGCGCCCCAGGTGCGGAACGCCTCGGCGCCCTCGCCCTCCCACTGCACGCGGGAGATGTAGTGCCGAAGGTCCGCGGCGATGTCGAGGATCTTCGGCACCGCGGCTGCCAGTGCGTCGCCGGCGCCCGTGATGTCGTCGGGCTTGGCGGACGCGATCATCGCGTACAAGGCGTCCAGGGACTTGCCCTCGAACTCTCCAGACATCGTGTTGCACTCCCCCGCTTTAGCTGAATCCGCCGGAATCGCCGGTGTTCGTGGTCGGCTTGGCCGGCTGCTGCGGCTTGGCCGGGTCCTGAGCCGCCTCGTTGTGCTTGTCGTAGTCGGCCTTGGTGCTCTTCTGGATCTCCGAGAAGCGCTGCCGCTCCTCCTCGTCCACACCCGTGTAGCCCTTGTCGGCGATCTGGGCCCGGATCCCCATCGCCTCGATCGTCTCGCCGAAGATCTTCGTCAGCTCTTCGAGCCGCGTGCGCACCTTCTCGTACGCCCCGTGCAGCTCGCCGGCCGCGGCGAAGCCCGTGCCGTAGGAGGCTGCCGTGACCTTCTGCTCGCCGATCTTCTTGTGCTCGGCGGGCGAGCCCTTCAGATCGTCGACCAGCTTCTGCATACGCGTCTGGAAGGTCTGGAGCGTCACGTCCTCGACTTCCAGGTCCTTCTTGCCGCCGTCCCCGTTCGGCCCTGCCACTTCAGTTCCCCCTCGTCACATGCACGAACTCGCCCACTCTAACCACTCGGTACGACAGTTCCAACTGCAAAGCTACCTAGGTATTCCTACTCATCCGACGGCTCATCAGGCGGTCCCGCCTCGGCGCCGGCTGTCGCGGATCACGACCGCCACGCCCGCGACCACCGCGACGAGCACCGCGCCGATCCCCAGCGCGTACGTGGCCAGGCGTTCGTCGCGCTCCTGGGGGGTCTCCGACATGGCCATGTGGGCCGGTTCGGGGGCCGGGGCCTTCGGGGGGCCCGGGTCCGGGGTGGGGCCCGTGAGGGGCGGGACCGGGCCGTCGGCGAGGGCGCGCACCGGGTCGACCACTCCCCAACCCACGTGATTGTCATGTCCGTTGATGGAACGGATCGCCGTCTGCTCGATCCTCGTCACGATCTGGGCCGGCTTCCACGTGGGGTACTTGGCCTTCAGCAGGGCCGCCACGCCCGCCACGTACGGGGCCGAGAAGCTGGTGCCGTTGTCGACGCACTGGCCGCCGCCCGGAACGGTGGAGACCATGTCGACTCCCGGTGCGGCGACGCCCACGAAGGTGCCCGACTGCGAGAACGCGGCGCGTTCGTTGTTGCGGTCGGAGGAGGCCACGGCCAGGACGCCCGGGAAGGCCGCCGGGTAGGTGTTCTTCAGTTTGCCGTCCATGCCGTCGTTGCCCGCCGAGGCGACGACCACCACGCCCGCGTCGATGGCCTGGGCCACCGCCCTGCCCAGCGAGGAGTTCTCGCTGAGGGGTTGGGTGGTGTCCTGCGAGATGTTGATGACATCGGCGCCCTTGGCGAGGGCGTGCTTGATGGCCTCGGCCATCGAGTCGGACTTGCCGCTGTTCTTCTCGTCGTTCTGGCGGATCGGGATGATCGTCGCCTCGGGAGCGAGACCCACGAAGCCGGTGCCCTTGCTCGGGCGGGCGGCGATGATGCCGGCGACCTTGGTGCCGTGGCCGACCAGGTCGACGGTGCCGTCCGTCTTGCCACGCTGGTCGTCGCCGCTGCCCGGGTTCTCCTTGTCGGGCTTCAGGTAGTCCTTGCCCGCCTTGGCGTCCACCGCGCTCTTCAGCTGCGGGTTGACGTCGTCGACGCCGGTGTCGATGACGGCGACCCGGACGCCCTTGCCCTTGGTGTCCTGCCACAGCTCGTCGAGCAGCACCCGCTGGAGCGCCCAGGGAATGCCCTCGATCTGCTTCTTCATCGGGAATGTGCACTCGCCACTGCCGTCCACGCCCACCGGACCCGGGGTCTCGGCGGACACCGCGGGTACCGCCGACGCCGGGGATGCCGCCAGCAGGGCCGTGAGGGTCGCGGCCGCCAGCAGGGCCGCGCTCCTGCGCGTGGGTGTCGTCACCTGTGCCGCCCTCTCACGAACCCTGCGGCTGGCGCGCGCTGTTGGTGTCCAGGCGCGGGCCCTTCGACAGGAACTCCGACCACTCCAGCGGTACGAGGACCGGGACGACCTTCTCGTAGCCGAGGCGCTTCTGGGCGTCACTGGGTTCCGGGCGTCCGTCCGGCTGCTGCTGCTCCCCCGCGCCGATCTCCGAACGACCCGCGTCACTGTCGCCGTTGGCCTGCACCGCGTAGCGCAGGCCGGTGTCGGTGACCAGGAAGAGGGAGCCGTCGGGCTTGGACTGCCGGCCCTGGGTCTGGGTGTAGAGCAGGCCGGTGCCGGGGGTGACGTACGTGCTGGTGCCGCCGGCCGTGATGTCAGCCGGGTACTTGGGGCCCGCCCAGGTCGACAGGGTCGTCTCGCCCTTCTCTCCGACCTTCTCCAGGACCGAGCAGATGGTGTCGCGGGCGCCCGTGCCGCCGGTGGAGTTGATCTGGGTGGACTTCCGCTGCGGCCAGCGGCGCGTGCCCTCGAAGGCCTCGGGCGTGGCACTCGCGACGGACGCCGCGTCGACGGGCTTCGGCTTGCCCTTCATGCCGAGGCCCACGGCCTTCGGGGAGTTGATGAGCAGCCAGGCGGTGAAGTCGGAGACGGGCTGCACCTTGCCCTGGAGCACGACGTAGTGCTGGGGGCCGGAGCCGGTCTGGGCGAGCAGCACCATGCCGACCTGGTCCTCGGTCTGGCTGAGTTCGGTGCTCGCGCCGGCCTTGGTGCCGACCACGCCGGGGACGGTCGGGAAGTCGACGGGCTCGCCGGTCTTCAGGGTGGCCAGCCAGTCGTCGGTGACCTGCTGCGGCTGCCGGTTGACGCCGAAGAGCGCCGTGGTGAGGTTCGGGGACTTGTCGTTGACCAGGTACTTCGTGCCGGTGTGGTCGACGAGGTACTGGGCGCTGTCCTTCTGCCCCTTCACGTACAGGATCTCGCCGGCGCCCAGCTTCCTGGTCTTGTCGTCGGTGCGCTTGAAGTCCCTTGGGGCGAACAGGAACGTGGCCTTCTGGACGCTGCCGCCGCTGCCGCCGCCGGGCTGTTCGCACACGGCCCAGCGCTTCTGCGTGCCCGCGTCCTCGGCGGCGGGGAGCCGGTCGGGGGCGTACGGGATGCCGAGGATCGGGCCGCGCGGCGGCTTGCCCTCGTCCAGGGTCTTGTCGTCGACCTGGATGACCTGGAAGTCGTCCGGGTTGAGCAGGAGCCGGGCGGAGGCCAGGTTGAGCACGGGGTGGAGCAGGGTCTTCTTGTCCTTGCCCTTGCCGGTGGTGAGGACCACGTAGCGGGTGGTGGACTGCTTGCCGACGATCACCTTCGTGCCGGGCTCGTCCCAGCCCTTGGGCGCGGTCGGCCTGAACATGCCCCACGCGCCGAAGCCCGCGATCACCAGCGCGCCGATGACCAGGCCGGGAACGACCGCGCGCAGCGGCTTGGGCGCCCCCTCCTCCGTGCCCGAGGGAGTGGGTTGGAGGAATGCCGCGACCGTGCGCTTCTTCGCAAAGGTGTACGCGTTGAGCTCGTCCCGCCGTGATGCCATGAGTCCCCATTTTCGTCTGGCGCAGTCTCCGCGCGGGAGTCCGGGGAGCATGGCGCCCGGCCCCCGGCCTGTCGGACCGGCCCCCTACTATGCCTGCTGTCCGTCGGTGCGCGTGGGGCGGGTAGGGTGATCCAGCCGCCAAAGGCCTGGCGGGCCACGGTGATCGGGACGAATTGAGGGGGATTCTCCATCATGGCTTCCGCGACGCGGACGCGGCCCAGGGCGGCCGCGGCGCCTTCCGCACCCTCCGTCTCCCCCTCCTCGGGGCCCGATTCGCCGGTTCCGTCCTCGGTCTCCCCGAGACTCCAGGCACGTCCGGGACACTTCGGTTCGTTCCGATTGCAACAACTCGTGCTGATCGAGGTGGCGGCGGCGCTGCTACTGGTGGCCGCGGTCGTCGACAAACTGATGCTCGTGCCGGCCGGTGTGGCGGCGGCGCTGCTGGTGCTGCTCGCGGTGGTGCGCCGGCACCGGCGTTCGCTGCCCGAGTGGCTCTCCACCTTCTTCTCCCTGCGCGCCCGCTCCCGCCGCGCCGCCTCCTTCACCGTGCCGGAGGGCACGGAGCCGGGGCTCGCCCCGCTCGTGGAGTGCGACCCGGCGCTGCGGACGTACGCGTACAGCGACCGTGACCGGCGGCCGATCGGGATGATCGGCGACGGCACCTTCCTCACCGCGGTCGTCCGGGTCGAGTCCGAGGCCACGGCACTGCGCCCCGACCGCGGGGCGCGCCCGCTGCCCGTCGGACTGATCCAGGACGTCCTGTCCGTGGACGGCATCCGCCTGGAGTCCGCGCAGGTCGTGCAGCACACCCAGCCCGCGCCCGCGCCGCACCTGCCCGCGCAGTCGATGGCGGCCCGCAACTACGGTCCCCTGCAGGCGCAGACGGGTTCGCCCGCGGTCCGGATCACCTGGATCGCGCTGAAGCTCGACCCCGAGCTGTGCCCGGAGGCGGTCGAGGCGCGCGGGGGCGGCCTGGAGGGCGCGCAGAAGTGCGTCGTACGGGCGGCGGACCAGCTGGCGAGCCGACTCGCGGGTGCCGGGTTCCGGGCCACGGTCCTCACCGAGCAGGAGCTCGTCTCGGCCCTCGCCACCTCCACGTGCGCCAGCCCGATGGCGATAGCGCAGGCGGGCCGCGGGCAGGCGCAGGGGCGGCGCACGCAGGAGACGGCCCGCACCTGGCGGGTCGACGACCGGCGCCACACGACGTACTGGGTGGGCCGCTGGCCCCAGTTGGGCGGCGCGGGCGGTGCGGGGGCGTCGATGCCGCAGCTGGTGGCGCTGCTCACCTCGTTGCCGGCGCTCGCGACGACCTTCAGCCTGACGCTGAGCGGTGGTGACCGCCAGGAGGTGACGGTCACCGGACATGTACGGATCACCGGGCGCAGCGACGAGGAACTGGTGGCCGCCCGGCACGAACTGGAGCGCGCGGCGCGCGGCGTGAAGACGGGGCTGGTGCGGCTCGACCGCGAACAGGGCCCGGGCATGCTGGCGACGCTGCCGCTGGGGGGTGCGCGCTGATGACCATTCCTACGGGGGCGGTGAACCCGGCGGGACCGGGAGGTCACGCCGGTCCTGGCGGTCCGGGGAGTCCGGCGGGTCCTGGCACGGTGCCGGGTGCGGGCGGTCCTGGCCCGGGCGGCGGGCCCGCGACGGGTGGCGCTGCCTCGCCCTTCGGTGCCGCGGCGCCCGGCGGTGTGACCGGTGGTGTGCCCGGGCGGCGGGCGGCAGCCCGTACCGGCGGCGGTGGACACGGCGGTCGGCGTGCGGGGCGGGGCTCGAAGCCCCGGTTCGGCTTCGGGCTCATCGGCCCGCGCCGCGACCGCCACTCCGTACCCGTCGACCAACTCGGCGCGCTGGCACTGCCGGTGGGCGACGACGGCATGGTGGTCGGCGTGGACGCCGAGGGCCGGCCCGCGGTGCTCGGCATCAACCGGCCCAGCCCGTACGACGTCACGCTCATCGGCGGTCTGTGGACCGCGCAGGTGCTCGCGCTGCGCGCGGCGGCGACCGGCGCCCGGGTGGCCGTCGAGACCGGCCGCGCCCAGGCCTGGACGGCGCTGGCCCAGGCGGCCGGGGGCGGCCAGCCCTGCATCACGTTGCACGACGTGGGCCGGGTGCCGCCGCAGGGCGCGTCCGCGGGCAGCCCCGTGGTCGTGATCCGCGACTGCGGCATGCGGCCGCCGCGCGGCCGGGTCGTGTCCGGCCCCTGGCAGTCGGTCCTCACGCTCCTTCCTTATCTGAGCCCGGTGGCGCCGCGTCTGTTGGAGAAGTCCTCGCTCGTCGGCGTGCAGCGGGTCTCCCCCGACGAGGCCGCGCAGATCGGCCGCATCATGGGGCTCCAGCGCGCGGAGTGGGAGACGTTGTCGACGCTGGCCGACGGGGTGACCCTGTGGTGCACCCCCGGCGACCGGCAGTTCGTGATGACGCAGGCCACGGACGCCGAGACCGGATTGTTGGGCAGCGCCCGCCGGATGGACTGAGCCGGAACGAGTCCGTGGGGTACCGCCGAACCTGTCCGCTTTTGTATGGGTTTGGAGCACCGAGGGTTTAACTCTCCGGTACCCGCGGGTCACTTGGGGGACGCGACCGGTCCTCACGGCGGGCAGCGGTGGGCCGTCGGCCCTGCCCGACCGACACGGTTGGCGTTTAGGGTGGGATGTGCCCGCCCATGACGGCACAAGGGTGCAGGACCACACCAGGAGGCAAAGTGAACCGCGATCGGGACGAGAGCCACGGGGGCTGGAACCCACCCGTCGACGATCAGTCCGACGCAGATCCCGCCGAGATGACGGGTGAGTTCACCATCGACTACACCCCTCCCGCCTGGTACACGCAGAACGCGTCCGGAGGCACGGGCGGCGGGGCGCCCACGCCTCCGCCGCCGACCGGCGCGCCGGTCGCCGTTCCCGGCCTTCCGGCGAGCGGCGGCTTCGAGCCGAGCTGGGGTGCTCCGACCCCGCCGCCGCCCCCGGCCGCGCCTGCGGAGCCGGTCCCGCCCGCCGCCGGCGCCCCGGCACCTGCCGCTCCGGCACCTGCCGCTCCGGCCCCTGTCGCGGCACCTGTCGCTCCGACGCCCGTCACCCCTCCGGCCGCCGCCCCGGCGCCCGCCGCGGCCGCGCCGTTCGGCGGCGGAGACGTGGAGAGCGGTGCGACCATGCGCTTCTCCCCCGCCGCGCTGAAGCGCGAGATGGCGGAGTTGGCGGAGCAGCAGACGACCGCGGGCGAGGCTTCGGCGCCTTTCGCGCCCCCGCCTGCCGCGCCCGCTGCTCCTCCCGCCCCGGTCCTGCCCGCCGCGGCTCCCGCGCCCGCGCCCCTGGACACCGCCGGTGCCGTCACCCCGGCGGACGGGACGGCACAGACGCCCTCCGCGGACCTCTCTCCGACCGCCCCGGCCGCCCCCGCCGTCGCGCACGCGAACGACGCGGGGAGCGTCGACGCCGAGCCGGTGCAGACCGCTCCGGTGGCTGACGAAGCGTCCGACGCGGTCGCCGCCCCGGGCTTCGGCTCGGCGGACGGCGCCGACGACACCGCCGCGCCGGCCACCGACGGCGACGCCGTCCCGGCGGTCGTCGACGCGGACGGGTCCGCCGACGCCACGTCGGCCGAGACCTCGGACTCGGCCACCGCGGACACGCCCGACGGCACCGCCTCCGACGCCGCCGCCCCGGCGCACACGTCCACGGACGCCTCCGCCGGTACGACCCCGCCGGACGCGCCCGCACCCGCCTTCGACGGCACCCGGGACACCGCGACGCCCGACGCGACGGCCCCGGCAGCGCCCGGCTCCGATCTCGCGCCGGCCCCGCCCGCGCCCGGTACGGACGGCCCCGCCGACGCTCCGCTCGCCGCGCCCCCCGTGCCCTCCGTGCCCTCCGTGCCCTCCGTGCCCTCCGACGCGGCCCCGCAGGACGCCCTGCCCGGCGCCCTGCCGCCCGTGGCCGGGCAGATTCCGGGGCAGGGTGCCGGACTGCCGCCGCTGCCGCCGTCGTTCCAGCCCGCGACGCCCGCGCCCGCGACGCAGTGGCCCGCCCAGCCGGCCCCGGCCGACCGGCCGGTGCCGCAGGCCGCGCCGCTGCCCGCCGCCGGGACCTGGCCCGCGCCCGCGACGCCGGCCGCCCCCGGCCCCGTCCCGCCGCAGGCCCCGCAGCCGCCGCAGGGCGGATACGGCTTCCCGCAGCCGGGCCAGCAGGGCCAGCCCGGCCAGCCGCCCGTACCCCCGCAGGGCGGATACGGCTTCCCCCACCCGGGCGGGCCCGAGCAGGCGGCCCAGCCTCCCCTGCCCCCGCAGGGCGGATACGGCTTCCCGCAGCCGGGCCAGCAGGGCCAGCCCGGCCAGCCGCCCGTACCCCCGCAGGGCGGATACGGCTTCCCGCACCCCGGCCAGGCCGCGCAGCCCGGCCAGCCGCTGCCCCAGCCCGGCGCCCCCGCGTCCGTACCCCCGCAGGCGCCCCAGCCGCCGCAGGCCGGCTACGGCTTCCCCCACCCGGGACAGCCGGGTCAGCCGGGCCAGCCCCCCGCCGGTCCCGCCGGTCCCGTCGGACCGGGCAGCCCCATCGACCCCCGGACCGGCGCCGCCTGGCCCTCCGCCGTGACGCACGACCAGCGGGAGCGGTCCGTGCCGGGCGCGCCGCTCGGGTACACGGCGGCCGTCGAGCTGTCCTCCGACCGGCTGCTGCGCAACAACAAGCAGAAGCCCAAGTCCAGCCGGAACCCGGGCGCTTCGGCGCGGTTCAAGCTCGGCGGCAAGAAGGAGGAGGCGGAGCGGCAGCGGAAGCTGGAGCTGATCCGGACGCCGGTGCTCTCCTGCTACCGGATCGCGGTCATCTCCCTCAAGGGCGGTGTCGGCAAGACCACGACGACCACCGCGCTGGGCGCGACGCTGGCCACCGAGCGGCAGGACAAGATCCTCGCGATCGACGCCAACCCGGACGCCGGCACGCTCGGCCGCCGCGTACGGCGTGAGACCGGGGCGACCATCCGCGACCTGGTGCAGGCGATCCCGTACCTCAACTCGTACATGGACATCCGCCGCTTCACCTCGCAGGCGCCGTCCGGCCTGGAGATCCTCGCCAACGACGTCGACCCGGCCGTCTCGACGACCTTCAACGACGAGGACTACCGGCGCGCGATCGACGTCCTGGGCAAGCAGTACCCGGTCATCCTGACGGACTCCGGCACGGGTCTGCTGTACAGCGCGATGCGCGGGGTGCTCGACCTGGCCGATCAGCTGATCATCATCTCCACGCCGTCCGTGGACGGTGCCTCCAGCGCCTCGACGACGCTGGACTGGCTGTCGGCGCACGGCTACGCGGAGCTGGTGCAGCGCTCGATCACGGTGATCTCCGGCGTGCGCGAGACCGGAAAAATGATCAAGGTCGAGGACATCGTGCAGCACTTCCAGACGCGTTGCCGCGGTGTGGTCGTGGTGCCGTTCGACGAGCACCTGGCGGCCGGCGCCGAGGTCGACCTCGACATGATGCGGCCGAAGACCCGCGAGGCGTACTTCAACCTGTCGGCGATGGTGGCGGAGGACTTCGTACGGGCGCAGCAGGCGCAGGGCCTGTGGACCGCCGACGGCCAGGGCGCGCTGCCCCCGCACATGGCTCCGCCCATGCCGGGGCAGCAGGCGCCGGACCAGTTCGCGCCCGGTCAGCCGATGCCGGGGCAGCAGGTGCCCGGCCAGCCGTACGCGCCCCAGCCGCCGGCGCCCGGGCAGCCCTACCCGCCGCAGCCGCCCGCGCCCGGTCAGCCGTACCAGCAGCCCTATCTGCCGCAGCCGGCGCCGGGTCAGCCGGGTCAGCCGTACGGAGCACAGCCGGCGCCCGGACATCCGTACGGGGCGCAGCCCGGTCAGCCGGGCGTGCCGCAGGGGTGGCAGCAGCCCCCGGCGCAGCCGCTGCCGCCCCAGGCGGATCCGCACGGGCAGGGTCAGGGGCAGGTCCCGCCGCCCAACTGGCAGCAGCAGGCCCCGCAGCAGCCTCCGCAGGCTCCGCCAGCCCCTCAGCAGTAGGGCGTCACAGGAGTAGACCAATGAGGCCCCGTACCGGTGTTCCGGTACGGGGCCTTTTGGCATTCCCGCAGCCCACACGGTGTTTGAGACATCGTTGACGACGGCAGACCACCGCTGATACACCTTCGCTTCATCCATCGTCAGCCCAAGATCCACGGCAGCTCACCGACGCACGCATCCCCGACGCGAGGTCACGTCCCATGGTCATGGTCACGAAGGTTCCACCCCGTCCGGCACCCACCCACAGAGCCCTCCGCCTGCTGGCCGCGGCGGGCGTCACGGCCGCCTCGCTCGTGGCCGCCCCGCAGGCCCAGGCGGTGGACGCCAGGGCGGACGGAAAGGCGGGCGGCGGCACGACGCTCACCGTCGCCGTCTCGCAGAGCGTCGACTCGCTCTCGCCGTTCCTCGCCCAGAAGCTCGTCTCCACCAGCATCCACCGGCTGGCCTACGAGTACCTGACGAACTACGACGCGAAGGACGCGCACCCGATCCCGGGCCTCGCGACCGAGTGGAAGTCCTCGCCTGACAAGCTCACCTGGACGTACACGATCCGCAAGGACTCGCTGTGGTCCGACGGGCAGCAGGCCACCGCGGAGGACGCGGCCTGGACCTTCAACAAGATGATGACCGACCCGAACGCGGCCACCGCCAACGGCAGCTTCACGGCCAACTTCAAGAAGGTCACCGCGCCGGACCCGCAGACCCTGGTCATCGAGCTGAAGAAGCCCCAGGCGACGATGACGGCGCTCGACGTGCCGATCGTGCCGAAGCACGTCTGGGAGAAGGTCGGCGACTTCTCGAAGTTCAACAACGACCAGCAGTTCCCGATCGTGGGCAACGGCCCGTTCGTCATCACCGACTTCAAGGTCGACCAGTACATCAAGCTGAAGCCCAACAAGACGTTCTGGCGCGGGGCGCCCAAGTTCGACGAACTGGTCTTCAAGTACTACAAGGACGGCGACGCGGCGGTCGCGGCCCTCCAGAAGGGCGAGGTGTCCTTCGTACCGAACCTGACGCCCGCTCAGGCCGCCGCCCTGAAGACCCAGAAGAACATCAAGGTCAACGACGCCCCCGGCCGCCGCTTCTTCGCGCTCGCCACCAACCCCGGCGCCCGCGCCAAGGACGGCAGGGCCTTCGGCAACGGGAACAAGGCGCTGCTCGACCCCGAGGTGCGCAAGGCGCTCTTCCTCGCCGTGGACCGCGCCACCCTGGTCGACAAGGTCTACCAGGGCCACGCCGTCGAGGGCGAGGGCTACATCCCGCCGCGCTTCGGCTCGTACTTCTGGCAGCCGGACGACGCCCAGGAGCGCTCCTACGACCCCGCCAGGGCCGAGCAGGTCCTGGACGCGGCCGGTTACCGGAAGAACGCCGAGGGCAAGCGGGCCGGCAAGGACGGCAGGCCGCTGGACTTCCGCATCCTGTGCCACGCCACCGACCCCAACGACAAAGCGATCGGCAAGTACCTCCAGGAGTGGTGGGGCAAGCTCGGCATCGGGCTCAAGGTCGAGTGCCTCGACAGCGTCTCCGACCCGTGGGTGAAGGGCGACTACGACCTCGCCTTCGACGGCTGGTCGGTCAACCCGGATCCGGACTACGTGCTGTCCATCCACACCTGCGGCACGCTGCCCGCCACGCCCAAGGACACCGGCGCCACCGACAACTTCATCTGCGACCCGCGCTTCGACGCGCTGTACGCCCAGCAGGCCGTCGAGTACGACGCCGGCAAGCGCGCCGCCCTCGTCAAGCAGATGCAGTCGCGGCTGTACGACACCGGGTACATGAACGTCATCGCGTACCCGAACGCCCTGGAGGCCTACCGCACCGACCAGATCGGCTCCATCACCACGATGCCCGAGGCGGGCGGCAACCTGTACGGCCAGGACGGCTACTGGAGCTGGTGGTCGGCCACACCCGCGGCGGGGGCCGCCGGCGCGGAGTCGGACGGCGGCGGCTCGTCCACGGGCGTGATCGTCGGCATCGGCGCGGCCGTCGTGGTCGTCGCCGGCGCCGGGATCTTCCTGATGATGCGCCGCCGCTCCACCGCCGACGACCGCGAGTAGCCCCGTGACGAGCGCAAGCACATCCGCCTCCTCCGTGGTCCGGGCCGACGCGGCCCGCACCACGGAGGGCGGCGCCCCCCGCACCCGTACGGCCCTGCCCTATCTGCGGCACGCGGCGACGAAGGTCGCCGGCGCGGCCGTCTCGCTGCTCGCCGTCCTGGTCACCAGCTTCTTCCTGTTCCGGATCATCCCGGGCGACCCGGTGAAGACGATGACCCACGGCATGCCGACCACCGCCGAGCAACTCGCGACCCTGCGACGGCAGTTCGGCCTCGACCTGCCGATCTGGCAGCAGTTCACCGACTACTGCGCCAAGGCGCTGACCGGCGATCTCGGCACCTCCTACCAGTTCCGCGCCCCGGTCGGCGAGCTCATCGCGCAGAAGCTCCCGGCGACGCTGCTGCTCACCGGCACGGCCGTCCTGCTCTACTCGGCACTCGGCCTGTGGCTGGGCACCCGTTCGGCGTGGCGGCACGGCAGTCTCGGCGACCGGCTGAACACCGGCGTGGCCCTCACCCTGTGGTCGGTGCCGTCGTTCTGGCTGGGCCTGCTGCTGATCATCGTGTTCTCGGTGGGCATGGGTCCGATCCCGGGCCTCTTCCCCACCGGCGGCATGGAGTCCGGCACCGGCGAGACCGGCTTCGGCCACGTCCTCGACGTGGCCCACCACATGGTCCTGCCGGTGCTCACCCTGGTCGCGGTCGGGTACGCCCAGACCCTGCTCGTGATGCGGTCCTCGCTGCTCGACGAGATGGGCAGCGACTATCTGACCACCGCCCGGGCCAAGGGCCTGCGCGACGACACCGTACGGCGCCGGCACGCCGTGCCGAACGCGCTCCTGCCGACGGTCACCATGGTCTTCATCAACCTCGGCCATGTCGCGGCCGGTTCGATCCTGGTGGAGACGGTGTTCTCCTGGCCGGGACTCGGCGGCCTCTTCTACCAGGCGCTCAGCGTGCCCGATCTGCCGCTCGTGCAGGGCCTGTTCGTGGTCTTCGCCGGCGCGATGATCGTGATGAACCTGATCGCCGACCTGCTCTATCCGCTGCTCGACCCCCGGGTGGGCCGATGACGTCACTGGCATGGGAGCGGCGCCGCGGCACCGTCGCCCGCTTCTGGAAGCAGTACCGCGGGCACCGGGCCGGGCTGTGGGGCCTGGCCGGGCTCGCCCTGATCGGGCTCCTCGCGCTCACGGCGCCGCTGACCGTCGGCGCCGACGTGCAGTCGGTGACGAACGCGCCGGGCACCGCCCTGGAACCGCCCAGTGCCGAGTTCCCGCTGGGGACCGACCAGTTCGGGCGGTCGCTGCTCGGGCTGCTGATCTGGGGCGCACGGATCTCGCTGCTCGTTGGACTGCTGGCGGCGACGCTGTCGGTGGCCATCGGCACCCTGGTGGGGATCGTCGCGGGGCATTACGGCGGCTGGTTCTCCACGGTCGTCATGCGGATCACCGACTGGTTCCTGGTGATGCCGACGCTGGTCCTGGCGATCGTGCTCGCGACCGTCATGTCCCGGTCGATGTGGACGGTGATCGTGGCGATCGGCGTCACCAGCTGGCCGACCACCGCGCGACTCGTGCGGGCGCAGACCATCGCGGTCGAGTCCCGCCCGTACATCGAGCGGGCGACCGCGCTCGGCGGCGGGCACGGGCACGTCATGACCCGGCACGTGCTGCCGAACGTGATGCCGCTCGTCCTCGCCCAGACCACGCTCGGCATCTCGACGGCCATCCTCACCGAGGCGACCCTGGCCTTCCTCGGGCTCGGCGACCCGACCGTGGTGTCCTGGGGCGGGATGCTCCAGGACGCCCGTGAGGCGGGAGCGGTGTCGTCCGGGCACTGGTGGTACCTGGCACCGCCGGGGATCGCCATCGCGCTGGTCGCGCTCGCCTTCACGCTGTGCGGCCGGGCGGTCGAGTCCGTCCTCAACCCGAAGCTGGGGGTGAGCCGATGAGCACGCCGGGTCTGCTCGAAGTACGGAACCTGAGCGTGACGTACGGGTCGGGGGCCGCCGCCGTCCCGGCCGTGCGCGGCGTCGACCTCAGCCTGCCCGCCGGGCGGAAGCTCGGGATCGCCGGGGAGTCCGGGTGCGGGAAGTCGACCATGGCGCTCGCGCTGCTGCGGCTGCTGCCGGCCACGGCGCGGACGACCGGGGAGATCCTGCTCGACGGCGAGGACGTCCTCGCCATGAAGTGGGGGCGGCTCCGGGCGGTGCGCTGGGCGGGCGCGTCGATCGTCTTCCAGGGCGCGATGCACTCGCTGAACGCGGTGCGGCGGATCGGTGACCAGATCGCCGAGCCGCTGCTCGTGCACGGCCGGGCCACCCCGGCGACCGCCCGCACCCGGGCCGGGGAGCTGCTGGAGCACGTCGGCCTGCCGGCCGCGAGGGCGGCGGCGTATCCGCACGAGCTGTCCGGCGGGCAGCGGCAGCGCGTGATGATCGCGATGGCGCTCGCCTGCGATCCGCGGCTGATCGTGGCGGACGAGCCGACGACCGCGCTGGACGTGATGATCCAGGCGCAGATCCTGCGGCTCATCGAGCAGCTGGTCGCCGAGCAGGGCATCGGCCTGTTGATGATCAGCCACGACCTGGCGGTGCTGGCCGACACCTGCGACCGGCTGGCCGTGATGTACGCGGGGCGGGTCGTCGAGGAGGGGCCGGCGAAAGCGGTGTACGAGGCCGCCGCGCACCCCTACGGGCGTGCGCTGTCCTCGGCGTTCCCGCGGATCGGCGACCCGGCCTCGCGGCGGGCCCCGCGGGGCCTGCCGGGCGACCCGCCGGACCCGGCGGACCTGCCGCCCGGGTGCACCTTCCACCCCCGCTGCCCGGTGGCGGTCGAGGGGTGCGCGCTGGAGGACCAGGAGCTGCGGGACGCGGGCGCGGGGCGCCGGGCGGCCTGCGTACACGTGGGGAGCGGGTCGTGAAGGGAAGCAGGGTATGAGCCGGGATGCGGGAGCGCCGCTGCTGTCGGCGGAGGGCCTGCGGGTGGTGTTCCCCGGGCGTCGGGGCGCGGCGGCCGCCCGGGCCGTGGACGGGGTGGACCTGGACATCGGCGCGGGCGAGATCGTGGCGCTGGTCGGCGAGTCCGGCTGCGGCAAGACGACGCTCGCCCGCTCGCTGCTCGGCCTGGTCCGGCCGAGCGGGGGCGAGGTGCGCTTCGCCGGCGCGCCGCTGTCGTACGCGGGCAGGTCGCTGAAGGCGTACCGGAGACGGGCCCAGCTGGTGCTGCAGGACCCGAGCGGTTCGCTGAACCCGCGGCACACCGTGTACGACGCGGTGGCGGAGGGGCTGCGCATCCACGGCTACGGAGGGGACGAGCGGGCGGCGGTCGCCGAGGCGCTGTCCCGGGCCGGGCTGCGCCCGCCGGAGCGCTTCTTCCTGCGCTACCCGCACGAGCTGTCCGGCGGGCAGCGGCAGCGCGTGGTGATCGCGGGTGCGCTGGTCCTGGAGCCCGAACTGATCGTGGCGGACGAGCCGGTGGCCTCGCTCGACGCGTCGGTACGGGGCGAGATCCTGGCCCTGCTGCTGCGTCTGCGCGACGAACTGGGCCTCTCGGCCCTCGTGGTGACGCACGACCTGGGCCTGGCGTGGAACATCGCGGACCGGGTGGCGGTCATGTACCTGGGCCGGATCGTGGAGACGGGCCCGGTGGAGTCCGTACTGACGGACCCTCAGCACCCTTACACCCAGGCACTGTTGTCCGTCCTGCCGGAATCCGGGGGCGACCCGGTGGTGCTGACCGGGGAGCCTCCGGACCCTGCGCGCATCCCGTCGGGCTGCCGCTTCCACGTCCGCTGCCAGGTCCTCGCCTCGGGTGCGGCCGCCGAGGTGGCCGACCGCTGCCGCACCGAGGACCCGCAGGTCCTCGGTGCGGGCGGGGAAGGCTCCGCGGCCTGCCACTGGACGCGGCGGGCGGTCGCGCCGGGCTGAGCGGCGCGCCGAAGGGCCGTCAGGCGTCGTGCGGGGCGGTCGCGTCGTAGGCGGCGGTGAGCTCGCGGCACTTCTTGACGTCGTCGGCCATCGCCACGAGCAGGTCGTCCAGGGTGTCGAACCTGAGCATCCCGCGCACGTAGGCGAGGAAGTCGACGGTGACGTGGAGGCCGTACAGGTCCAGGCCCTCGCGGTCGATCGCGTACGCCTCCACGGTCCGCTCGGTGCCGTCGAACTGCGGGTTGGTGCCCACCGAGATCGCGGCGGGCATCCGCTCGCCCGCGGCGGTCAGCCAGCCCGCGTAGACGCCGTCGGCCGGGATCGCGGTGTGCGGCAGGGTCTCGACGTTGGCCGTCGGGAAGCCGAGCTCGCGGCCGCGCTGGGCGCCGCGCACGACGATGCCCTCGACACGGTGCGGGCGGCCCAGGATCTCGGCGGCGCCCGCCATGTCGCCCTCGGCGACGAGCCGGCGGGTGAGCGTCGACGAGAAGGGCTCGCCGCCGCCCGCGGCGCCGGACACGCGCAGGTCGATGACCTCGACGTCGTAGTCGTAGGTGGCGCCGAGCTCGGCGAGGTACGCGACGTTGCCGGCTGCGCGGTGGCCGAAGCGGAAGTTGGGACCCTCGATGACCCGCTTGGCGTGCAGCTTGTCGACGAGGACCTTCACGATGAAGTCCGCCGGGGACAGCTGCGAGAACTCGGCCGTGAACGGCAGGATCAGCACCGCGTCCACCCCGAGCTCGGCCATCAGTTCGGCGCGGCGGTGGTGCGGGGCGAGCAGCGGCGGGTGGCTGCCGGGGCGCACGACCTCGGAGGGGTGCGGGTCGAAGGTGACGACGACCGAGGGGACGCCGAGCTCGCGGGCGCGCTCCACGGCCCGCCCGATGATCAGCTGGTGACCGCGGTGCACTCCGTCGTAGGAGCCGATGGTGACGACGCTGCGCCCCCAGTCCTGGGGGATGTCCTCCAAGCCACGCCAGCGCTGCACTGTGACCGCTCCTCGTCCGCCTGTACCCAAGTCCGCGTGTACGCCTGTTGGCGCAGGTCTAAGACTGCCATGAGCATGCGGCTGCGTAGGCATCGGCATGGTGTGCGCCATGTCTCGGAGCTCCGCGCGCAGGAAGCGGGAGGCTCCGCTGCCGGGCGCGGCGAGCACCGGGGCGAGCGCGGCGCGCGGGGCCGGGAGCCCGAGGAGGTGCCTGACCAGGGGGTGCAGCACGCAGCGTACGACGGGCCCTTCCTCGAGCCGGGCGTCGACGAAGGCGGCCACCAGCGGGGCGCCTTCGGGGTGCCGCTGGGCGTACTCGCCGACGAGGGCGGCGGCGCGCCGCGCGAGGCGCGGCGTGTCGACCCGGGCGAGGGCCCGCAGGACGGGCGCGGGCTCGGCGCCGAGCAGTCGGGTCCGAAGGGCGTCGAGCACGGGTTCGGGGTGGGTGCCGAGCGCGGCGGCGAGGGCGTCGACGGGCACGCCCGGCTCGGCGAGCGCGCGCGGCAGGAACCGGGCGCGGGAGTCCGGGTCGCGGACGAGCAGCCCGACGGCGGCGCCGTGCAGCGCCCGGTCGCCGGGCCGGGCGAGCAGGGCGAGGGCCGCGTAGCGCAGGGTGCTCCGGTCGTCCGCGGTCCGCACGTGGGGGGCGACGAGCTGCCCGTACGCGGCGGCCGCGGCGCGCCGCTCGGGGCGCCCGTCGTCGTGCGCCCATCGGTCCACGGCCCGGCACAGCGCGGCCGGTTCGTCCTCGGCGAGTGCGGCGAGCAGGCCCTCGGCGAGCGGGTGCGCGGTCGCGACCAGGGCTTCGCACAGGTCGTCCACGGCGAGCGCCCGGTGGGTGTGCAGGAGCGCCTGCGCGGCCGTTCCGACGGTGGCGCCGGGTGCTCCGGCCAGCGGCCGCTCGTCTCCGAACCAGCGGCAGAGCAGCGGCTGCACCCCGCGCGGGTCGGCCCTGAGCCGCGCGGCGGCCAGGTCGAGGTAGCGGGCGCCTCCTGGCGCCGGGTCGGCGGGCACGAGCCGGCGCAGCAGGTCCGTCCCCTCACCCTCGCCCGGCGCGAGCGCGTCCCAGAAGGCGACGCCGAAGGCGTCGAAGGCCGCCCGCTCCCCCGGCCGCGCCCCGATGTGATCGGCGAGCCGCCGCAGCACGCCCAGATACGGCCGGAGATCCGGTACGCCCTCCAGCGCTCCGGCGAGCAGCCGGGAGGCCCACCAGACGCCCTCGGCGGCCTGGGGGGCGCACCCGACCGCCGCCCGTGGCGGGCGCCCACCGCGCGGCCCGGGGCCGGCGCCGGGTCCCCCCGCACCCGCCTCCCGGCCGGCCCCGCCGTCAGCCGGACCCGGAGCGGCGCTGGCCGACACCCCGGCGCACGGCGAGGCCGGCCCGGAACCGTGCGTCCGGACAGCCGACCCGGGCGCCGAGGCGGAAGCCGCGCCGGCACCCGAGACGCAGCCCGACGCGGGACCCGGCGGCACCACGGCGGAGGCCGGCGCGAACGCCGGGGCCGGGCCAGGGGCAGGGGCAGGGACCGAGGCCGGGCCCACGCCCGAGGCCGGGCCCACGCCCGGGGGCGGCGCCGGGGCGGAGGCCGACGCGAAACCCGGGGCCGCGCCCAGGGGCGGCACCGGTGCAGAACCCGAGGCGGACCCCGACACAGAGCCCGGCACAGAGCCCGGGACCGGGACCGGGACCGAGCCCGGGACCGAGCCCAGTGGCGGCGGCGACGCGGACCCCGGGGTCGGGGGCGGTGCCGGGGCTCGGCCGGGGATGTCCTCGGCGTCCGCGAACGCGGCCAGGGCGTCCGTGAGGGCCGCCAGTCTCGGCGCGAGGCCGGCCGGGCCGTGGTCGCGGTGGAGCTGGCGCAGGGCCTGGAGCACGGGGCCGATGCGGTGGCGTGGCACGGGGAGCGGGGTGGGGTGGTGGATCAGGGTGTCGAGCGCGCGGTCGATGTCGAGGTGAGCGCCCTGGAGCCAGTCGGCGAGCTCCTCGTGGGCGAAGCGGTAGCCGCCGCCCGCCGGGACGAGCAGGGCCTCGGTGAGGACGGCGGAGGCCCAGCCGGTGCGCCACGGGAAGAGCTCCTCGAAGGACTCCCGGTCGAGTTCGCCCTGCCCGGGGCCGAGGCAGCGGCGGGCGGCCTCGTGGACCCGGCCGCCGACCCGGGCGGCCAGGCGGCGGACGGCGGTGCCGCGCTGCACGGGGCGGCCGGCGGCGGCGATCCGTACCGCGATCCGCAGGCACATGAGGTCCAGGTGCGCCTGGAAGATCGCGTCGCGGTCGGGCGAGCCCGGCAGCTCGCCGCGCGCCGCCGCCCGGACCTCGCCGAGCAGCCGCAGCGCGAGCGGGTGCCGGGCGTCCGGCGCGGCGATGCCGTCGTCGGGGACCCCGTGCCGGCGGCGTGCCTCCACCGCCTCCGCCTCGGTGAGGTCGCCGAGGTGGACGACGGCCGGCTCCGTGGCGTACAGGCCGACGGCCTGCTCGGCGTGCTCGGGGCGGCAGGCGATCACGAGGCGGGCGCCGTGGGCGGTGAGCCACTGCTCGGTGGCGCCGGTCCAGGCGGCGAGCCGGTGGGCGAGGACCGGCGGCATCTCCTCGGGGGCGTCGAGCAGGACGAGCAGCGGCCGGCCGGCGGCCCGGGCGAGGGCGGCGGCCTGTTCCGGGGTGACGGCGGCCGGGTCGCCGGGAGTGCCGGAGGCGGCGGCGACGCGCCCGGCGCGGCGCAGGGCGCGCCCGATGGCGTCGGCGACGCACCGGTCGTCGGAGCGCAGGTCGGCGCCGCGCAGCCAGACGGTGGGCGCCGGGGCGGGGCCGCGGGCGCGGGCGGCGGAGAGGGCCGCGAGGGCGGTGGTGCGGCCGGTGCCGGGGACGCCGACGACGGCGAGGACGAGCGCGGTGCCGTCGTCAGGGACGCGGAGGGCGGGCGGGTCCTCGGGGGTTCCGGTGGTGGTGGCCGTGAGCTCCAGGACGCCGGCCAGGTTGAGGTCCGGCCCGTAGCAGGGGACGGTCGCGGCGTTACGGGCCAGCAGCGCGGCGAGCGGCCCGTCGGGCGGGACGGGCAGGGCGTGCCCGGCGGCGCGCCGGTCGCCGTGGGCGGCCGTGCCGAGGACGCCGAGGACGGCGCCGGTGACGGGGTCGAGGACCGGGCCTCCGGCGGCCGCTCCCCCGTTGTGCAGGGCTTCGGCGCCCTCGGTGCCGATGGCGAGTTCGAGGGCGGGTCCGGCGGTGGCGCCGAGCACGCGGGCCTCGCGCCAGCCGTGGGCGGAGATCCGTACGTACGTGCCGGGTTCGATGCCCTGCCGGGCCGCGAGGGGCAGCGGGCGGGCGCCCAGGTCGTGGGTGCGGACGAGCGCGAGTCCGGTCCCGGGCAGCGGGGTGATGTCGGCGGCGGTGGCGTGCCAGGCGGGCCGGTCGGGGGTGACCAGACGGAGGGAGGCGTGTCCGGCGACCACCTCGTGGCCGGTGAGGAGGGTGCCCCGGTGGTCGGCGAGGAAGCCGGTCCCGACGGGTCGCCCGGTCGGATCCTCGATCCGCACCAGTGTCGCCCGGTCCCCTCTCCCCATGGGTCGACGGTAGGTCGCCGGTGATCAGCGGGAGAAGCGCATGAGACGAACGCGCCCCCTTGCACTCCCCCCTTCGCTCCGAGCGCCTACCCGAAGGGGTGAATGGGTGATCGTCGGGAGGACAGACCTCTCCCGGAGGGGGATCGTGGGGCGGGCACGCACGCGTGCCCGCCCCACCGTGACGCGATGTCGAGCGTGGTTCAGCCGAAGACGGCCAGGCTCTTCGCCTTGCCCCGCTGGGCCTCGACCAGCGCGAGCAGACGCCCGTCCGGTCCGAAGACCGCGACCGGGCCCGCCGGGTACTCCGGCATCTCCAGGCGCACGCCGTTCAGGAGCAGCCGGGCCCGCTTCTCGTCGACGTCCCAGCGCGGGAACGCCGCCGCGGCCGCCTCGGCGACCGGCATGACCGTGAGCTCCTCCTGGAGCTGGTCCAGGGTGCGGGCGCCGTCCAGCTTGTACGGGCCGACCCGGGTGCGGCGCAGCGCGGTCAGGTGACCGCCCACGCCGAGCCCGGCGCCCAGGTCACGGGCGAGCGCCCGGATGTACGTGCCGGAGGAGCAGACGACGGAGACCACCAGGTCCATGACCGGGGTGCCGTCCTCCGCGGTGTCCTCGCGCACGTCGTACACCCGGAAGGAGGAGACGGTGACCGGCCGGGCCGGGATCTCGAACTCCTCGCCGCCGCGCACCCGTGCGTAGGACCGCTTGCCGTCGATCTTGATGGCGGAGACCTTCGACGGCACCTGCATGATGTCGCCGGTGAGCTCGGCCACGCCCGCGTCGATCTGCTCGCGGGTGACCTTCGACGCGTCGACCGACGCCGTGATCTCGCCCTCGGCGTCGTCCGTGATCGTGGTCTGGCCCAGGCGGATGGTGCCCAGGTACTCCTTCTCGGTCAGCGCGAGGTGACCGAGCAGTTTGGTGGCCCGCTCCACGCCGAGGACGAGGACGCCCGTGGCCATGGGGTCGAGCGTGCCCGCGTGGCCGACCCGGCGGGTCTTGGCGATCCCGCGCATCTTGGCCACGACGTCGTGCGAAGTGAAGCCCGACGGCTTGTCGACGATGACAAGGCCGTCGGGCGTGTTCCCTGCGGTGCTCATTCGGCGGCTTCGTCCTCGCCCGGCTTCTTGTACGGGTCGGCGTCACCGGCGAAGGTGGCGCCCGAGGACGCCTCCCGCACCTTGGCGTCGGAGGCGCGCGCCTGGTCGAGGAGGTCCTCGATGTTCTTGGCGGTCTCCGGGAGGGCGTCCGCCACGAAGGTCAGCGTCGGGGTGAACTTGGTGCCCGCGGCCTTGCCGACGGCCGAGCGCAGGATGCCCTTGGCGCTCTCCAGGCCGGCGGCGGCGCTCGCCCGGTCCTCCTCGTCGCCGTAGACCGTGTAGAAGACCGTGGCCTCCCGCAGGTCACCGGTGACGCGGGTGTCCGTGATGGTCACGTGCGTACCCAGGCGCGGGTCCTTGATGCCGCGCTGCAGCTTCTCGGCCACCACCTCCCGGATGAGGTCCGCCAGCTTCTTCGCCCGCGCGTTGTCGGCCACTGGTCCTTCTCCTTCTTTGCCTTGCTCATTCAGTCTTCATCAGTGTGGAGTCTGCGTCGCACCGACAGCAGCTCCACCTCGGGCCGGGCCGCGACCAGCCGCTCACAGCGGTCGAGCACGTCCGATACGAACCCCGCGTCCCCGGACACCAGAGCGACCCCGATACGGGCCCTGCGGTGAAGGTCCTGGTCGCCCACCTCGGCCGCGCTCACGGAGAACTTGCGCTGGAGCTCGGCGACGATGGGCCGGACGACGGAGCGTTTCTCCTTCAACGAATGAACGTCGCCGAGGAGCAGATCGAAGGACAGAGTCCCCACGTACATGCGGTGCCGGATGTCCCGCCGGTTCGGGTTCGACGGCCTGCCGGGCCCTCGCCCGGCAGGAACATCAAAACCGTACACGCAAAGGCCGGGGCCGATCGACGGAAATACTTCCGCCGACCGGCCCCGAGCCCACCCGTCGCCCGACCACCACACCTGGTGGTCCGCGCTTCGCGCGGGCTACGCGCTGTGCGTGTTACACGCGCGGCTTCTCGCGCATCTCGTACGTCGCGATGACGTCGTCGATCTTGATGTCGTTGAAGTTTCCGAGGTTGATACCACCCTCGAAGCCCTCGCGGATCTCGGTGACGTCGTCCTTGAAGCGGCGCAGACCCTCGATGTTGAGGTTCTCGGCGATGACCTTGCCGTCGCGGATGAGGCGCGCCTTGGTGTTGCGCTTGACCTCGCCGGAGCGGATGAGGACACCGGCGATGTTGCCCAGCTTGGACGAGCGGAAGACCTCGCGGATCTCCGCCGTACCGAGCTCGACCTCTTCGTACTCCGGCTTGAGGAGGCCCTTGAGCGCCGCCTCGATCTCCTCGATCGCCTGGTAGATGACCGAGTAGTACCGGACGTCGACGCCCTCGCGCTCCGCCATCTGCGCGGCACGGCCGGCCGCACGGACGTTGTAGCCGATGACGATGGCGTCGGAGCCCATGGCCAGGTCGATGTCGGACTCGGTCACCGCACCCACACCGCGGTGCAGGATGCGGATGTCGACCTCTTCGCCGACGTCGAGCTGGAGCAGCGAGGACTCGAGAGCCTCGACCGCACCGGACGCGTCGCCCTTGATGATGAGGTTGAGTTCCTGGACCAGACCGGCCTTGAGCACCTTGTCGAGGTCCTCGAGGGACACCCGGCGGACGCGCTTGGCGAAGGCGGCGTTGCGCTCACGCGCAGCGCGCTTCTCGGCGATCTGACGGGCCGTACGGTCCTCGTCGACGACGAGGAAGTTGTCGCCGGCGCCCGGAACGTTGGTCAGACCGAGGACCAGGACGGGAGTCGACGGGGTCGCCTCCTCGACGTTGTTGCCCTTGTCGTCGAGCATCGCCCGGACGCGGCCGTACGCGTCGCCGACGACCATCGTGTCGCCGATGCGCAGCGTTCCGCGCTGGACGAGGACGGTCGAGACGGCACCGCGACCACGGTCGAGGTGGGACTCGATCGCAATACCCTGCGCGTCCTGGTTCGGGTTGGCCCGCAGGTCGAGCGAGGCGTCCGCGGTGAGGACCACGGCCTCCAGCAGGGAGTCGATGTGCAGACCCTGCTTGGCGGAGATGTCGACGAACATCGTGTCGCCGCCGTACTCCTCGGCCACCAGACCGAACTCGGTCAGCTGACCACGGACCTTGACCGGGTCCGCGCCCTCGACGTCGATCTTGTTGACCGCGACGACGATCGGGACGCCGGCGGCCTTGGCGTGGTTGAGCGCCTCGATCGTCTGCGGCATGACGCCGTCGTTGGCCGCGACCACGAGGATCGCGATGTCGGTCGACTTCGCACCACGGGCACGCATGGCGGTGAACGCCTCGTGACCCGGGGTGTCGATGAAGGTGATGCGACGCTCTTCGCCGTTGACCTCGGTACCGACCTGGTAGGCACCGATGTGCTGGGTGATGCCACCGGCCTCGCCCGCGACCACGTTGGTCTTGCGGATCGCGTCGAGGAGTCGGGTCTTACCGTGGTCGACGTGACCCATGACGGTCACGACCGGCGGACGGGAGACCAGGGCCTCTTCGCCGCCCTCGTCCTCGCCGAACTCGATGTCGAAGGACTCGAGCAGCTCACGGTCCTCCTCCTCCGGCGAGACGATCTGAACGGTGTAGTTCATCTCGTCGCCGAGGAGCTGCAGCGTCTCGTCGGAGACGGACTGCGTGGCCGTGACCATCTCGCCGAGGTTCATCATGACCGCGACGAGCGACGCCGGGTTGGCGCCGATCTTCTCCGCGAAGTCGGTGAGGGACGCACCGCGCGACAGGCGAATGCTCTCGCCGTTGCCGCGAGGCAGCATCACGCCGCCCACGGACGGGGCCTGCATGGCCTCGTACTCCTGGCGCCTCTGACGCTTCGACTTGCGACCGCGACGCGCGGGACCGCCGGGACGACCGAAGGCGCCCTGCGTGCCACCACGGCCACCCGGACCGCCGGGACGGCCGCCGAAGCCGCCGGGACGACCGCCGAAGCCGCCGCCACCGCCGCCGGGACCACCGGGACGACCGCCGCCGCCACCCGGACCGCCGGGACGGCCGGCGAAGCCGCCGCCACCGCCGCCGGGACCGGCCGGACGACCGGCGAAGCCGGGACGACCGCCGCCGCCACCGCCGCCACCGGGACGACCGCCGGGGCCACCCGGGCCACGGCCGCCGGGGCCGGGACGCGGGCCGGCAGCGGGACGCTGCGGCATCATGCCCGGGTTCGGACGGTTACCGCCGGGCGCGCCGCCCGGACGGGGAGCCTGCGGGCGGGGCATGCCACCCGGGGTCGGACGCGGCGCGCCACCCTGGGGACGCGGGGCGCCGGGAACGCCACCCTGGCCCTGCGGGCGCGGGGCGCCCGGGGCACCGGGGCCGCCGGGACGCGGCGCGCCACCCTGCGGACGGGGCGCCTGCGGGCGCGCCATGCCGGTGGAGCCGCCGGACGTGAAGGGGTTGTTGCCCGGACGCGGGCCGGCCGGGCGACCGCCCGGACGCGGGGCCTGCTGGCCGGGACGGGGGGCCTGCTGACCCGGACGCGGCGCCTGCTGGCCCGGACGGGCAGCGGCGGGACGCGGGCCGGGAGTGGCGCCACCGGGGCGCTGACCGGCGGCCGGGGCCGTCGGAGGCGCGGTGAACTCCGGGGTGGTCGGAGCCGGCTTGGGCGCGGGCTTCGGACCCGGACGGGGGCCCGACGCGGCCGGAGCCGGAGAGGGGGTGCTGCTCGCGGGCGCGGCCGGGGTGACCGGGGCCGCAGGCGCGGCGGGGGCCGGCTTGGGGGCCGGGGCGCCGGGCTTGGGGGCAGCGGGACGTGCCGCGGAGGCCGGAGCCGGTGCCGCGGGCTTGGGGGCGGGCGCCGCCTTGCGGGGCGCGCCGGGCTTGGCAGCGGTCTTGCCGGCGCCACCGCCGGGACCCTGCAAAGCATCAGTCAACTTGCGCACGACCGGCGCCTCGATCGTCGAGGACGCCGAACGGACGAATTCACCGAGTTCTTGGAGCTTGGCCATGACGACCTTGCTCTCCACGCCGAACTCCTTGGCGAGTTCGTATACCCGGACCTTAGCCACTTCGCTCCTTTTAGGTCCGGTTACCGCCGGACCGTTGCTACTTCATGGGCGTACTCATCGCGTACTCATCGAGTGCTCATCGCAATCTCGACCTACTTCCAACTCGCGAGGTACCTGACCGCACGGGGTTCCGTGCCGTACATCTGTTGTGCCGTACTTCTCTACGGTGCGCCCTGCTCGACGTGTGCGCGAAGCGCCGCGGTGTCGAGCGGCCCCTGGACCTTGAAGGCCCTGAGGAACGCCCGGCGACGCACCGCCAGGTCGAGACAGACCGAGGCGGGGTGCAGGTACGCACCCCGGCCGGGCAGCGTACCGCGATGATCGGGAACGCACTCGTCCTTATTCACCACGATCCGCAGCAGATCGCTCTTGGCCGCTCGCTCCCGGCATCCCACACAGGTTCGCTCAGGGCACACGCGGGCATGCGTCCGGCCAGACACGCTTAAGTCTACCTCCCCGTACCGACCTCACCCGTTTGGGGCAAGAATCGAACAGTTGTTGGCCAAAATGGATCAGTGCCGGTACGGGACCGGGCAGCCGTGCTACTGGGCCGAGCCCTCGCCCTGCTGCTCGGTGTCCGGGCGGATGTCGATCCGCCAGCCGGTCAGCCGCGCGGCCAGACGGGCGTTCTGCCCCTCCTTGCCGATCGCGAGCGACAGCTGGTAGTCCGGCACCGTCACCCGGGCGGACCGGGCGGCCAGGTCGACGATCTCGACCTTGGAGACCCGGGCCGGGGAGAGCGCGTTCGCCACCATCTCGGCCGGGTCGTCCGACCAGTCGACGATGTCGATCTTCTCGCCGAGGAGCTCCGCCATCACGTTGCGCACCCGGCCGCCCATGGGGCCGATGCAGGCGCCCTTGGCGTTCAGGCCCGAACGGGTGGAACGGACGGCGATCTTGGTGCGGTGGCCGGCCTCTCGGGCGATGGCGGCGATCTCGACGGAACCGTCGGCGATCTCCGGCACCTCCAGGGCGAACAGCTTCTTCACCAGATTGGGGTGCGTGCGCGACAGGGTGACGGACGGACCGCGGACACCCTTCGCCACCCGCACGACGTACGTGCGCAGTCGCAGGCCGTGCGTGTACTCCTCGCCCGGCACCTGCTCCTGCACCGGAAGGATGGCCTCCAGCTTGTCGTCCAGCTTGACGAGGACGTTCTTCGGGTCCTTGCCCTGCTGCACCTGGCCGGCCACGATGTCGCCCTCGCGGCGCGCGTACTCGCCGAAGGTGACGTCGTTCTCGGCGTCCCGCAGACGCTGCTGGATGACCTGGCGGGCGGTGCTCGCCGCGATCCGGCCGAAGTCCGACGGGGTGTCGTCGAAGTCCTTGGGCTCCTGGCCCTCCTCCAGATCGGAGGGGTCTTCCTTCGCCCACACCGTCACGTGACCGGTCTGCCGGTTCAGCTCCACGCGCGCGTGCCGGCGGGCGTCGGGGGTGCGGTGGTAGGCGATGAGGAGGGCCGACTCGATCGCCTCGACCAGCATCTCGAAGGAGATTTCCTTCTCCTGTGCCAAGCCCTTCAGGAGCTTCACGTCGATGTCCACGGCTACGCCTCCTCTTCCTTCTTGTCCTTGCGGTTGAACTCGATCTCGACACGCGCCTTGGCGATCTCGGCGAACTCCACCCGGCGGGCGGTGGCCTTGCGGCCCTTCACGCCCGGCACCTCGGTGTCCAGACCGTTCTCGTCCACGGCCAGGATGCGGGTCACGACCTCGCCGCCGCCCGCTTCGGGGGTCAGCTGGAGCTTCACCAGGCGGCCGGTGGCGCGCTCGTAGTGGCGGTGCTGGGTGAGGGGGCGGTCGGCGCCCGGGGAGCTGACTTCGAGGACGTACTCGCCCTCGCCCATCACGTCCGTCTCGTCGAGCTTCTCGGAGATGACGCGGCTCAGCTCGGCACAGGCGTCCAGCTCGACGCCCTCGTCCGAATCGACGATGACCCTCAGCAGTCCGCGGCGGCCGGCCCGGGACACCTCGATCTCTTCGAGGTCGAGATCCTTCGCGTGAACGAGCGGCTCCAGAAGACCGCGCAGCCGTTCGCTCTGGGTGGTGCTCATCCGGGTGACTCCTCGGCCGCGTGTGCTGTTGTGGGTTCGTCGCGTGTCAGATCAAAGGGTATCCGGTCCCGGAGGGTGTTGCCGTCCACCGGGCCGGGGGTCGCGGGTACGCTCGCCTGCGGTGATCTTCGAATCTTCGAAAACGTGAGCGCGAGGGAGAAGGCGTGACGACGGTGGGCAGACGCGCGCTCCTGACGGCGGGCGCGGCGGGGACGGCGATGACGCTCGCGGGCTGCACGTCCGGCGGGGAAGAGGGCCCCCGGAAGCCGACCGCCGCCGAACGGGCGGCGGCCGCGGAAGCGGCCCTGCGCGCCCGCTCGGCGACCACGAGTCGCGACCTGCTGCTGCGGTACGACGCGGTCGTCCACGCACACCCGGCCCTCGCGGCGCGCCTCGCGCCGCTGCGGGCCTCGGTGGCGGCACAGGTGAAGGCCCTGGCCGAAGGGGGCACGGCCGCCGCACCCGGCCCCGCCGCCTCGTCGTCCGTCCCCGCCCCGTCCTCCGCCTCCCCCTCACCCTCCCGCTCCCTCGCCTTCGTCCGGGTGCCGGCCGACCCGGCCGCCGCGCTCCGGGAGCTCGCCGCCGCCGTACGGGCCACCGCCGACACCCATACGGCCGCACTGCTGACCGCGCCGCCCGAGTACGCGCGGCTGCTCGCCTCCGTCGCCGCCTCCGGCGCGGCCCACGCCTATCTGCTGACCGAAGGGGGACGCGGATGACCGCGCTCGACGCGGCCCAGGCCGCCCTCGCCGCCGAGCACGCCGCCGTGTACGGCTACGGGGTCGTCGGCGCCCGTGTCGGCGAGGCCCGGCGCGCCGAGGCGACCGCCGCCTACGAGGCCCATCGGGCCCGGCGTGACGCGCTGCGCCGCACCGTGCGGGACCTGGGCGGCGAGCCGGTCGCCGCGGCCGCCGCGTACGAGCTGCCGTTCGCGGTGCCGGACCGGGCGGCCGCCGTGCGCCTCGCGGCCGTCCTGGAGGACCGGGTCGCCGGGGTCTGCTCGGACCTCGTCCGCGCAGCCGAAGGCCCGCTGCGCCGGGACGCGGCGGCGGCGCTGCGCGAGGCGGCGGTGCGGGCGGTCCGCTGGCGCGGCAGCGACGTAACCTTTCCTGGGCTCGCCGAACGGGCCTGAGCCGAACGAAGGAACAACGCACGTATGGGTTTCGAACCGCCGCAGCGACTGGTGCGGGCTCTCGGCGAGACGTACGGGGACGCTGCCGCGGCCGAGTGGCTCGGAAAGCTTCCCGAGCTCGCCCAGGACGCGCTGGAGCACGCCGGCCTGGTCGCCGAGCGGGTGGTGGCCCCGGGCGGGCGCAGCAGTCTCGTCGTCCTCGCCCCCGACACCGTCGTGAAGATCGCGCCCGGATTCACCCGTCCGGACCTGGAGCGCGACGCGCTCGCGCACTGGAACGGCTGGGGCGCGGTCCGGGTCCTCGACGAGACCCAGGAGGGCGCGCTGGTCCTGGAGCGGCTGCACCCCGAGGTGTCCCTGCGCTCCCTGCCGGAGGCGAAGGCGCTCCTGGAGGCGGCCGGGACGGTGCGGAAGCTGTGGGTGGAGCCGCCGGCCGGGCACGGCTTCGAGTCGGTGGCCGAGCGCACCGGGCGGCAGACCGAGGGCATGGCGCGGTACGGCGCCGAGGACGACGAGACCGGCGCCCTCGTGACCGCGGCGCTGGCCGCGCGGGAGGAGCTGGTGGCCGGCCCGGCGGAGACGCTGCTGCTGCACGGCAACTTCCGGCAGGGCAAGGTCCTGGCCGGCGACCGGACCCCGTGGCTCGCGGTCGGCCCCGAAGCCCTGGTCGGCGAGCGGGCCTACGACCTGGCACGGCTGGTCCGGGACCGGGTCGAGGACCTGGTGGCCGCGTCGGCGGGCGCGTCGGCGGCCCGGCGCCGGGTGAACAAGCTGGCGGACTCCCTGGAGATCGACCGGGAGCGGCTGCGCGGCTGGACGCTGTTCCGCGCGGTGGAGTCCGCGACCCGGGCGCTGAGCGCCGGACGGCGGGCGGACGCGGAGCTGCTGCTGGAGTTCGCGGGCTGGCTGTGAGTCCACGGCACGGCTGAGGGGAATACCCTTTTTGTAACCCTTAGGGGGCCGTGATGATCCAGGATCTGTTGGTGGCGGCCGCGTCGGCCGCCGCGGTGGTCGCGGTGTACGCGGGCGCAGCCGCACGTGTGGTGAAGCAGTACGAGCGCGGGGTGGTCTTCCGCTTCGGCCGGCTGCGCGACGAGATCCGTTCGCCCGGATTCACGATGATCGTGCCGGTCATCGACCGCCTTCACAAGGTGAACATGCAGATCGTCACGATGCCGGTGCCCGCGCAGGAGGGCATCACCCGGGACAACGTGACGGTGCGCGTGGACGCGGTCGTGTACTTCAAGGTGGTCGACGCGGCGGACGCGCTGGTGCGGGTGGAGGACTACAAGTTCGCCGTCTCGCAGATGGCGCAGACCTCGCTGCGGTCGATCATCGGCAAGAGCGACCTGGACGATCTGCTGTCCAACCGGGAGAAGCTCAACCAGGGCCTGGAGCTGATGCTCGACAGCCCGGCGATGGGCTGGGGCGTGGCGATCGACCGTGTCGAGATCAAGGACGTGTCGCTGCCGGAGACGATGAAGCGGTCGATGGCCCGGCAGGCGGAGGCGGACCGGGAGCGGCGGGCGCGGGTGATCAACGCGGACGCGGAGCTGCAGGCCTCGAAGAAGCTGGCGGAGGCGGCGCACCACCTGGAGGACGCACCCGCGGCGCTGCAGCTGCGACTGCTGCAGACGGTGATGGCGGTCGCCGCGGAGAAGAACTCCACGCTGGTGCTGCCGATCCCGGTGGAGCTGCTCCGCTTCCTGGAGCGCGCGGCCCCCGCGGCCGCACCGGACCAGGAGTCCGGGCACCCGCCGGTGAACCAGGAGCCCCTGCCGGGCCTCATGGCGCCCCCGGTGCCGCCGCCGGTGCCGCCGGAGGCCCCGTCCGAGGCCTACCTCGCGGGCCGGGCGGACGCGGTGGAGGCGATCGAGGACCTGACGGGCGCGTCGGTGGAGCCGGCGCCCCGGGAGGACGACGGGGCCTGAGCGGGACCGTGCGCCGGAGGGGTGCGGGGCCGCCGGGCCCCGCACCCCTCCGGGCGGTCGGTGTTACGCGGTGAGGCGGGCGATCGCCTCGTCGACGGTGAGCTCCTCGCGCTCGCCCGTGCGGCGGTCCTTCAGCTCGACGACGCCCTCGCCGGAGCGGCGGCCGGCGACGAGGATCTTCGGGACGCCGATCAGCTCGGCGTCGGTGAACTTGACGCCCGGGGAGACACCGGCGCGGTCGTCGACCAGGACCCGGAGGCCGGCGGCCGAGAGCTTGTCGGAGACCTCCAGGGCCAGCTCGGTCTGGAGGGCCTTGCCGGCGGCGACGACGTGGACGTCGGCCGGGGCGACCTCGGCGGGCCAGCACAGACCCTTGTCGTCGGCGGACTGCTCGGCCAGGGCGGCCACGGCACGCGAGACGCCGATGCCGTACGAGCCCATGGTGACGCGGACCGGCTTGCCGTTCTGGCCGAGGACGTCGAGCTTGAGGGCGTCGGCGTACTTGCGGCCCAGCTGGAAGATGTGGCCGATCTCGATGGCGCGGTCCAGCTTCAGGCCGGTGCCGCACTTCGGGCACGGGTCGCCCTCCTGCACGACGACGACGTCGACGTACTCGTCGACCTCGAAGTCGCGGCCCGCGACGACGTTCTTCGCGTGCATGCCCTCCTGGTTGGCACCGGTGATCCAGGCCGTGCCCGGCGCGACGCGCGGGTCGGCCAGGTACGTCACCTTGTCGAGGCCCTGCGGGCCGACGTAGCCGCGGACCAGGTCGGCGCGCCCGGCGAAGTCGGTCTCGGTGACCATCTCGACGGTCGCCGGGGCGAAGTGCGCCTCGACCTTGCCCAGGTCGACCTCGCGGTCGCCGGGCACGCCCACGGCGACGATCTCGCCGTCGACCTTCACGAGGAGGTTCTTGAGCGTGGCGGAGGCCGGGACGCCGAGGGAGGCGGCCAGGGTCTCGATGGTGGGCGTGTCGGGCGTCGGGATGTCCTCGGCGGCCGGCACCGCGGAGCCGTCGACGGCCTTCAGCTCGTACGTGATCGCCTCGGTGTTCGCGGCGAAGTCGCAGTTCGGGCAGTCGGCGAAGGTGTCCTCGCCGGCCTCGGCGGGGGCGAGGAACTCCTCGGACTTCGAGCCGCCCATGGCGCCGGCGGTCGCGGCGCAGATGCGGTAGTCGAGGCCGAGGCGCTCGAAGACGCGCTGGTAGGCCTGGCGGTGCAGGGCGTAGGACCGGGCGAGGCCCTCGTCCTCCAGGTCGAAGGAGTACGAGTCCTTCATCAGGAACTCGCGGCCGCGCAGGATGCCGGCCCGGGGGCGGGCCTCGTCGCGGAACTTCGTCTGGATCTGGTACAGGGTGACCGGGAGGTCCTTGTAGGACGAGCACTGGTCCTTCACCAGGAGGGTGAAGATCTCCTCGTGGGTGGGGCCGAGGAGGTAGTCGCCGCCCTTGCGGTCCTGGAGGCGGAACAGCTCGGCGCCGTACTCCTCCCAGCGGCCGGTCGCCTCGTAGGGCTCGCGGGGCAGCAGGGCCGGGAGGGAGACCTCCTGGGCGCCGATGGCGTCCATCTCCTCGCGGACGATGCGCTCGACGTTGGAGAGCACCTTCTTGCCGAGGGGCAGCCAGCTCCAGATGCCGGCGGCGGTGCGGCGGACGTAGCCGGCGCGGACGAGGAGCTTGTGGCTGAGGACCTCGGCGTCCGCCGGGTCGTCGCGCAGCGTCTTCGCCATCAACTGGGACATGCGCTGGACCGGTGCGTTGGCCATGGTTCTCGTACTCCTGCTGGTTGGGTGATGGCCCCGAGGTTAGCCGGGCGAGCCCGGCTCGGTGAAATCAGTAACCCTTCGACTACCGGCGCTTGAGCGGCAGGGGCGCGCCCATCACCGCGTATGGACGGGGCGCGCTGGGGAAGACGACCTGCCGGGCGAGGTCGGTGTAGCCGAGCGAGCGGTAGAGGCCGCGGGCCGGGCTCTCGGTGTCGATCGCGGAGAGGATCGAGCGCGGCAGGTCGGAGCGGTCGGTGATGGTGGTGATCAGCTCGCGGCCCACGCCGCGGCCCTGGAAGCCGGGGTGGACGTGCAGCTCGGTGATGACGAAGGAGTCGTCGAGCCACTCGACGTTGCCCAGGGCGCGCAGGTACGGCTCCACGATCGTCGACCACCAGTGGGAGCGGTCGTTGGGCATCCCGTAGACGAAGCCGACGAGCCGCCCGTCGGGGGTCGTCGCACCGTAGGCGCACGCGCCGGGGTTGAGGAGGTGGCGCAGCACGATGTGCCGGCGTACGGCGACCTCGGCGGCGTCGAGGCCGAAGGCGACGGCTTGCACGGCCAGGGCCTCGTCGACCCGTGCGGCGAGATTGACCGGCGCGATCACGACCTCGGTGTCATCCATGCGCCGCACCCTACAAGCCGCTCAGAAGAGCACGCTCATGAAGGCGCCGACCTCCTGGAAGCCGACGCGGCGGTACGCGGCCCGGGCGGGCGCGTTGTAGTCGTTGACGTAGAGGCTGACGACGGGCGCGACGTCGGCGAGCGCGTACGCGAGGACGGCGGCCATGCCGGTCTCGGACAGGCCGCGGCCGCGGTGCTCGGGGGCCACCCAGACGCCCTGGATCTGGCAGGCCTGCCGGGTGGCGGCGCCGATCTCGGCCTTGAAGACGACCTTGCCGTCCTCGATGCGGGCGAAGGAGCGGCCCGCGCCGACGAGCTCGGCGACCCGGGCCTGGTAGAGCAGTCCGCCGTCACCGGCGAGCGGGGAGACGCCGACCTCCTCGGTGAACATGGCCACGCACGCGGGCATGATCACCTCCATCTCGTCCTTGCGGACCCGGCGGACCAGTGGATCGGAGGGGACGGTGGCGGAGGGCGCCTCGGCGACCATCAGCGGCTGGTGGGCGCGGACGTCGCGGGCCGGGCCCCAGCTGGGTTCGAGGAGCCGCCAGAGCTCGGCGGTGGCTTCGGCGGGGCCGACGATGGAGGAGCAGCGGCGGCCGGTGCGGCGGGCCCGGTCGGCGAAGGCGCGGACGGCCTCGGGGGTGGCGCAGATGGGCACGAGGTTGGCGCCGGAGTAGCACAGCGAGGTCAGGTGCCCGTCGGTGTACCAGCCCCACATCTCGCCACCGAGGCGCCACGGGTCCAGCCCGGCGAGCTGGACGCGGGCCGTGACGAAGGCGTTCTCGACGGGGGCGCTCTCCAGGACGGCGAGCGCGGCGCCGAGGTCGGCGGGTTCGAGGACCCGCGTCGATGATTGCGTCAACACGTGGGGCCTCACCGTACGGTTCTGCTGGTCCTGGCACTTTACCCCCGTTCCCGCTGATGGGGGGGTACGAAAAAAGCCCCTCCATGGCGGAGGGGCTTCTTGCGCGGGCGGGGTGGTCAGCCGGCGACCGAGACCGTCGGCTCGCCGCTCATGACGCCGTCCTTCTCCATCTGCTCGGCGATCTTCATCGCCTCGTCGATGAGGGTCTCGACGATCTTCGACTCGGGGACGGTCTTGATGACCTCGCCCTTGACGAAGATCTGGCCCTTGCCGTTGCCGGAGGCGACGCCGAGGTCGGCCTCGCGGGCCTCGCCGGGGCCGTTGACGACACAGCCCATGACGGCGACGCGGAGCGGGACCTCCATGCCCTCCAGGCCGGCGGTCACCTCCTCGGCGAGCTTGTAGACGTCGACCTGGGCACGGCCGCAGGACGGGCAGGAGACGATCTCCAGGCGGCGCTGGCGCAGGTTGAGCGACTCCAGGATCTGGATGCCGACCTTGATCTCCTCGGCCGGCGGGGCGGAGAGGGAGACCCGGATGGTGTCGCCGATGCCCTCGGCGAGCAGCGCGCCGAAGGCCACGGCGGACTTGATGGTGCCCTGGAAGGCGGGGCCGGCCTCGGTGACGCCGAGGTGCAGCGGGTAGTCGCACTGGGCGGCGAGCTGGCGGTAGGCGTTGACCATCACGACGGGGTCGTTGTGCTTGACCGAGATCTTGATGTCCCGGAAGCCGTGCTCCTCGAAGAGGGAGGCCTCCCAGAGGGCGGACTCGACGAGCGCCTCGGGGGTGGCCTTGCCGTACTTGGCGAGCAGACGGGCGTCGAGCGAGCCGGCGTTGACGCCGATCCGGATCGGGGTGCCGGCCGCGGAGGCCGCCTTGGCGATCTCCTTGACCTTGTCGTCGAACTGCTTGATGTTGCCCGGGTTGACCCGGACCGCGGCGCAGCCGGCGTCGATCGCGGCGAACACGTACTTCGGCTGGAAGTGGATGTCGGCGATGACCGGGATCTGCGACTTCTTCGCGATGGTCGCGAGGGCGTCGGCGTCGTCCTGGGTGGGACAGGCCACGCGCACGATCTGGCAGCCGGAGGCGGTCAGCTCGGCGATCTGCTGGAGCGTGGCGCCGATGTCGGAGGTGCGGGTGGTGGTCATCGACTGCACCGACACGGGGGCGTCGCCGCCGACGGCCACCGATCCGACCTGGATCTGGCGGCTCTTGCGCCGTTCGGCGAGCCGGGTCGGAACGGTCGGGATACCGAGAGAGATCGCGGTCATCAGCTGTACAACCCCAAGGTGTGGTTCATCGGGCTCAGGTCTTCGAGATTACCGCCCCGGGGGCGGGCGGCCGGACACCGCAGGGGGTGTCCGGCCGGGTGCGCGCTAGGTCAGCTTCACCGGGTTGACGATGTCGGCGACGAGGACGAGCAGGGTGAAGCAGACGAACACGCCCGCCACCACGTACGCGGCCGGCATCAGCTTCGCCACGTCGAACGGGCCCGGGTCGGGCCGCTTGAAGATCCGCGCGGTGTGCCGGCGGAGCGACTCCCAGACGGCGCCGGCGATGTGGCCGCCGTCGAGCGGGAGCAGCGGAAGCATGTTGAAGAGGAACAGCGACACGTTGAACATGACGACCAGCTGGAGGAAGAAGACCAGCCGGGTCTGCGGCGGGGCCTCGACGCTCATCAGCTCGCCGCTGATCCGGGCGGCGCCGACGACGCCGACCGGCGAGTCCTGCTTGCGCTCACCGTCGCCGAAGGCGGCGTCCCACAGGGCGGGGATCTTGCTCGGCAGGGCGAGGACGGATTCGACGCCGGCCTGGAGCTGGTCGGTCATCCGCTCGGCGGACTGGCCGAAGGTGAGCGGGACGACCTCGCGGCCGGACTCGAAGCCGAGGTAGCCGGCGGAGACGTACTGCGCGGGCTGGACGACGTTGCCGTCCGCGTCCTTCTTGAGGACCTTGTTCTCCAGGAGCGTCGCGTGGAGCTCCAGCTCCTTGCCGTCGCGCTGGACGGTGACGGTGACGGGGCCGGTGTGGGCGCGGATGCGGTCGGAGAGGGTGTTCCAGTCGGAGACGCGCTCGCCGTTGAAGGCGACGATCCGGTCGCCCTTGAGGAGCCCGGCCGCCTTCGCGGGCGAGGGGCGGTCGCTCGGCTTGCAGGTGTCGCGCTTCTCGCTCTGGTCGATGACGCAGTTGGTGACGCCGGCGACCTTGGTGGTCTGGGTCTCGAAGCCGATGGCCATGGCGCTGCCGAAGAACAGCACGACCGCGAGGACCAGGTTCATGAACGGGCCGGCGAACATGACGATGACGCGCTTCCACGGCTTGCGCGTGTAGAAGAGCCGCTCCTCGTCACCGGGCTGCAGCTCCTCGAAGGAGGCCTCGCGGGCGTCCTCGATCATGGAGCGCCAGGGGGAGGTCGAACGGGCCTCGATCCGGCCGTCCTTGCCGGGCGGGAACATGCCGATCATGCGGATGTAGCCGCCGGCCGGGATGGCCTTGATGCCGTACTCCGTCTCGCCCTTCTTCCGCGACCAGATGGTCGGGCCGAAGCCCACCATGTACTGCGGCACCCGGATGCCGAAGAGCTTGGCCGTGGAGAGGTGGCCCAGCTCGTGCCATGCGATGGAGACGAGGAGTCCCACCGCGAACAGCACGATGCCGAGGACGGTCAGGAGAATGGTCATGCGCGCGCCTCCGCGATTGCCTTCGCCGCGAGTTCCCGGGCCCGGGCGCGTGCCCAGGTCTCCGCTTCCAGGACGTCCGACACCGTGAGCGAGGTTCCCTTGCCCGGGTCCCCGCCCCGCTCCGCTCCGCCTTCGGCCGTGCTCTTTTCCTCTTCCACGGATCCGAAGCGCTCGGTGACGACTGCGGTGACGGTATCCATGATTCCGTTGAAGGGCAGCCTTCCGGCGAGGAAGGCGTCCACGCACTCCTCGTTGGCCGCGTTGAAGACGGCCGGGGCGGTGCCGCCGAGGGTGCCGACGTGCCGGGCGAGGTTCACCGACGGGAAGGCCTCGTCGTCGAGCGGGAAGAACTCCCAGGTGGAGGCCTTGGTCCAGTCGAAGGCGGGGGCCGCGTCGGGGACCCGCTCGGGCCAGCCGATGCCGATGGCGATCGGGCCGCGCATGTCCGGCGGGGTGGCCTGGGCGAGGGTGGAGCCGTCGGTGAACTCGACCATGGAGTGCACGTACGACTGCGGGTGGACCACGACCTCGATGCGGTCGAACGGGATGTCGTAGAGCAGGTGGGCCTCGATGACCTCCAGGCCCTTGTTCACCAGGGTCGCGCTGTTGACCGTGATGACCGGGCCCATCGCCCAGGTCGGGTGGGCGAGGGCGTCCTCGCGGGTCACGTTCGCCAGCTCCTCGCGGGTACGGCCGCGGAAGGGGCCGCCGGAGGCGGTGACGACCAGCTTGCGGACGTCGGCGCGGGTTCCGGCGGCCAGCGCCTGGAACAGCGCGGCGTGCTCGGAGTCGACCGGGATGATCTGGCCCGGCTTCGCCAGCGCCTTCACCAGCGGGCCGCCCACGATCAGCGACTCCTTGTTGGCCAGCGCGAGGGTGCGGCCGGCCTCCAGGGCGGCGAGGGTGGGCGCCAGGCCGATGGAGCCGGTGATGCCGTTGAGGACCGTGTGGCACGGCGAGGCGGCGAGCTGGGTGGCGGCGTCCGGGCCCGCCAGGATCTCGGGCAGCGGCTCGGAGCCGTACAGCGCCTTCAGGGCCGTACGGAGCTCCGCCACCGCTTCCTCGCGGGCGACGGCGACCGCGTCGACCCGCAGCCGGTGCGCCTGCTCGGCGAGCAGCCCGATGCGCCCGCCGGAGGCGGCGAGGGCGGTGACCCGGAAGCGGTCGGGGTTGCGCAGGACCAGGTCGATGGCCTGGGTGCCGATGGACCCGGTCGAACCGAGGACGACGATGTCCCGGCGCCCTTCGGATACGTCGAAGGCGATGTGCGGGTCGGCGAGAGGAGAGGGGCGGTCGCTCATGCCCCCCATTCTTGCCGCAAAGACTGTGCGCCTTTCACACCGCCCGCCTCACAGCGCCCGTCGGAACGCCTCGAAGGCGGTGTGGAAGTCCGGGAAGGTCTTCCGGACGCAGCCGGGGTCGTCGAAGGTGATGCCCGGGGTGCGCAGCGCGGTGACCGCGAAGGACATCACGATGCGGTGGTCGCCGTGGGTGGCGATCTCGGCGGGCCCGGTGGGGGTGCCGGGGCGGATCTCGATCCGGTCGGGGCCCGTGGCGACGTCGATCCCCAGTCGGCGCAGGTTCTCGGCGCAGGCGTCGAGCCGGTCGCATTCCTTGACGCGGGTGTTGGCGACGTCCTCGATGCGGACCGGCCCGTCGGCGAAGGGGGCGATCGCGGCGAGCGTCGGCATGGTGTCGGAGATGTCGCGCATGTTGACCGTGAGGCCGCGCAGGACGCCGGTCGACCGGACCGTCGTCCCCCCGTCGGTGATCTCGACGTCGGCGCCCATGCGCTCCAGGACGTCGACGAAGCCGAGGTCGCCCTGGAGCGCGCCGGTGCCGAGGCCGGGGACGGTGACGGCGGCGCCGGGGGTGAGGGCCGCGGCGGCGAAGAAGTAGCTGGCCGTGGAGGCGTCGGGCTCGATGGCGTACGTGGTCGCGCGGTAGCCGGTGGGGGCGACGGTGTACGTGCGCCCCTCGGGGCCGTCCGCGCGGGTGACCTCGGCGCCGAAGCTCCGCATCATCGCGAGGGTGATCTCGACGTACGGCTCCGAGACCAGGTCGGTGACGGTGACGGACAGGCCTTCGGCGGTGAGCGGGCCGAGCATCAGCAGCGCGGTCAGGTACTGGGACGACTCCCCGGCGTCGAGCCGGACGGCGCCGCCCTCGATGCCGCGGCCGGTGACGGTGAGGGGGTGGTGCCCCTCGCGCCCGCCGTGCGTGAGCTCGACGCCGAGCTCGCGCAGGGCGGTGGTGAGCGGTCCGAGCGGGCGGCGGCGCATCTGCGGGGAGGCGTCGAAGCGGAAGGTGCCGTGGCCGGCGGCGGCGAGCGCCGGCAGGAAGCGTGCGGTGGTGGCGCCGTCCCGGCAGTACACGTCGGCCTCGGCGACCCCCGGGCCGGCCGGCCGGCCCTCGATGTGCCAGGCTCCCGGCTCCTGCCGTACGGCGTACCCGAGGGCCTTCAGGCCTTCGGCGAAGCCCTCGGTGTCGTCGGAGCGCAGCGGCCGGAGCAGCGTGGTGGTGCCTTCGGCCGCGGCCGCGAGGAAGAGGGCGCGGGCGGTGACGGACTTGGAGCCGGGGATGTCGATGACGGTCACGGCCGCCATCCTGCCGTGCGGCGGTCCGCGGCCGGGGGACGGTCCGCCACGTGGACGGCGCCGTCCCGCGACCGCGAGGCCGCCGGGGGGCGGGGCGCGGGGCGCTAGCGGATCTTCCGGTGGACGTTCTCGTGGTCCGACGGGCCCGGTGCGGTGTCGGCGATCCACGGGCCGTCGCCGCTCGGGTCGAGGATGCCCTCTTCCAGCCAGGTGTACGAGCCGGCCAGGACGCCGTCGACGACCTTGCGGTCCAGGTCGTCGGTGTTGGCCCAGAGGCGGCCGAAGAGCTCGGCGACGCGGAGCCGGGCCTGTCGGCAGAAGGCGTCGGCGAGCTGGTGGGCCTCGCGTCCGTGGGGGCCGGTGGTGCGCAGCAGCTCGGCCCGTACGCAGGCGGCGCTCATGGCGAAGAGTTCGGCGCCGATGTCGACGATCCGGCCGAGGAAGGCCTGCTTGAGCTCCATCTTCCCCTGCCAGCGGGACATGGCGTAGAAGGTGGAGCGGGCGAGCTTGCGGGAGGTGCGTTCGACGTAGCGCAGATGGGTCGCGAGCTCGCCGAACTCCGCGTACGCGCCGGGGAGCTGCCCTTGTCCGGCGACGAGTTTCGGCAGCCAGCGGGCGTAGAAGCCGCCGGCTCGGACGCCCGCCATGGCCTTGTCGGCGAGGTCCTTGTCGGGGTCGATGATGTCGCCGGCGACGGCGAGGTGGGCGTCGACGGCCTCGCGGGCGATCAGCAGGTGCATGATCTCGGTGGAGCCCTCGAAGATGCGGTTGATCCGCAGGTCGCGCAGGACCTGTTCGGCGGGGACGGCCCGTTCGCCGCGGGCGGCGAGCGAGTCGGCGGTCTCGTAGCCCCGGCCGCCGCGGATCTGGACCAGTTCGTCGGCCATCCGCCAGGCCATCTCCGAGCCGTACAGCTTCGCGAGGGCGGCCTCGATGCGGATGTCGTTGCGGTCCTCGTCGGCCATCTGGGAGGCGAGGTCGACGACGGCCTCCAGGGCGAAGGCGGTGGCGGCGATGAAGGAGATCTTGGTGCCGACCGCCTCGTGCCGGGCGACGGGCTTGCCCCACTGCTCGCGCTCGGCGGCCCATTCCCGGGAGATCTTCAGGCACCACTTGCCGGCGCCGGCGCAGGCGGCGGGCAGCGAGAGGCGGCCGGTGTTGAGGGTGGTGAGGGCGATCTTGAGGCCGGAGCCCTCGGGGCCGATGCGGTGCGCGGCCGGGACCCGCACCTGGTGGAAGCGTGTGACGCCGTTCTCCAGGCCGCGCAGGCCCATGAAGGCGTTGCGGTGCTCGACGGTGATGCCCGGCGAGTCGCCCTCGACGACGAAGGCGGTGATGCCGCCGCGGTGGCCCTCGGACGCGGGGACGCGGGCCATGACGACGAGGAGGTCGGCGACGACGCCGTTGGTCGTCCAGAGCTTCACGCCGTCGAGGACGTACGCGTCGTCCCCGTCGGGTACGGCGGTGGTGGCGAGCCGGGCCGGGTCGGAGCCGACGTCGGGTTCGGTGAGCAGGAAGGCGGAGATGTCGCTGCGGGCGAGCCGGGGCAGGAAGGCGTCCTTCTGCTCCTGGGTGCCGAAGAGCTTCAGCGGCTGCGGCACGCCGATCGACTGGTGGGCGGAGAGCAGCGCGCCGAGCGCGGGGCTGACGGAGCCGACCAGGGCGAGGGCCCGGTTGTAGTAGAGCTGTGTGAGGCCGAGGCCGCCGTACTTGGGGTCGATCTTCATGCCGAGCGCACCGAGCTCCTTGAGGCCGGTGACGGTCTCGTCGGGGATGCGGGCCTCGCGCTCGATGCGGGCGCCGTCGACCCGGGTCTCGCAGAACTCGCGCAGCTTGGCGAGGAAGGCCTCGCCGCGCCGGACGTCCTCGTCGGCGGGCAGCGGGTGCGGATGGATGAGGTCGAGTCGGAAGCGGCCGAGGAAGAGTTCCTTGGCGAAGCTCGGCTTGTGCCAGTCCTGCTGGCGGGCCGCCTCGGCGACCTGCCGGGCCTCGCGTTCGGTGACCTTGGGCGGCCGCTGGGTGGGTGCGGACATGAGGGGCTCACCTCGCCGCTCGTCGGGGTGCCGGGTGGCTACTCGTCCGTCGTACCCGAAATCGACGGTTTCGGAAACGGGCGCGGCGGCGGTTCCCGGCGGGCGGGGAGGAACGAGGACGGTCCGAGCCCCCGCACAGTGGGCTCGGACCGTCGGTCTCGCGCGTACGGACGTCCTGGTCCGTACGGGTTGCCTAGAGCGCCAGGCCGGTGAGGACCAGGACGCGCTCGTAGGTGTAGTCGTCCATGGCGAACCTGACGCCCTCGCGGCCGACGCCGGAGCGCTTGGCGCCGCCGTACGGCATCTGGTCGGCGCGGTAGGACGGGACGTCGCCGACGATCACGCCGCCGACCTCCAGGGCGCGGTGGGCGCGGAAGGCGGCCTGCAGGTCGCGGGTGAAGACACCGGCCTGGAGGCCGAAGTCCGAGTCGTTGACCGCGGCGAAGGCCTCGGCCTCGCCGTCGACCTTGGCGACGGTCAGCACCGGGCCGAAGACCTCGGCGCGGGCCAGGGTGACATCGGCCGGGAGGTCGGCGAGCACGGTCGGCGCGTAGGTGGCGCCCTCGCGCTTGCCGCCGGCGAGCAGCTTGGCGCCGGCCGCGACGGCCTCGTCCACCCAGGCCTCGACGCGCTGGGCGGCGGCCTCGTCGACCAGCGGGCCGACGTCGGTGGCGTCGTCCGCCGGGTCGCCGGTGACCTGGGCCTCGACCGCGGCGACGATCTTCGGCAGCAGGCGGTCGTAGACGGAGGCGTCGGCGATCACGCGCTGCACGGAGATGCAGGACTGGCCGCCCTGGTAGTTGGAGAAGGTCGCGATGCGGCTCGCGGCCCAGTCCAGGTCCGCCTCGGAGGACCAGTCGGGCAGGACGACGGCGGCGGCGTTGCCGCCGAGCTCCAGGGTGCAGTGCTTGTGCGGCACGGACTGCTGGATGGCGTAGCCGACCTTGTCGGAGCCGGTGAAGGAGATGACCGGGAGGCGCTCGTCCTGGACCAGGGCGGGCATGCGGTCGTTCGGCACGGTCAGGATCGACCAGGAGCCGGCCGGCAGGTCGGTCTCGGCCAGGATCTCGCCCAGGATCAGGGAGGAGATCGGGGTGGCCGGGGCCGGCTTGAGGATGATCGGGGCACCGACGGCGATGGCCGGGGCGACCTTGTGGGCGCTGAGGTTCAGCGGGAAGTTGAAGGGCGCGATGCCGAGCACGACGCCCTTGGGGATGCGGCGGGTGAGCGCGAGACGGCCCGCGCCGCCGGCCTCGGTGTCCAGGCGCTGGGCCTCGCCGGCGTTCCAGCGGCGGGCCTCCTCGGCGGCGAAACGGAACACGGAGACGGCACGGCCGACCTCGCCGCGGGCCCACTTGATGGGCTTGCCGTTCTCGGCGGAGATCAGCTGGGCGATCTCCTCGGTGCGCTCGGCGAGCCGCTTCGACACGTGGTCGAGGGCGGCGGCGCGGACGTGCGCCGGGGTGGCGGCGAACTCGTCGACGACGGCGTGGGCGGCGGCGACGGCCTCTTCGACCTGGGCCTCTGTGGGCACGCTGACCTTGCCGACCAGACGTCCGTCGTACGAGTTCGTGACGTCGAAGGCGGCCTCGCCGGTGGCCTCGCGGCCGGCGAGCCAGAAGGCGTGGGTGGTCGTCATTGCGTACCGGCCCTTTCCGTTTCGGGGTGGTGGCGAGGGGGTGTTCTCGCGCTCTTGTGCCACGTTAGGGCGAAGCGGGCGAAGGGGCGCTTGTCCGCTGTGGAGTAGTGCCGCGGGCCTTCTGTCCGCTTTGGCGGAAGGGGGCGGGCGGCCCCGGCAGCGACGGGGGGCGCGGCCCCGTGGGATCCCCTGCCGAGGACGTGGCCGAGGACCCCTGTCGGAGCCCTGTCGAAGCCCCGGCCGGAGCCGGCGGCGCGGGCTCCGTCGCGGGCTCGTCGTGGGACCCACCAGGGGCGGCAGGCGGAGAAGGGCCGGACGCCCTCGCCCAGCGGGCGGCGATGAGGTGGTCCCCGTGCTGGAGGAGGCCGGCGATCCGGCCCTCGCCCCTGTCGGCCTCCTCGGCGAAGGTGCGCACGTCCAGCTGCTCGCCGGAAGCGGCGTCAGGGTGGACGATGGATGATCACCCGCGTCGCTCGGTCGAGACGATCAGGCAGACCCCGGCCACGACGATCGCGCCACCGAGCACGATGGGCCACGACAGCGCCTCGCCGAGGACCAGGGCACCGAGGGCGACGGCGACGACGGGGTTGACGTAGGCGTAGGTCGCGACGAGCGAGAGGGGCGCGGCCTGGAGGAGCCAGGCGTACGCGGTGAAGGCGATCAGCGAGCCGAAGACGACGAGGTACGCGAGGGCGACCCAGGAGCGCCCCGACACGGCCGACAGGTCGAGGCCGTGCTGCTCGCCCCGCACCAGCCCGACGCCGACGCCGGCGAGACCGCCGGCCAGCATCTCGTACGCGCTCGCGGTGAACGGGTTGCGCGGCATCGGGACGCGCGAGGAGGAGAAGGATCCGACCGACCAGCAGACGGTCGCGGCGATGACCAGCAGGACCCCGCCGACGTGCACCTCGCCGCTGAGCCCGGGCAGCGTCAGCACGGCGAGTCCCGCGAGCCCGAGCAGCACGCCGACGACCCCGCCCGCGCTCGGCCGCTCGCCGGAGCCGGCCTTGAGCAGGACGACCCAGGCCGGGACGACGGCGATGAGCAGTGCGGTGAGCCCGGAGGGCACGGAGGTCTCGGCGAGCACGACGAGCCCGTTGCCGCCGAGGATGAGCAGCAGTCCGACGCCGACCGCCGAGGCCAGCTGTCGCGGGGTCACCTTGAGCGCGGCCGGCCCCTGCCGCCAGGCGATGATCCCGGCGAGCAGCAGCCCGGCCGTGATGAAGCGCGCCCCGGCGGAGAGGAACGGCGGCAGCGTCTCGACGACGATCCGGATGCCGAGGTACGTGGACCCCCAGACGACGTACACGATCGCGAGGGCCGCCCAGACGGCGACGGGTATGCGCCGCGGGGCGGGAGCCGGGACGGACGGGACCTCGGGAGCGGCCGGATCGACGGCGGGGCTTGTCATGCCCAGGAGATTACGGAGGGAGCGGCTCCCGTGCCAGGAATTCTGCCCGCGATCGGGCAGGGAAGCGGCGATTCGAAGGCGCGGGCCCGCAGGAAGGCCTACGGAAAGCCGGTGGCGGCCTATCGGACGCCGGGCGGACGACGCCCGCGAGGGGCGGCGGACGGGCGGGGAGCGGCCCGGCCCTCAGTGCCCGGCCGACGCCGCGCCGCTGCCGGTGCTCGCGCCCGGTCCCGTGGCGCCGCCGTCGCCCGTCGCCTTCAGGGCCAGCCACAGCTCCATGCGGACGTCCGGGTCGTCCAGGGAGCGGCCGAGGATCTCCTCCACGCGGCGCATCCGGTAGCGGAGGGTGTGACGGTGGACGCCCAGGTCGGCGGCGGCGGCGTCCCACTGGCCGTGCCGGGACAGCCAGGCGCGGAGGGAGGCCACCAGGTCGCCGCGGCCGGTGGCGTCGTGTTCGTACAGGGCGCGGAGAAGGCCGTCGGCGAAGGCGCGGACGGCGTCGTCGGCGAGGAGGGGCAGGACGGAGCCGGCCGCCAGTTCCTCGTGCTCGACCAGCGCGCGGCCGCGCCGCCGGGCGACGGACAGCGCCTGCTCGGCCTGCTTGTAGGCGGCGGCCGCGGCGATCGGACCGGTCGGCGCGGACAGCCCGACGACGAGCCCGGCGTCCTCCGCCTCGCGCGACGCGTAGCCCTCGCACGCGGTGACGACCGCTCCCCCGTCGCCGGCGAGGACGACGAGCCGCTCCCCGCCCTCCGGTCCCTCCGGCACGGTCAGGACGGACTCGCCCGCGCGGGCCGCGGCGGCCTCCAGGGTCTCGGCGAACACGGCGAGCGGCGTCTCGCCCTCTCGCGGCTCGGCCGGCACGGGCTCGGCGATGAGCAGCCGGAAGGGGGCGTCGAGGAGGCCCCCGTAGAGGTCGCCGGCGACGCCCCGGGCGTGGTCCGGCTGCCCGGCGAGCAGCATCCGCAGCACCGCCGCGCCGAGCCGCTGCTCGGCGGCCTGGAGGGAGCGGGAACGCTCCGTCGTGAGCGTGAGGAGGGCGATCGCGGAGTGCACCGCGTACCGCTCCGCCGTGCCGAGCGGCGCGCCCGTGCCGACCGCGAGCGCCCCGCGCACCCGCCGCCCGGTGCCGAGGGACTGGAGCTCCACCCGGTCCTCGGTGCCGCCGACGACGGCGCTGGCGGGCGCCGGCCGCTCCCGGAGGCGTTCCACGTCGGGCGTGAGCCGGGCGGCCCGGCGCGCGGCCCATTCGGGCGCGGCGGCGAGCACGGTGCCCGAGGTGTCGTACAGCGCGGCCCAGCCGTCGACGTGCGCGGCGAGCCGGGCGACGACGGCGTCGGGGCCCTCGGCGAGCGCGGCCCGGGTCAGCTCGCGCTGGGCCTCGAAGCCCGCGGTCACGGCCCGGTACTGGTCGGCGGCGATGGCCGCGGACACGGCCTTGCTGATGGCGAGGAACGGGGTGCGGCGGGGCACTTCGAGCAGCGGCAGCCGCTCCTCGCGGGCCGCTTCGAGGAGCGCGGCCGGGATGTCCTCGTAGTTGACGCCGATGGCGAAGCCGAGCCCGACGACGCCCGCGCCGAGCAGTCGCCGCACATAGCGCCGCATCGCCTCGGGGTCCTCGGCGTCGAGGGTGAGCGCGGTGGTGAGCAGCAGCTCCCCGCCCTCCATGTACGGGACGGGGTCGGCGAGTTCGCTGACGTGGGCCCAGCGCACGGGGGTGTCGAGGCGGTCCTCACCGGCGCGGACGGTGAGTTTGAGCGCCGAGTGCTGGAGGAGCGAGGCGAGGGTGGGCGGCATTGGGGACCGTCGGGACCTTTGAGGTTCTGGGGGGAGGGGAGGCGCGTGGGGGGAGGGAGCAACGCCGTCTGCGGGCGACGCGCCCCCGATTGTGCCAGCCCGTTCCGGGGCCCGCCTTCAGCCTCGCAGGTCGACGCCCGCCCCGCAGCCCGACACCCGGCCCCAGGTACCGAGACCCACCCCCCGGCCCCGGCCGCATGCGCCCCCGCCCGACTCCCGGCCCCAGGTGCCGCCGCCCGGACCCGGACGCCGCAGGCCCGACCCGGCGGCCACGGGCGCCGAACGCCCGCCCCGCAGCCCGACACCCAGGCCCGCAGTACCGAGACCCACCGCCCGGCCCCGGGCGTGGTCCGACTGCCCGACACCCGGCCCCGGGCGCCGACGCCCGGCCTGCCGCCCGCCGCCCGCCGCCCGGCTCCGCCTCCCGCCGCCGCCCGGTGTCAGCCGCGCAGGTCGACCAGGAGCGGAGGGGTGTGCTCGCCGCGTACGTGGGTCAGGGACAGGACGGCGTGGCCGGGCGGGACCGCGTGGGCCAGGTCGGAGGCGGACCAGCGTTCGCGTTCGACCTCGCGCACGGTCACGGCGTCCGTGGTGACGGCCCGCCCGGTGACCAGCTTGCGCAGGGTGTGCATGACGCGGGTCAGCGGCTCGTCGGCGAGCACGGTCCGGCTGGTGACGTCCCGGGTCTCGACCCACTCGGTGCCCCAGGTCTCGGCGAACCGCTTGCCGTCCCAGGTGGTGACGCCGGCCAGCGCGACCCGGCAGCCGACCGCCCCGAAGAGGGGGGTGCGCAGGTGCTCGGGGACGTCGTCGAGGCTCCGCAGGCCGAGCACGACCCCGGCGTTCGCCGAACGCAGTCGCTGCAGCCCGCGCACGGTCCCCGCGGTGAGGGTGTGGGCGGCGTCGTCGAGGACGAGGCAGACGAAGCGGGACCGGTCGGTGCGGGTGACGGCACGGGCGAGGAACTGGGCGAGGACGAGCCGGGCGAGCAGCCTGGAGGCCTCGGCGTGGCCCGTCTCGGGCAGGTCGATCCGGACCCGTACGGGGTGTTCCAGGGCACGCATGGTGAACGGCTGCCCGTGGCCCGACGTGTCGAAGAAGCCGGCGAACGCGGGCCGGTCGAGCAGGGCGATCCGGTCGGCGAGGGCGGTGGCGGGGTCCCCGGCGGTGCCGTGCTGCCGTTCGCGGGCGTCGAGTTCGCGGACGAGGGAGGCGTGGCCGGCCCGCTCCAGCGCGGCGCGCAACGCCTGGCGGGGGGCGGGCGCGCCGTCGAGGAGTTCGCGGAGTTCGGGGACCGACGGGAACCGCCCGTGGACGGCGTGGAACGGGCCGAGGAGCTGGGCGAGCGCCGTCGCGGCGCGCCGCGGGTCGGTGGTGTCGTCGACGAGGACGTCGGAGAGGAGGGCGGCGGCCTGGTCGGGGTCGCCGGTGCCGCCGTAGAGGTCGAGGTCGTGCGGCGAGGCCGGGTCGCCGACGCGGATGACGACGTCGTACGCCTCGTCCGGGCCGAGCGGTGCGCCGGCGGGGCCGACGGCGACGACGGCGGCCTGCCCGGCGAGCGCCTGCAGGGCGAGGGACTCGACGACGGGGCGGAGCAGCCGGGTGGTCTTGCCGCTGCCGGAGGGGCCGACGACGAGCATGGAGGTGCCGAGGACGGCGGGGTCGACGGCGAGGCCGGTGCCGCGGCGGGGGTACGGGTTGCGGGGGACGTCGGCGACGGTGCCGAGCCTGACCTGCCGCAGGCTCAGGTCGTGGGCGGCTGCGCGGCCGGGCAGCTGACGTGCGCCGGACGGGTGGAGGAAGGCGGCGGCGCCGCGCGCGTGCACGTCCCGGACGAAGGCGGCCTGCCGGTCGGGGCCGGTGCGGGCGGTGTCCCAGGCGGCGCGGATACGGGTGTGGTCGACGTCGTTCATGCGCCCGGCGGCACCCTCGCCGGCGAGCCGGTCGGCGGCCTCGGCGAGCCCGGCGGCCCGCAGCTCCGGCCAGTCGGCGGGGTCGGACGCGGGCGGGTCGGCGACCGCCGGCTGCGGCGCGGCCGGGCCGGGGCGGACGGTGCGGCGCAGCGCGAGCCAGACGAAGGGCAGGGCGGCGGCCACGGTGACGAACAGGTCGGCCGTCTCGACCATCTCCTGGTTGGCGTACGCGGCGGTGGGCGTGCCCCGCTCGTACGGCAGCAGGGCGTAGACGACGCCCTTGACCGGGATCCAGCCGCCGCGGACGAGCGCGACGGTCACGAGTCCGGCGACGACGGCGAGGACGACCTGGGCGGCGTGACCGCGCGCCTCGGTGAGCCGCCGCCACGCGTACGGCCAGCGGCCGAAGCGGCCGAGCCCGTAGAAGACGCCGGTGAACAGCACGAGCTCGTAGACGGCGAGCGCGAGCACCCCGCCGGTCCCGGCCTGCGGCCCGCCGCCGAGCGGGTGCCACCAGTCGTCGGGGGTGAACAGCTTGAGCGGGACGCTCCAATAGGGGATGTAGCCGTTGCGCAGCAGCGACCACAGCAGGACGCAGGCGAGGAACGAGATCACCGCACCGGAGAGCACGGCCCGCAACGGCGTCTCGGTCGGCTCCTGGTCGGGCCGGGGGACGTGCCCGTAGCGCCAGACCCCGGGCCCGGCGGCGGGCCGGGGGGTGCGGAGCCAGTCGGCGAGGGAGAGGCCGGCGGAGGCCGCGGGCGCCGCGGCCGGCGGGCCCGCGGGCACGGTCGCGGCTCCGGCGGGCACGGTCGCGGCTCCGGCGGGCACGGTCGCGGCTCCGGCGGGCACCGCGACCGAGGGCGCCTCGGGCACGGCCGAAGGCGTCTCCGGTGCGGTCGGCGGGGCCGTCGGCATCGGTGGCGGGCCGGCCGGGCGGGGGACCTGGTCGGCGCGGGGGCGACCGTCGTGCGTGCCCCGCGAGCCCTGCGTGCCCTCGAACTCCATGACCCCTGCCCCCTGGCCCCTTCACTTTCACTCTGCCGCGCGTCCGTGCCGCGTCCGACGCCCAATCTAGGGCCTCGCGTGCGGATCATGCCCCGGATCAGGCCGATGACGTGGCGACGGTCCTGACAACAGCGCGTATGGCCGATACGGACAAGGACACGCCGGGATCACTCCCATCCGTAGCATGCGCCGGGCCCACGGCCGCGCCTAGCCTGCGGAGGAAACCCGCAAGTGCGTCCAGAACACCCCCAGGAGCCCCGCATGAACGCTGTCCCGCAGGAGCGGCGCGTCGTCACCGCCATCCCCGGCCCGAAGTCGCAGGAGCTTCAGGCCCGCCGTCTCGACGCGGTCGCCGGTGGCGTGGGCTCCACGCTGCCCGTCTTCACCAAGCGCGCGGGCGGCGGCATCATCGAGGACGTCGACGGCAACCTGCTGATCGACTTCGGTTCCGGCATCGCCGTGACCTCCGTGGGCGCCTCCGCCGAGGCCGTCGTGCGCCGCGCCTCCGCGCAGCTCCAGGACTTCACCCACACCTGTTTCATGGTGACCCCGTACGAGGGTTACGTGGAGGTCTGTGAGGCCCTCGCCGAGCTGACCCCGGGCGACCACGCCAAGAAGTCCGCGCTGTTCAACTCGGGCGCCGAGGCGGTCGAGAACGCGGTCAAGATCGCCCGTTCGTACACCAAGCGCCAGGCCGTCGTCGTCTTCGACCACGGCTACCACGGCCGCACCAACCTCACCATGGGCATGACGGCGAAGAACATGCCGTACAAGCAGGGCTTCGGCCCGTTCGCGCCCGAGGTCTACCGCGTCCCGGTCGCCTACGGCTACCGCTGGCCCACGGGTGCCGAGAACTGCGGCCCCGAGGCCGCCGCTCAGGCGATCGACAACATCACCAAGCAGATCGGCGCCGAGAACGTCGCCGCGATCGTCATCGAGCCGGTCCTCGGCGAGGGCGGCTTCATCGAGCCGGCCAAGGGCTTCCTGCCGGCGATCGTGAAGTTCGCCAACGACAACGGCATCGTCTTCGTCGCGGACGAGATCCAGGCCGGCTTCTGCCGTACCGGCCAGTGGTTCGCCTGCGAGGACGAGGGCATCGTCCCGGACCTCATCACCACCGCCAAGGGCATCGCGGGCGGTCTGCCGCTCGCCGCCGTGACCGGCCGCGCCGAGATCATGGACTCCGTGCACGGTGGCGGCCTCGGCGGCACCTACGGCGGCAACCCGGTCGCGTGCGCCGGTGCGCTCGGCGCCATCGAGACCATGAAGGAGCTCGACCTCAACGGCAAGGCCAAGCGCATCGAGGAGGTCATGAAGACCCGCCTCACGGCCATGCAGGAGAAGTTCCCGGTCATCGGCGACATCCGCGGCCGCGGCGCCATGATCGCCATCGAGCTCGTGAAGGACCCGGCGACCAAGGAGCCGTTCGCCGAGGCCGCCGCCGCGCTCGCCAAGTACTGCCACAACGAGGGCGTCCTGGTCCTCACCTGTGGCACCTACGGCAACGTGCTGCGCTTCCTGCCGCCGCTGGTCATCGGCGAGGACCTGCTCAACGAGGGTCTGGACGTCATCGAGGCCGCGCTCGCGCAGATCTGACGATCGGACAGCGACTTCTGACACCCTGTGTGAAGAAGCTGTGGGGGGCCGATGGCGGGATGGAGTTCCCGCTGTCTGTCCCCCCTTCCGTGCCGTACGGTTTCTGCAGATGAGAGAAACACCCCGGGCGGAGCCTCCCCAGCCCCGCCCACACCGTGCCGTCGCGCACACCCCCGGCGCCCTGGGCTCCGGAACTCCTCACCGATCGGATGGCCGCCCGCCCCACACCCCCCGGGGCGCGCGGCAGCCCGGTCCAGGCGACTGCCCCGGAACCACCCCCCCTGTTCCGGGGCAGTCGGCTGTCTTCTGGGCGCTCGTCACCCTCGCCGTCACCACCTGGCAGGTCCAGGTCCACGGCCCGCTCGCCCGCCTCGACGAACGTCTCTCCCGCGCCCTCGTGGACACCGTCCCGCGCGGCCTGAGCGAAGCCGCCTCCGACCTGGGCGACGTGACCGTCGCCCTCCCGGTCCTGGCCTGCGCGATGGCCCACGCGGCCTGGCGCGGCCGCCGCGCCGCCGCCCTCTTCGCGGGCCTGGCGATGGCGCTGGTCCCGCTCCTGGTCGTCCCCCTGAAGCTCTGGACGGCCCGCCCCGGCCCGCTCGAACCCTGGGCGCACGGCTACTACCCCTCGGGCCACACGGCCACGGCGGCGGTGGCGTACTTCGGCGCGGCCCTGCTCGTCTCCCGCCGCCTGCTCCCGGTCGCGGCCGTGCTCACCGCGGTCACGGCCACGGGGCTGGTCCTGCGCGGCTTCCACTGGCCCCTCGACGTCCTCGCCTCCCTCGCCCTGTGCCTCCCGCTGCTGCGCTGGCCGGCGCTCGCCGCGCGATACGGTCGCGTTCCAGGCTCGCGCCACGAAGAACGGGAGAGCACATGACGATCCACCGGCCCGGACTGCCGGCCGACCTGCCCGACCCCGGACTCCTGTGGGCGCGCTGGGCCCTGAACGCGGTGGTCCGGGCGACGACCGCGAAGGAGGGGGACGGCGTCCACCGGACCGGCGTCTGGATCGACGACGAGGGGCTGCACCTCGACGACTGCGGCTGCACCTGGTGGACGTTCTCCCGGCTCTCCGAGGGGCGTTACGTGCTGTACGGCGAGGACGAGTCGAGCGGCTGCAAGTGGTACGAGCCGCCGGTCGACATGCTGGCCGGCGGCCCCCACTGGCTGCCGTACGAGGAGCTGCGCGACCGGCTCACGGGGAACGAGCTGGGATGTGCGTACTGGTACGAGAACGGCGCCTGGGGCCGGGCCCCCTACCCCGCGGACCTGGACGACGACGGACTCGACTGCGGGATGAGCCGGTTCGTGGACCGGGGTGAGGCGCTGGGCCTGCTGGCGGACCTCGTGGCGTACGACCGGCCCGCGGCGGAGATCCTGATGGCGGCCGCCGAGGAGCGGCGGCTGACGCCGGAACTGCTGGCGGCGCACGTCGTGGCGGAGGACCGCGGCGACCCGGACCTTCCGGCGATGGTCCGGGCGCTGCGGCGAACGGGGCTCGACCGGGAGGCCGCGGCCGGTCAGCTCCAGCCGTAGGCGTCGAAGTTCCGGCTGAACTCCCACTGGTTGTAGCGGTCCCAGTTGATCGACCAGGTCATCAGCCCGCGCAGCGCGGGCCAGGTGCCGTGGGTCTGGTAGGTGCCGCAGTCGGTCTTCCTCGTCAGGCAGTTGAGTGCCTTGTTCACCTCGGCCGGGGTGGTGTGGCCGTTGCCGGCCTGGGTGGAGGCGGGGAGGCCGATGGCGACCTGGTCGGGGCGGAGGGCCGGGAAGACGCGGTCGGTGTTGCCGGCGACCGGGAAGCCGGTGAGCAGCATGTCGGTCATGGCGATGTGGAAGTCCGCCCCGCCCATGGAGTGGTACTGGTTGTCGAGGCCCATGACGGAGCCCGAGTTGTAGTCCTGGACGTGCAGCAGGGTGAGGTCGTCGCGCAGGGCGTGGATGACCGGGAGGTAGGCGCCGGCGCGCGGGTCCTGGCCGCCCCAGGGGCCGGAGCCGTAGTACTGGTGGCCGAGCTGGACGAAGAAGGTCTCCGGGGCCATCGTGAGGACGAACTTCGTGCCGTACTTGGCCTTGAGGGTCTTCACCGCCGAGATCAGGTTGACGATGACCGGGCTGGTCGGGTTGCGGAAGTCGGTGTCCCCGGTCTGGAGCGAGAGGGAGTGGCCCTCGAAGTCGATGTCCAGGCCGTCGAGTCCGTAGTCGTCGATGATCTTCGACACCGAGGCGACGAAGGTGTCGCGCGCGGCGGTGGTGGCGAGCTGGACCTGGCCGTTCTGGCCGCCGATGGAGATGAGGACCTTCTTGCCGGCGGCCTGCTTGGCCTTGATGGCGGCCTTGAAGTCCGCCTCCGACTCGACGTTCGGACACTCGGTCACGGGGCACAGCTTGAAGCGGATGTCGCCGGAGGTCACCGAGGTCGGCTCGCCGAAGGCGAGGTTGACGACGTCCCAGGAGTCGGGGACGTCGGCCATGCGGGTGTAGCCGGAGCCGTTCGCGAAGCTGGCGTGGAGGTAGCCGACGAGGGCGTGGGCGGGCAGCTGGCCGCCGGGGTTGCCGCCGCCACCGGAGGTCGTCGCGACGGCGACGGCGGCCGACCTGGCCGACTCGCCGGCGTTGTTGGCGGCCGAGACCTGGAATCCGTACGAGGTGCTGGGCGCGAGGCCGGTCGCGGTGTACGAGGTGCCGGTGACGGTCGCGACGAGGATGCCGTCGCGGTAGACCTTGTACGAGGTGGCACCGGAGACCGCCGGCCAGGTCAGGGTCACCGAGGTGGAGGTGGGCGGGCCCGCCGCGAGGCCGGTGGGTGTGGCCGGGATCTGGACGGGGTCGCCGCCGGGGCCGAGCAGGGAGAGGTCGTCGGCGACGTAGGCGCCGGTGCCGTACCAGCCGTGGGTGTAGATCGTGACCGAGGTCGTCGAGGCGCCCGTCGTGAAGGTGGCGCCGAGCTTCTGCCAGTCGGGGGCCGACTGGGTCCAGGTGGAGACGTCGGTGGTGCCGGTGCCGGAAGCGCCGAGGTGGACGTAGCTGCCGCGGACCCAACCGCTCAGGGTGTACGTGGAGTTCGGCTTGACGGTGACGCTCTGGGAGCACTTGGCGTTGTCGCTGCCGGCCGGGGTGGCCTGCAGGGCCTTCGCCCCCGCGTGCACGGGGGTGGTGACGACGGCCCCGCTGCCCGCGCTGCAGCTCCAGCCGTCCAGGCCGGACTCGAAGCCGCCGTTGCGGGCGAGTTCACTGTCGGCGGCGTGGGCCGTGGGGGTCAGCGCCACGAGTCCGCCGGCGGCGAGCACGCCCGCCAGGGCGAGGGTCAGGGGTCTGGTGCGGTCCACAACTGCCTCCGGGAGTGGGGGGAATCGAGGTGGAGCGCGCCACAGCATGGTCCAGACCAATCAAGTGGTCAAGACCTCTGCACGGAAGGTGCCCGCGGTCAGACGCCGCCGATCCCCCCTCCCCCACGGGCGAGCCCGCCCGCGGCCTCGTGCATCGCCCGTTCGAGCAGCGCGGTGTCCGTGAGCGTGCCCGTCGCGTCCGGCGCCACCAGCCAGCGCACCCCGCCCACCACCCGCCCCGGGTACGGGACGACGATCCAGGTCCCGGCACCGGCGCCGCGGATCCCCGTACCGAGCCAGCGGGCGGCGGTGCCCGGCGGCACGAAGAAGCCCATCCGGGCGTCGCCGAAGTCGGCGAGGACCGGACCCGGCCGGTCCACGAGCCGGGTCAGCACGTCGAGCGTGGGGTGGCCGAGCTCGGCCGACAGGATCAGCACGTCCCAACGGCGACCGGCGGGCAGCAGGGCGACCCCGTGCGGGTTGCGCTCCCACTCCCAGCGGCAGGCCTCGGGGTCCGGCGCGACCGAGGCGAGCCACTCCACCACGGCCCTGGCCGCCGAACCGCCCCCCGAGCCGGAGCCCGCCCCCGTACCTGTACCCGTCATCACGAAAGCCCTCTCTCCACAGGGACCCGCCGATTGCGGTGTCCACACGGAGAGAGGGCGCTGCCTCGTGGCTATGACGCGGGTTCCCTCCCCGCGCATGGTGACCTGCGTCACACCCCGGAGGGTCAGCTGTCGAAGCCGAGGCCCAGCCGGTCCATCGTCTTCAGCCACAGGTTCCGGCGCCCGCCGTTCTCGTCGGCGCGCGCGAGGGACCACTTGGTGAGTCCGATGCCCGCCCAGGCGATCGGCTCCGGCGGGAAGGGCAGCGGCTTGGAGCGCACCATGTCCAGCTCGGTCCGCTCGGTCCGCTCCCCCGACAGCAGGTCCAGCATCACGTCCGCGCCGAAGCGCGTCGCACCCACGCCGAGCCCCGTGTACCCGGCCGCGTACGCCACCTTGCCCTGGTGCGCCGTGCCGAAGAAGGCCGAGAAGCGCGAGCAGGTGTCGATCGCCCCGCCCCAGGCGTGGCTGAAGCGCAGGCCCTCCAGCTGCGGGAAGCACGTGAAGAAGTGCTGGGCCAGCTTGAGGTACGTCTCCGGACGGTTGTCCATCTCCGCCGCCACCTTGCCGCCGAAACGGTAGACGGCGTCGTAGCCGCCCCACAGGATGCGGTGGTCGGCCGTGATCCGGAAGTAGTGGAACTGGTTGGCGGAGTCGCCGAGCCCCTGCCGGTTCTTCCAGCCGACCGCGGCCAGCTGCTCCGCGCTCAGCGGCTCCGTCATCAGCGCGTAGTCGTACACCGGGACGGTGTAGTGCCGCACCCGCTTGACCAGCGACGGGAAGACGTTGGTGCCGAGGGCGACCCGGCGGGCCGCGACCCGGCCGTACGGGGTGCGCACGGCCATGCCGCCGCCGGCCGACACCAGGTCGAGCGCCGGGGTGTTCTCGTAGATCCGCACGCCCAGGTCCTGGCAGGCCCGCTTGAGCCCCCAGGCCAGCTTCGCCGGGTTCAGCATGGCGACGCCGCGGCGGTCCCACAGGCCGCCCCGGAAGGTCGGCGAGTCGACCTCGGCGCGGAGCGCGTCGCTGTCCAGGAGCTCCAGGCCGTCGGCCAGGCCGAGCCGGTCGGCCTCCTCGTACCACTCGTGGAGCTCGTCGAGCTGGTAGGCCTCGGTGGCCACGTCGATCTCACCGGTGCGCTCGAAGTCGCAGTCCATCGCGTAGCGGGCGACGGCCTCCTCGATGGCGTCGAGGTTCCGCTCGCCCATGTGCTCCAGCTTCGCGAGCTCGCCCGGCCAGCGGGCGAGTCCGTTGCCGAAGCCGTGCGTCAGGGACGCGGCGCAGAATCCGCCGTTGCGGCCCGAGGCGGCCCAGCCCACCTCGCGGCCTTCGAGGAGCACGACATCCCGGGAGGGGTCGCGCTCCTTGGCGAGGAGCGCGGTCCACAGTCCGCTGTAGCCGCCGCCCACCACGAGCAGATCGCACCGCTCGGGGCCGGCGAGGGCGGGCAGGGCTCCGGGCTTGCCGGGGTCTTCCAGCCAGAAGGGGACGGGCTGGGCGTCGGAGAGAGATTGTGCAGCGAGACGCATGGCGACTGGGGCCATGGTTTCCAACTCCTTCGGTGCCTGACCGGCTGCCGGTCAGGCTGTTGCTGTTTTCTTGCGCCGGTTCGTAATGATTTGCCCGGCCACGACCACCAGTACCGCGAGGACGAACATCGCGGTGCCGATGACGTTGATCTGAACGGGGGTTCCGCGCTGCGCCGAGCCCCAGACGAACATGGGGAAGGTCACGGTGGAGCCCGCGTTGAAGTTGGTGATGATGAAGTCGTCGAACGACAGGGCGAAGGCGAGCAGCGCGCCGGCCGCGATGCCGGGCGCCGCGATCGGCAGCGTGACCCGCAGGAAGGTCTGCACCGGGCCCGCGTAGAGGTCGCGGGCGGCCTCCTCCAGGCGCGGGTCCATGGACATCACGCGCGCCTTGACCGCCGTCACCACGAACGACAGACAGAACATGATGTGGGCGATCAGGACCGTCCAGAAGCCCAGTTCCGCGCCCATGTTGAGGAACAGGGTGAGCAGCGAGGCGGCCATGACGACCTCGGGCATCGCCATCGGCAGGAAGATCAGGGAGTTGATCGCGCCGCGCGCCCGGAAGCGGTAGCGGACCAGCGCGAAGGCGATCATCGTGCCGAGGACGACCGCGCCGACCGTGGCCCACGCGGCGAGCTGGAGCGAGAGCGAGAGCGACTCGCACATGTCGGCGACGCCGCAGGGGTCCTTCCAGGCGTCGACCGAGAACTGCTGCCACGCGTAGTTGAAGCGCCCGTTCGGTTTGTTGAACGAGAAGACCATGACCACGACATTGGGCAGGATCATGTAGGCCAGCGTGAGCAGGCCCGCGATGACGACGAGGTGCTGTCGGATCCAACGCATCAGACCAGGTCCTCCGTTCCCGCACGGCGGATGTAGACGGTGACCATGAGCAGCACGATCGCCATGAGGATGAACGACAGGGCGGCGGCCGTCGGATAGTCCAGGACCCGCAGGAACTGCGACTGGATGACGTTGCCGACCATCTTGGTGTCGGTCGAGCCGAGCAGCTCGGCGTTGACGTAGTCACCGCTCGCCGGGATGAAGGTGAGCAGCGTTCCGGAGACGACGCCCGGCATGGAGAGCGGGAACGTCACCTTGCGGAAGGTGGTCGCCGGCGAGGCGTACAGGTCCTGTGCCGCCTCGTGCAGCCGCCCGTCGATGCGCTCCAGGGAGGTGTAGAGCGGCAGGATCATGAACGGCAGGAAGTTGTACGTGAGACCGCAGACCACGGCCATCGGGGTGGCGAGCACCCGGCTGCCCTCGGTCCAGCCGAGCCAGCTGGTCACGTCGAGGACGTGCAGCGTGTTCAGCGCGTCGACGACCAGGCTGTCGTCCGCGAGGATCGTCTTCCACGCCAGCGTCCGGATGAGGAAGCTGGTGAAGAACGGCGCGATGACGAGCACGAGCAGCAGGTTCCGCCAGCGTCCGGCCTTGAAGGCGATCAGGTACGCCAGCGGGTAGCCGAGGAGCAGGCACAGCAGCGTGGCCGTGCCCGCGTAGAGCAGCGAGCGGACGAACTGCGGCCAGTACTCCTGGAAGGCGTCCCAGTAGGTCTGGAAGTGCCAGGTGACCTCGAAGCCCTTCTCCAGGGAGCCGGTCTGCACGGAGGTCGAGGCCTGGTAGACCATCGGCAGCGCGAAAAAGACCAGCAGCCACACGATGCCGGGCAGCAGCAGCCAGTACGGTACGAGCCGCTTGCGGGTGGAGGGCTTGCGCAGCACCGGCTCCTCGGCCGGTGGCGCCACCTCCTCCTTCACGAGGGTGGCGCTCATGCCCGGTCTCCTTCGTTCGCTTCTCCGCCCGCGGGGCCCAGTGGCTCGGGCATCGTCGTCGGCTGCGGGGCGACGGCCCCGCGTGCGTCGCTCACAGGGAGTCCTCCACCGTCTCCACGCCCGCGTCGATGTCCTGGGCGGCGTCGAGGCCGAAGGTGTGCGCCGGGTTCCAGTGCAGGACGACCTCGGCACCGGGCCGGAGCCGCGCGTCCCTCTCGACGTTCTGCTCGTAGACCTGCAGGCCGGCCCCGGCGGGGCTGTCGACCACGTACTGCGTGGAGACGCCGATGAAGGAGGAGTCGACGATCCGGCCGGTGACCCGGTTGCGGCCGTCCGCGATCTCGCCCGCCTCGTCGGCGTGCGCGAGCGATATCTTCTCCGGCCGTACGCCGACCAGGACCTTGCCGCCCACGCGGACGGCCTTCGTACAGCGCTCGCCCGGCACCCGGAGCTTGCCGCCGCCGGCCGTGACGAGCACGTCGGCACCGGCCTCGACGACCTCGGCCTCGATCAGGTTGGAGGTGCCGAGGAAGTTGGCGACGAAGGTCGTCTGCGGGTTCTCGTACAGGTCGGCGGGGGCGCCCAGCTGCTCGACCCGGCCGCCGTTCATCACCGCGACCTGGTCGGCCATGGTCATGGCCTCCTCCTGGTCGTGGGTGACGTGGACGAAGGTGATGCCCACCTCGGTCTGGATGCGCTTCAGCTCCAGCTGCATCTGGCGGCGCAGCTTGAGGTCGAGGGCGCCGAGCGGCTCGTCGAGCAGCAGCACCTGCGGGTGGTTGATGAGCGCTCGGGCGACGGCGACGCGCTGCTGCTGGCCGCCGGAGAGCTGGTGCGGCTTGTGCCGCGCCTTGTCGCCGAGCTGGACGAGCTCCAGCATGTCGTCGACCTGCTTCTTCACCGACTTGATGCCGCGCCGGCGCAGACCGAAGGCGATGTTCTCGGTGATGTCCATGTGCGGGAAGAGCGCGTAGGACTGGAAGACGGTGTTCACCGGCCGCTTGTACGGCGGGAGGTCGGTGACGTCCCGGTCGCCGAGCAGGACGGTGCCCGTGGTCGGGTCCTCCAGGCCGGCGATCATGCGCAGCGTCGTGGTCTTGCCACAGCCGGACGCGCCGAGCAGGGCGAAGAAGGAGCCCTGCGGGATCGTCAGGTCGAGCGGGTGGACGGCGGTGAAGGAGCCGTAGGTCTTGCTGATGCCGGTGAGTCGGACGTCGCCGCCGGTGTTCTTTTCAGTCATGGGTTGCGGTCCCGGTGTCGGAGAGGGAATGGACGACGGCCTCAGGCGCCGATGAGCTTGGCGAACTTCTCCTCGTACGCCGTCTCCTCCGCGCTGCTGAGCGACCGGAAGGCGTGCGACTTCTTGGCCATCGCCTTGTCGGGGACGATCAGCGTGTTGTTCGCGAGCTCGGGGTCGATCTTGGCGAGCTCGTCCTTCACGCCGTCGACCGGGCACACGTAGTTGATGTACGCGGCGAGCTGCGCGGCGACCGGGAGCTCGAAGTAGTAGTCGATGAGCTTCTCGGCGTTGGTCTTGTGGCGTGCGTTGGCCGGGACGAGCAGGTTGTCGCTGGACGTGATGTAACCGGCGGACGGGATGGCGAACTTGATGTCCGGGTTGTCGGCCTGGAGCTGGATGACGTCGCCGGCCCAGGCGAGGCAGGCCGCCAGGTCGCCCTTGTCGAGGTCGGAGGTGTAGTCGTTGCCGGTGAAGCGGCGGATCTGCTTCTTGTCGACGCCCTTCTGGAGGCGTCCGAGGGCGGCGTCGAAGTCGGCGTCCGTGAAGGCACCGGGGTCCTTGCCCATGTCGAGGAGCGTCATGCCGACCGAGTCGCGCATCTCCGTCAGGAAGCCGACCCGCCCCTTCAGGGCGGGGTCGTCGAGCAGCTGGGTGACGGAGTCGACCTTCTTCCCGCCGGTCGCCTTCTCGTTGTAGGCGATGACGGTCGAGATGCCGGTCCACGGGTAGGAGTAGGCCCGGCCCGGGTCCCAGTCGGGCCGCCGGAACTGCGGCGACAGGTTCGCGTACGCGTTGGGCAGGTGGGCCGGGTCGAGCTTCTGCGCCCAGCCGAGGCGGATGATCCGGGCGGCGAGCCAGTCGGTCACGCAGATCAGGTCGCGGCCGGTGTCCTGGCCGGCCGCGAGCTGCGGCTTGATCTTGCCGAAGAACTCGACGTTGTCGTTGATGTCCTCGGTGTACTTGACCTTGATCCCGGTGCGTTGGGCGAACGCCTCCAGCGTCGGGCGGGACTTCTCGTCCTCGCTGACGTCCATGTACTCGGTCCAGTTGGAGAAGTTCACGCTCTTCTCCTTGGCCGAGAAGTCCGTGGACGCCGGCCCCTGCCCCTCCCGCTTCGCGGGCGGGATGCCGCAGGCGCTCAGGCCGGCGAGCCCGCCGACGGTGAGCGCGCCGACGCCGCCCGCCCGCAGCACCGAGCGGCGGGTGAGCGCGCCCCGGCCGCTCGTGAGGCTGCGCCGCATCGCCGCTATCTGCGCGGCGGACAGGCTGTCGGGCTGGTACTGCTCCATGCGCTGTGCCCTTTCGGGATGGTTCGCCGCTGGTCGGACGGCTGGCTGCTATCGGTCCCCGAAGATCGTGCGGTGCCAGTCCTTGGCCGCCACCGCCGTGTTGTCGTACATCACGTGCTTGACCTGCGTGTACTCCTCGAAGGAGTACGCCGACATGTCCTTTCCGAAGCCGGAGGCCTTGTAGCCCCCGTGCGGCATCTCGCTGATGATCGGGATGTGGTCGTTGACCCAGACGCAACCGGCCTTGATCTCGCGGGTGGCCCTGTTCGCCCGGTAGACGTCACGGCTCCAGGCGGAGGCGGCGAGCCCGTACGGGGTGTCGTTGGCGAGCCGGATGCCCTCGTCGTCACCGTCGAAGGGCAGGGCCACCAGGACCGGTCCGAAGATCTCCGACTGCACGACCTCGCTGTCCTGCGGGGCGCCGGTGATCAGGGTGGGCCGATAGTATGCGCCGTTCTTCAGCTCGCCACCAGGGGCTTCGCCGCCGGTGACGACGGTGGCGTAGGCGCGGGCGCGGTCCACGAAACCGGCGACCCGGTCGCGCTGCGCGTGGCTGATGAGCGGCCCGAGGTCGGTGGACGGGTCGAAGGGGTCCCCGAGCCGGACGGTCTCCATGAGCTCGGCGACCCGTGCCACGAAGGCGTCGAACAGCGGTCGCTGCACGTACGCCCGCGTCGCGGCGGTGCAGTCCTGCCCGCTGTTGATGAGCGAGGCGGCGACGGCTCCGTGGGCGGCGGCCTCCAGGTCGGCGTCGTCGAAGACCACGAACGGCGCCTTGCCGCCCAGCTCCAGGTGGAGCCGCTTGACGGTGGCGGTCGCGATCTCCGCGACCCGCTTGCCGACCGGAGTGGACCCGGTGAACGAGGTCATGACCACGTCGGGGTGTCCGACCAGGTGCTCGCCGGCCACCCGGCCGGCCCCGGTGACCACGTTGATCACACCGTCCGGGATTCCGGCGTCGGCCGCGGCCTGCGCGAACATCAGCGAGGTCAGCGGTGTCAGCTCGGCCGGCTTCAGCACGACGGTGTTGCCCGCGGCGACCGCCGGGAGGATTTTCCAGGCCGCCATCTGCAGCGGGTAGTTCCACGGCGCGATGGAGCCGACGACACCGATCGCCTCTCGCCGGACGTACGAGGTGTGGTCGCCGCTGTACTCCCCCGCCGACTGCCCCTGCAGGTGCCGGGCGGCCCCCGCGAAGAAGGCCGTGTTGTCCACCGTGCCCGGGACGTCGAACTCGGTCGTCAGCTTGATGGGCTTGCCGCACTGGAGGGACTCGACCCTGGCGAAGTCCTCGGCCCGCTCGGCCAGCACGCCGGCGAGCCGGTGCAGGGCGTCGGACCGCTCGCCGGGGGTGGCGCCCGCCCAGCCGGGGAACGCCTCCGCGGCGGCGGCGACGGCGGCGTCCACGTCGCCGGTCGACGCCAGGGTGTAGGTGTGCACGCTCTCCCCGGTCGCCGGGTCGATGACGCTGTGCCGGTCCTCCGAGGTTCCGGGGCGGAGCCGCCCCCCGATGTACTGCGCGCCGTCCGCGAAGCGGTCCGACACCTGGAAGCGGTTGCCCATCACGCTCTCCGTTGTTCCAGCTCGAGTTGAGTGCCGATCCTGACAGAGGGCACCAGGTCCAACAAGTGATTCCGTTGTTGCCTTTTGGTTACGCGACGGAATCGGTCGACCAAGTGTCGAGGACGGCGGGAAATTGCCGTACGGACTGTCCGTGGCAACTGAAACAGTGGCATGCATGAACGATCTGGAACGGCTGAAGGAGCAGGTCAGGCGTGGCGAGCGGATCAAATGGCTGCACTTCTGGGGCCACCGTCCGCACCCCGACGGGCGCCTTTCGGCGAGTTGTCTGAGCCAGTGGTGGCCGTCACCCTTCGAGGTGGACGGCGTACGGTACGCGACGGCCGAGCACTGGATGATGGCCGAGAAGGCGCGCCTCTTCGGTGACGCGGAGGCGGAGGCGGCGGCCCTGTCCGCGGGGTCCCCCGCGCAGGCGAAGGCGGCGGGTCGTCTGGTCCGCGGATTCGACGAGCGCGTCTGGACGGAGCGGCGCTACGACGTCGTCGTGGCCGGCAGCGTGCACAAGTTCGCCTCGGACGACGCCCTCCGCTCGTACCTCCTCGGCACGGGCTCCCGCGTCCTGGTGGAGGCGAGCCCCGTCGACAGGATCTGGGGCATCGGCCTGGCGGCGGACGCGCCGGGAGTGAGCGACCCCGACCGCTGGCGGGGCCTGAACCTGCTGGGATTCGCGCTGATGGAGGCGCGGAAGAGGCTGCGGTGAGCCCCAAGCACGACGCCCGGGCGGCAGGGATGCCGCCCGGGCGTCGTCCTTCTCGTGGTCAGCGCGGCGCGGAGGCCACGGTCAGGCGGGTCGACCAGGGGTCGTCGCCGGAGTCGCTCTTGTCCCACTCGTCGGCGTGGGTGGCGATGAAGATGATCAGGGCGATGCCTGCGACGCCGAGCGCGAGACCGATGGCACCGAGCGTGATGCCCGCGACGGCCTGGCCGCGGTTGGTGGCCTCGCCGCGGTCGGACTTCTTCTTCGCCGCTATGCCGAGGCCCAGCGCCACGCCGCCCAGGATCAGGCCGAGGACGCCGTAGCTGCAGAAGGCGAGGACCACGGCCAGGATGCCGAGGACCATCGCCGCCGTTCCCATGCCGTTCGACGGAGCCGGCGTCCAGCCCGGCTGGCCGTAGCCGCCGGGGTACCCCGCCCCGTAGCCCGGGTACGAGGCTGCCGGCGCCGCCGGATACCCGTACCCCGGCTGCTGCGGCGCGGCGGGCCCGGTCGGCAGGCCGAAGCCGGCCCCCGTCGCTCCCGGTGCCGCCGGCGGCGGCGGGAGCTCGGCGCCCGGCATCGACGCCACGGTCGGCTGGTTGTGCACCTGCGGCGGCACGGCGGCGCCGGGTGCGGGCTTGCTCAGTTCGACGCCGTCCTGGTTCGGCGGCGCCCACGGGTCCACCGGCTGGTCGTTGTTCTCGGACATGGGCCTCCCCCATCGTGGTCCCGCCATGCTACGACCTGCCCCTTCCGGGGGAAGGTCCCGGCCTACGATGACGTGATGACCGACCTGCATTCCTTCATCGCCGGACTCCCCAAGGCCGAGCTGCACGTCCACCACGTGGGCTCCGCGTCGCCCCGGATCGTCTCCGAACTGGCCGCCCGTCACCCGGACTCCAAGGTCCCGACGGACCCGGAAGCCCTCGTCGACTACTTCACGTTCACCGACTTCGCCCACTTCATCGAGGTCTACCTCTCCGTCGTGGACCTGGTCCGCACCCCGGAGGACGTGCGGCTGCTGACCTTCGAGGTCGCCCGGGACATGGCCCGGCAGAACATCCGCTACGCGGAGCTGACCATCACCCCGTACAGCTCCACCCGTCGCGGCATCGACGAGCGCGCGTTCATGGCGGCGATCGAGGACGCCCGCAAGGCGGCCGAGACGGAGCTCGGCGTGATCCTCCGCTGGTGCTTCGACATCCCCGGCGAGGCGGGCCTGGAGGCGGCGGAGGAGACCGCGCGCCTGGCGGTCGACCTGCGCCCGGAGGGTCTGGTGTCGTTCGGCCTCGGCGGCCCGGAGATCGGTGTGCCGCGCCCGCAGTTCGAGCCGTACTTCGACCGGGCCCGCGCGGCCGGCCTGCGCTCGGTCCCGCACGCGGGCGAGACCACGGGCCCGCAGACGATCTGGGACGCCCTGAATGACCTGGGCGCGGAGCGCATCGGCCACGGCACCAGCTCCGTCCAGGACCCGGAGCTCCTCAAGCACCTGGCGGAGCACCGGATCGCCCTGGAGGTCTGCCCGACCTCGAACATCGCCACCCGCGCGGTGGAGCGCATGGAGGACCACCCCCTCAAGCAGATGGTGGAGGCCGGCGTGCTGGTGACGATCAACAGCGACGACCCGCCGATGTTCGGCACGGACCTGAACAACGAGTACGCGGTCGCCGCCCGCCTCCTGGACCTGGACGAGCGCGGTCTGGCGGCCCTCGCGAAGAACGCGGTGGAGGCCTCCTTCCTCGACGAGACCGGCAAGGCGCGGCTCACGGAGGAGATCGACACGTACACGGAGCAGTGGCTGGCGCGCTGAACCCCAGCAGAATGAGGGCATGGCCCCTCTCACTGTCGTAGCCCACCGCGGTGACCCCTACCGCGTCCGCGAGAACACCCTCCCCTCGGTCCTGTCGGCGATCGCGCGGGGCGCGGACGCGGTGGAGGTCGACGTCCGGCTGACGAAGGACGGCGTTCCGGTGCTGCTGCACGACGACACCCTGAAACGCCTGTGGGGCCACGACCGGCCGCTCACCTCCCTCACCGTGTCCCAGCTGGCGGAGCTGACCGAGGGCGGGGTGCCGACCCTCCGCGAGGCCCTGATCGCCGCCGGTCCGAGGCGCCTGATGCTGGACCTGCCGGGCGGGAACGAGGACTCGGTGCGCACGATCGTGGGCACGGTCCGCGAGTGCGGCGCGGGCGAGCGCGTCTACTACTGCGCGGGCGGCACGGCCATGCTGCAGGTGCGGGCGGCGGACCCGTCCGCGGAGATCGCGCTGACCTGGAACACCCTGGCCCCGCCCCGCCCCGTCCTGCTCGACGCGGTCCGGCCGCGATGGCTCAACTACCGCTTCGGACTGGCGAGTCGGGAGCTGGTGGAGCGGGTGCACCGGGCCGGCCTGATGGTCTCGGTCTGGACGCCGGACACGAAACGCAACATGCGTAAGCTGATCAGGAACGGCGTCGACTCGATCACGACCAACCGTGTCGACGCGCTGACCGCCGTACTGCGAAAGGTCCGTGAATGACCGACAGGATCCGCACCGACATCGCGCACAACGCCCGCGTGTGGAACTACTGGCTGGGCGGCAAGGACAACTACCCGGTGGACCGGGCGGTCGGCGACCAGGTGACGTCGTTCCACCCGAGCATCGGGGCGGTGGCCCGCGCGGACCGGGCCTTCCTGGGCCGGGCCGTGACCCATCTGACGGCCGAGGCGGGCGTGCGCCAGTTCCTGGACATCGGCACGGGGCTGCCCACGGCCGACAACACCCACGAGGTGGCGCAACGGATCGCGCCGGACGCGCGCATCGTCTACGTCGACAACGACCCGATCGTCCTGACGCACGCCCGGGCGCTGCTCACGAGCTCGCCGGAGGGCGCCACGGAGTACGTGGACGCGGACGCCCACGACCCGGAGAAGATCCTGGCGGCGGCGGCCCGGACGCTCGACCTCTCGCGCCCGGTGGCGGTCCTGATGCTGGGCATCCTCAATTTCGTCCTGGACACCGGTGAGGCCCGGGCCATCGTCCGGACCCTGATGGACGCCGTCCCGTCGGGCAGCCATCTGGTCCTGACCCACCCGACGTACGACGCCGACCTCGGCGGGGAGGCGAACGTGGCGGCGATGGAGTTCTGGAACGCCCACGCGACCCCGCCGATCACGGCGCGCAGCCGGGAGGAGTTCGCGGGCTTCCTGGAGGGCCTCGACGTCCTGGACCCGGGCATCGTCTCGTGCGCGCGCTGGCGCGCCCCGGAGGCCGCCGAGGTGGCGCAGTTCGGCGCGGTGGGCCGCAAGCCGTAATGCGGAGCGGGGGGAGAGCGCGGATCCGGGAGGTCCGCGGCTGGGCCGCGGCCAATCCGTGGGCCGTCGACATCGGGCTCGCCCTGCTCGTGCAGGCGGCGATGACCATGCCGTTCGTGGTGCCGCGCCCGCCCGACATCGAGCCGGCGACCTGGCCGGCGTACGGGCTCACCACGCTCACGGTGGTGCCGCTGGTGTGGCGCCGGCGGGCGCCGATGGCGGTGCTCCTCGCGATCCTCGCGACGAGTGCGCTGTACCGGCTCGCCCTGGAGGGGCCGGGGCAGCCGCTGCCGTACACGGGCCTGGTGATCGTCTACACGATCGCCGTGCTCTCGCCGCCCCGGAAGCGGCTGGCGACGGGTCTGCTGATGCTGGTCGCGGTGCCCTTCTCGGTCTGGCTCAACACCCAGTCGGCGCGCGAACTGACCTTCTCCCTCTTCGTGTTCGGGGCCGCGTACGCCTTCGGGCGGCTCACGGACGCCCGGCAGAGGGCGCACCGGATCGAGGCGGAGCGGGCCGCGTCCCGTGAACGGGCCCGGATCGCCCGGGAGATGCACGACATCCTGTCGCACGCGGTGAGCCTGATGATCGTGCAGGCGGAGGCCGGACCGCTGGCGGTGCGGGCGGCGCCCGAGCGGGCGGAGGCCGCGTTCGAGGCGATCTCCGAGACGGGCCGGGACGCCATGGTGCAACTGCGGCGCATGCTGGGCCTGTTGCGCGACGAGGGCGACGGCGACGCGCCCCGCGACCCGCAGCCGGGCGTCGGCGAACTGCCCGGTCTCGTCGAGCGGGTACGGGGCGGCGGGCTCGACGTGCGGTACGCGACGCGGGGCACGGTACGGCCGCTGCCCGCCGCGACTGGGGCGACCGTCTTCCGGATCGTGCAGGAGGCGCTGACCAACGTGGTCAAGCACGCGCAGGCCGGCTCGGTGACGGTGCGCCTCGGCTACGGCACGGGCGAGGTGGAGGTACGCGTGACGGACGACGGGCGCGGGCCGCGGCCCGGCGGATCCGGCGGCCACGGCCTGGTGGGCGTGCGGGAGCGGGCGGCCGCCCACGGCGGTGCGGCCTCGGCCGGGCCCGGCCCGGACGGGCGGGGTTTCGAAGTGCGGGCGGTGCTGCCGCTGGACGGACGGGACGTGCGGGAGGTGCGGGGATGACGCTCCGCGTGGTGGTGGCGGACGACCAGGAGCTGGTGCGCAGCGGCTTCGCGCTGATCCTCGACGTGCAGGAGGACATCGAGGTGGTGGCGGAGGTCGGGGACGGCGCGGAGGCCGTGGCGGCGGTCCGGCGGCACCGGCCCGACGTCGCGCTCCTGGACATCCGGATGCCCCGGATGGACGGCATCGAGGCCTGCCGGATCATCTCCGCGGAGTCCGCCTGCCGGACGGTGATGCTGACGACCTTCGACTCGGACGAGTACGTGTACGAGGCGCTGCACGCGGGCGCCAGCGGCTTCCTCCTGAAGGACGTGCGCCGGGACGACCTGGTGCACGCGGTGCGGGTGGTGGCGGAGGGCGAGGCGCTGCTCGCCCCGTCGGTGGCGCGGCGGCTCGTGGAGCAGTACACCTCGGGCGGCCCTCGGCGGACGGATCCGCGTCTGGACGTACTGACGGCGCGGGAGCGGGAGACGATGCTGCTGCTCGCGCGGGGGCTGTCGAACGCGGAGATCGCGGCCGAGCTGGTGGTGAGCGACCACACCGTGAAGACGCACGTGGGGAACGTGCTCGCCAAGCTGGGGCTGCGCGACCGGATCCAGGCGGTGATCTGCGCGTACGAGACGGGCCTGGTCGCGGCGGGCGGTCCCCCGGGCGGGGGAGGGAGGGGCGCGGGCGCCTCCCCCGGGCGGGCGAGGAACTAGGCCGGCGAAGACCGCCGGTGCGGGCGATCCGCTCATCGCCGCTGGTCAGCAGGATGGAGCCATCGAGAACGACGGCTCACACCCACGGAGTTGACCATGAGGAACACCACCCGCACGCTGCTCGCCGCCGCCCTGGTGCTGGGGGTCGCCGGGGGCCCGGCGGTCCTGCCGGCCGGTGCCGCGCCGGCCGCGCCGACGGTCGCGCCCGTGTCCGCCTCCTCGTTCGCCGGCCTGGAGGCGGCGATCGCCGGACTGCCGTCGAAGGACGCGACGGCGGCCCTGGTGCGGGTCGGTGGCTCGGAGGGCTCCTGGCAGGGCAGCGCCGGTGTCCACGACCTGAGGACCGGGCGTCCGGCGGACCCGGGCGCCCGCTTCCGGGCCGGTTCGGTGACCAAGGTGTTCACCGCGGCGGTCGTCCTGCGGCTGGCGGGCGAGGGGCGGATCGACCTGGACCGGCCGGCCCGCTCGTACCTGCCGGAGCTGATCCCGGCGGCGTACGCCGGGGTCACGGTGCGGCAGCTGCTCAACCACACCCACGGCATCCCGGCGGCGAACCTGCCGGGCGAGACGGTCGAGGAGTGGTACGAGCGCCGCTTCGTGGAGTACGACCCGCGCGATCTGGTCCGCGCGGCGACCGCGCAGCCGCGCGAGTTCGCCCCCGGCGAGAAGCAGCACTACCTGAACATCGGCTACACGATCGCCGGGCTGATCGTCGAGCGCGTCACGGGCGACTCGTACGAGCACCAGCTGGCGGCGCGGGTGCTGCGGCCGCTCGGTCTGCGCGACACGTACGCGCCCGGCACGAACCCCCGGATCGAGGGCCGGCACAACCACGGCTACCAGCTGATGAAGCTGGACGACGGGACGACCGGCCTGCGCGACGTCAGTGTGTGGGGCACGACGGACGGCTGGGCGGCCGGCGACCTGATCTCGACCACCGCGGACCTGGAGCGGTTCACGAAGGCCCTGTTCGCCGGCCGGGTGGTGCGCGGACCGCTGCTGGAGGAGATGTTCACGCTGCCGAAGGTCGAGGACGTCACGACCGGCGATCCGGCCGCGTACGCGGTGGGTCTGTCGATGAAGAAGCTGGGCGGGCGCGAGGTGTGGGGCAAGACGGGCGGCCGCTGGGGCTACAACGCGGCCATCGCCTCGACCCGCCACGGCGAGCGGACCCTCGTCTACAGCGTCAACGCCACCGACGCCAAGGGCCAGGGCATGAACAGGGTCGCCATGAACGTCATGCTGGCGACGTACGGCTTGCCGTCGGCGTGAGCGGCGGCGCGGTCGGCAGGGCTTCGAGGCGCTTGATCAGCCGGCGGACGGCGAGCAGCGGCAGGATGCCGACGACCCCGAAGGACATGTCGATCACCGACCACCAGAAGGGGATGCCGCGGACGGGTCCGCAGATCAGGGCGAGCGGGATGATGCCGACGCAGGCGATCATGCCGAACTCGATCACCCAGATGTTGCGGACCGGGTCGCGGTAGGGCCCGTAGAAGGCGACGGCGATGACGAGGTGGGCGAAGGCCAGCCAGTCGGTGCCGTAGAGCAGGTACGGAGCCTGCGCGTCGGCCCCTTCGATCCCGGTCCGCACCCGGGTGATCCACTCGGCGAGGCCGGGGAAGGTGTCGGCGAGGGGCGCGGCCCAGGAGTCCAGTGCGCCGTCGACCAGGCGCAGTTCGGTGACCAGGGGGAACGCGGTGGCTCCGCTGAGCACCAGGCAGACGATGAAGACGACCAGCCAGACGCGGATGCGCTTGAGGAGGGCTCTCGGCCCGTTCGTGTCGCTCATGAGGGCAGCGTACGCCCCTCATGAACGCGTTCAAAAATGGGGGGCGATCTTTCGGGCCTCCCGGCCCCGCCGACCCGGTTCCCGGGGACGGCGGGGCCGGGTCGCTCACCTGGGCCGCACGGTGTCGTCGGTCTTCAGGCCCTCGATCTCGTCCAGGATGTCGTCGAGTTCGTCCGGGCAGTAGATCTCCATGATCTTGGCTCCCGCGCGCAGGACGCGGCCGTCGGCGATGACCGGCCGCTGCCCCACGAAGGCCGCGCCGTTGGAGAGGTTGATCCTCCACAGGGCCGTCTTCAGGGCCGAGGCGGGATCCTCGCAGACGGCGCCGCCGTCCGTGCCCAGGACCTGCTCGATGACGTCGGTGTCGGGGCGGGGGTAGCCGGCCGCCACGGCGGCGTCGGCGAGCTGGTTCGCCTTCGCCACGGACTGGTTGGAGGTCGTGACGGTCGCGTACTTGACGATGCCTGCGACGGCCAGCGCGACCAGCAGCACGATCGCGCCGATGTAGATCCACTTGTGCTGGGCGGCGAACTCGGTGGGGCTCATGACAGCTCTCCGTCCTGCGCCGCCGACGCGGTGCGCCAGCTCGGCTTGCGGAACTTGAGGAAGGCCCACGGGATCAGGAAGCCCAGGATGACCAGGCCACCGCCGACGATGGCGATGTACACCCAGACGCTGCCGCTGCCGAACTGCGAGCTCGGGACGAAGCCGATGACGAGCGCGGCGAGGGAGGCGAGCAGGCCGACGACGCACAGGACGCCGAGGGCGGGCGCCCGGTAGCCGCGGGGGTGGTCGGGCTGGGTCTTCCGCAGCCGCATCGCCGCGGCGAACATCAGCAGGTAGACGATCAGGTACACCTGCGTGGTGATGACCGAGAAGATCCAGTAGACGCTGGAGACGTTCGGGATCAGCGCGTATCCCAGGGCGATGACGGTGGTGACGACGCCCTGGGTGACCAGGATGTTCTGCTGGATGCCGTACTTGTTGAGCTTCTGCAGGAACGGGGGCAGGTAGCCCTCCTGGCGGGAGATCTCCAACAGGCCCTTGGACGGTCCGGCCAGCCAGGTCAGCATGCCCGCGAGGGACGCGGAGATCAGCATCACGGCGGCGATGGGCGTCATCCAGCCGATGTCGAAGTAGGCGAAGAAGGCGTCGAAGGCCTGCATCACTCCGGCGGTCAGGCTGAGCTGGTCGGCGGGGACGACCCAGCTGATCGCGAGCGCCGGGAGGATGAAGATCAGCAGCACCAGCCCCGTGGCCAGGAACATCGACTTCGGGTACTCCTTGCCCGGGTTCTTCAGGGAGGAGACGTGGACGGCGTTCATCTCCATGCCGGAGTACGACAGGAAGTTGTTGACGATCAGGACCAGGCTCGCCAGACCCGTCCACTGGGGAAGCAGGTGGGAGGCCGTCATCGGAGCGGCCGAGGGGTTGCCCTGCCCGAGGAAGACCATGCCGAGGACCACCAGCAGCGTGCCGGGGATCAGGGTGCCGATGATCAGACCCCAACTGGCGAGCCCGGCCAGCGCCTTCGTGCCGCGCGAGGAGACCCACACGCCGGTCCAGTAGAGGACCACGATGACGATCGCCGTGTAGGGGCCGCTGGAGGCGAGGGCCGGATCGATGATGTACGCGATGGTGGAGGCGACGAACCCGAGGAGGCTCGGGTAGTAGAAGATCGTCATGGCGAACTGGCACCACACCGCGAGGAATCCGAGCGGCTTGGACAGCCCCTCGCTCACCCATCGGTAGACGCCGCCCGACCATCCCGACGCCAGCTCGGCCGAGACCAGCGCGGTGGGCAGCAGGAACACCACCGCCGGCACCAGATAGAGGAACACGCACGCCAGGCCGTACACGGCCATCGTCGGCGCGGCCCGCAGACTCGCCACGGACGCGGTGGTCATCAGTGCCAGCGTGACCCAGGTCATCACCGGCGTGGCCGGTCTCGTCGCGGCTCGCGCCGGCTGCCTCGGCACGTCGGCCGGGACGTCCATCGATGCCATGGGCCCTCCCTGGGAACTGAGGTGAGACGTCACCGCCAGACTTGCCCCGCCCCCGTCCGGCCGCTCGGCGGACTGGGCGATCCGGGTGACGTCACGGGGCACGGCGCGCGCACCTCACCCGTCCGGCCCCTCGGGTTCGCCCGTCCGGCCCGGCGCGGGCAGGCTGGTGGCCCGCCGGTTCCCCAGGTGTTCCGCGTGGACCGGGGCGCAGCCCTGAAGCCGCTCGTCGCGGACGTCAGGGTTGGCCGCGCCGACGTAAGGGAGGCGAGCCGGGCGCCGGGCCGGAACGAGCAGTCACCGCCCGCGCCGCCGGTACGTCAGGGCCGGAGGCGAGCCGGGCGCCGGCCCCGACCGAGCAGTCACCGCCCGCGCCGCCGGCATGCCGTCCCGGGCGGCGCCCGTACCCCTGGCGGTCACAGGCCGACGATCGCGTTCCAGCGCTTGGCGAACCCGGTCCGCTCCTCCGCCGTGATGTCCCGGGCGATCGCGAGCCGCTTGCGCATCGCGTCGTCGGGGAAGATCAGCGGGTCCTCGGCGAGGGCGACGAGCTCCTCGTCGCCCGAGTCGGCGAGGACGTCGCGGGCGGCGGGCACGGGGCAGACGTAGTTGACCCAGGTGGCGAGTTCGGCGGCGACCTCGGGCTCGTAGTAGTAGTCGACGAGCCGCTCGGCGCTGGCCTTGTGCCGCGCCAGGTTGGGGATCATCAGCGACTCCGCCCACAGTTCGGCCCCCTCCTCGGGCACGACGAACTCGATGTCCGGGTTGTCGGCCTGGAGCTGGATGACGTCGCCGGAATAGGCCTGGCAGGCGAGCACGTCGCCGGTCGACAGGTCCTTGACGTAGTCGTTGCCGGTGAAACGGCGGATGTGCCTCCTCCGCACGAGCCCCTCGATCTGCTCGCACAGGGCGTGGAAGTCGTCCGCGGTCCAGCGGGTGACGTCGACGCCGTTGCCCTGCATGAGCAGGGAGATGGACTCGTCGAGCCCGGACAGCAGGGTGACCTTGCCGCGCAGGTCGTCGGCCCACAGCTCCTTGGTGGAGCGGATCTCCCGGCCGAGCCGCTTGCGGTTGTACGCGATGCCGGTGATGCCGGACTGCCAGGGCACCGAGTGCAGTCGGCCCCGGTCGAACGCGGGCGAGCGCAGCAGCGGGTCCAGGTACCGGGCGACGTTCGGCTGCCTGGCGCGGTCCATCTCCTGCACCCAGCCGAGGCGGACGAAGCGGGCGGCCATCCAGTCGCTGACGACGACGAGGTCCCGGCCGGTCTCCTGGCGGTTCGTCAGGGCGGGGCTGATCTTGCCGAAGAACTCGTCGTTGTCGTTGATCTCCTCCGTGTAGCGCACGGAGATGCCGGTGCGCTTCCGGAAGGCGTCCAGAGTGGGCCGCTTGGACCTGTCGGCGTCGTCGGTGTCGATGTAGAGCGGCCAGTTGGCGAAGTCGAGCACCCGGTCGCGCGCGGACAGGTCGCGGCCGGCCCGGTCCTCGGGGTCGACGTACGCGGGGGGCACCCCGCAGCCGGCCAGCAGGGCCGCTGTGCCGGTGCCGCCGATCCCCCGCAGCAGCGCACGGCGGGACACGGTCTTCCTGGCGGGAACGTTCGCTGTCACCCCGACAGCATCGTCCGCCGTTGCGAAGGGCGGCAATGGACGCTCCGTCGACCGGGACGCCGCGGCCCCGACACCTTGTCGATCAAGGTGCCGGGGCCGCGGGTCGGGCGGATCAGCCCAGGGAGGTCATCACGTGCTTGATGCGCGTGTAGTCCTCGAAGCCGTAGGCGGAGAGGTCCTTGCCGTAGCCGGACTTCTTGTAGCCGCCGTGCGGCATCTCGGCGACCAGCGGGATGTGGGTGTTGATCCACACACAGCCGAAGTCGAGGGACTTGGACATCCGCATGGCGCGGGCGTGGTCCTTGGTCCAGACGGAGGAGGCGAGGGCGTACTCGACGCCGTTGGCGAACTCCAGGGCCTGGGCCTCGTCGCTGAAGGACTGGACGGTGATGACCGGGCCGAAGACCTCGTTCTGGACGATCTCGTCGTCCTGCTTGAGGCCGGAGACGACGGTCGGGGCGTAGAAGTAGCCCTTGTCGCCGACCCGGTGACCGCCGGCCTCGACCTTGGCGTGCGCCGGGAGGCGGTCGATGAAGCCGGTGACCTGCTTCAGCTGGTTGGCGTTGTTCAGCGGGCCGTACAGCACGTCCTCGTCGTCCGGCTGACCGGTCTTGGTCTCCGTGGCGGCCTTCGCCAGGGCGGCGACGAACTCGTCGTGGATGGACTCGTGCACGAGCACACGGGTCGCGGCCGTACAGTCCTGGCCGGCGTTGAAGTAGCCGGCGACCGCGATGTCCTCGACGGCCTTGTCGATGTCGGTGTCCTCGAACACCACGACCGGGGCCTTGCCGCCCAGCTCCAGGTGGACGCGCTTGACGTCCTTGGAGGCCGACTCGGCGACCTGCATGCCGGCGCGGACCGAGCCGGTGATGGAGGCCATCGCCGGAGTCGGGTGCTCGACCATGGCACGGCCGGTCTCGCGGTCGCCGCAGATGACGTTGAAGACGCCCTTGGGGACGATCGCGCCGATGATCTCGGCCATGAGCACGGTGGACGCCGGCGTGGTGTCCGAGGGCTTGAGGACGACCGTGTTGCCCGCGGCGAGTGCCGGGGCGAACTTCCACACGGCCATCATCATCGGGTAGTTCCACGGCGCGACCTGGGCGCAGACACCCACCGGCTCGCGGCGGACGATCGAGGTCATGCCCTCCATGTACTCGCCGGCGGACTTGCCCTCGAGCATCCGGGCGGCACCCGCGAAGAAGCGGATCTGGTCCACCATCGGCGGGATCTCCTCGCTCGCGGTGAGGGCGACCGGCTTGCCGGTGTTCTCGACCTCGGCGGCGATCAGGTCCTCGGCGCGCTCCTCGAAGGCGTCCGCGATCTTCAGGAGGACCTTCTGGCGCTCCGACGGCGTGGTGTCACGCCAGGCGGGGAAGGCGGCCGCGGCGGCCTCCATGGCGGCGTCGACGTCCGTCTGGCCGGACAGCGGGGAGGTGGCGTACACCTCACCGGTGGCCGGGTTGATCACGTCGATCGTGCGGCCGTCGGCCGCGTCCCGGAACTCCCCGTTGATGTAGTTGCGCAGCCGGCGCAGCTCGGTGGTCACTTGCCACCCCTCCTGTCACGTTCTGTCTCCGCACTCCATCGTGCGGTGTCCCGATGGGCGAGACACCCCAGCCTAATCGGTCCACTGACGCTTTCAACAGGCCCGACCCCCCTCAACTTCGGATTCAGTGAGATCAACAGCCTTCGACAACGAATTTCATCGCTCTGGGCTTGCAAGAACGACGAGGTTCGGTGCACAGTGAGGTCGTGGCCAGTCGAAGCACAGAGTCCAGGACCGCATCCGGTTCGTCCCCGACGATCGATGCCGTCTCCCTGGCGATCATCGAACAGCTCCAGGAGGACGGTCGCCGTCCCTACGCGGCGATAGGCAAGGCCGTCGGCCTCTCCGAAGCCGCCGTGAGGCAGCGCGTCCAGAAGCTGCTCGACCAGGGCGTCATGCAGATCGTCGCCGTCACCGACCCGCTCACCGTGGGATTCCGGCGGCAGGCGATGGTCGGCATCAACGTCGAGGGTGACCTTGATCCGGTTGCGGACGCTCTGACGGCCATGGCCGAATGCGAGTACGTGGTGATGACCGCGGGCTCGTTCGACCTCATGGTGGAAATCGTCTGCGAGGACGACGACCACCTCCTGGATGTGATCAACAAGCGCATCCGCACCCTCCCCGGGGTGCGCTCCACCGAGAGCTTCGTCTACCTGAAGCTCAAGAAGCAGACCTATATGTGGGGAACCCGATAGCCGTGAGCCAGGACCTCTCCAAGACCGCCTACGACCACCTGTGGATGCACTTCACCCGCATGTCGTCGTACGAGAACAACCCCGTCCCCACCATCGTCCGCGGTGAGGGCACGTACATCTTCGACGACAAGGGCAGGAAGTACCTCGACGGCCTTGCCGGCCTGTTCGTCGTGCAGGCCGGACACGGCCGCACCGAGCTCGCCGAGACCGCCGCCAAGCAGGCCCAGGAGCTCGCGTTCTTCCCGGTGTGGTCCTACGCCCACCCGAAGGCCGTCGAGCTGGCCGAGCGCCTCGCCGACGAGGCCCCGGGCGACCTGAACAAGGTCTTCTTCACCACTGGCGGCGGCGAGGCGGTCGAGACCGCCTGGAAGCTCGCCAAGCAGTACTTCAAGCTCATCGGCAAGCCCACCAAGTACAAGGTCATCTCCCGTGCGGTCGCCTACCACGGCACCCCGCAGGGCGCCCTGTCCATCACCGGCCTGCCGGGCCTGAAGGCCCCCTTCGAGCCGCTGGTCCCCGGCGCGCACAAGGTGCCGAACACCAACATCTACCGCGCCCCGCTCTTCGGCGACGACCCGGAGGCCTTCGGCCGCTGGGCCGCCGACCAGATCGAGCAGCAGATCCTCTTCGAGGGCCCGGACACCGTCGCCGCCGTCTTCCTGGAGCCGGTGCAGAACGCCGGTGGCTGCTTCCCGCCGCCGCCCGGCTACTTCCAGCGGGTCCGCGAGATCTGCGACCGGTACGACGTGCTGCTCGTCTCCGACGAGGTCATCTGCGCCTTCGGCCGCCTCGGCACCACCTTCGCCTGCGACAAGTTCGGCTACGTGCCGGACATGATCACCTGCGCGAAGGGCATGACCTCGGGCTACTCCCCGATCGGCGCCTGCATCGTCTCCGACCGCATCGCCGAGCCGTTCTACAAGGGCGACAACACCTTCCTGCACGGCTACACCTTCGGCGGCCACCCGGTCTCCGCGGCCGTGGGCCTCGCCAACCTCGACATCTTCGAGAAGGAGAAGCTCAACCAGCACGTGCTGGACAACGAGGGCAACTTCCTCTCCACGCTGCAGAAGCTGCACGACCTGCCGATCGTCGGCGACGTCCGCGGCAACGGCTTCTTCTACGGCATCGAGCTCGTCAAGGACAAGGCCACCAAGGAGTCCTTCAACGACGAGGAGACCGAGCGCGTCCTGTACGGCTTCCTCTCGAAGGCGCTCTTCGAGAACGGCCTGTACTGCCGCGCCGACGACCGTGGCGACCCGGTCATCCAGCTGGCTCCGCCGCTGATCTCGGACCAGTCCACGTTCGACGAGATCGAGCAGATCCTCCGCGCCACCCTCACCGAGGCGTGGACGAAGCTCTGATCCCGTAGGACCTCACGCCGCCCTCACGGCGTGACCCCGGCCCGGGCATGCCGCCATCCGAGTGGATGGCGGCGGCCCGGGCCGCGTGCTGTCCGTACAACCCGATCTGAATCCTTACGGTGCCGGGAAGACCCCAGTGACCGACCGGCCCGCCCATTCGTTCCCCCGTCCGGGGGAACGGACACGGACTGGCTTCGACATCGAGGTGTACGCGATGGCCCCACCGGACAACGACGTGCTCTGGGCGCGTTCCCTGCGCTGCGCCCTGGGCGGCTCGGACGTACTGACCGGCGTCTCCGTCGGCGTGCGCGAAGGCGAGATCCTCGCCCTCGTCGGCCCCCGCGGCAGCGGCAAGACCACCCTCATGCGCTGCCTCTCCGGCCAGCTCGTCGCCGAGCAGGGCGAGGTCTGGTTCAACAGCGCCCCCATCCACACCCTGAGCGGGCCCCAGCGCGAACGCCTGCGCCGCGACCGCTTCGGCTGGATCGACCCCCAACCGGGGCTCGTCCCCGAGCTCACCGGCTGGGAGAACGCCGCCCTCCCCCTGCTGCTGCGCGGGGTGTCGCACCGGGCGGCCAAGGCAGCCGCCGGCGAGTGGCTGGACCGCCTCGACATCGGCGCGTGCGCCCGTAAGCGCCCGCACGCCCTCACCCAGTCGCAGCGCCAGCGCATCGCCATCGCCCGCGCCCTCGTCACCACGCCCTCCGTGCTCTTCGCCGACGAGCCGACCGCCACCCTGCACCGCGCCGACGGCGCGCAGGTGCTGCGCACCCTCACCGCCGCGGCCCGCTCCCACCGCATCACCGTGCTCCTCGCCACCCACGACGCCGAGGTGGCGGGCCTCGCCGACCGCACGGTCGGGCTCCTCGACGGACGCCGCGTCGGCTCCGTACCGCCGGCCACCGGGGCGGAGGGCGTCGCCGCGTGCTCGCTCTCCGTCTAGTCCGCGGGACCCACCCGGTCGTCCAGCTCCGCCGCCTCCTGGTGGCGGCGGCGGCCGCCGGCGTGGGCTTCCTCCTGCTGTGCGCCCTCGGCTTCGCCGTCGGGCACCCCGCGGACCCCGCCGCCGTGCTGCGCCTGCTGTGGTGCGTGCTGCCGCTCGCCGCGACGGTGCAGTTGGCGGTGGCCGTGGCCCGCACGGACCCCAGCACCCGGCCGCGGCCGGGGCTCTCCGCGATCGGCCTCGGCCCGGCCCGGCTGACCGCCATCGCCGCGGCCTCCACGGCCGTCGCCTGCACCCTCGGCTCCGCCGTCGCCCTGCTCTTCTACCTGCACCTGCGCGGCGACATCACCGGCCTCCCCTTCGACGGCGCGGCCGCCGACCTGCTCGCCGCCGATCAGCCCGTCCCCCTCGCCGCGGCCCTCACCCTCCTCGCGATCGTCCCCGTCACGGGCGCGGCGGCGGCCGGCCTGGCCCTGCGCCCGAGGAAGGCACCGGCCGAGGCGCCGGGCGTACCCTCCGGACTGCCCTGGGGCGTGGCGCTCCTCGCCCTGGGCCTGGCCGTCGAGACGTACACGGCCCGCGGCGACGGCGGCGGCGTCCTCGCCGGCTGGATCCTCACGGCCGTCGGGCTCGCGATGATGGGCCCCGGCCTGACGCACTGGTGCGGGCGCCTGTTGCAGATGATCCGTCCCGGAGCCGTACGCCTCCTCGCGGGCCGCGTCCTGATGGACGAGTCCCGCCGCATCGGACGCCCGCTCGGCGTGGTCTGCGCCGTCGGCTCCGGCGCGGTCGCCGCCCTGTCGCTCCACGGCGGCGCGGTCCCCGGCCCGCTGACCTGGCTGGGCTCGGTCCTCGTCGTCGGCTGCACCACGGCGACCCTCCTCACCGCGGCCCTGGAGTCGAAGCAGTCGCGCACCCACACCACCGAGGCCCTCCTCCGCCTCGGCGCCCCGCCCACGGTCCTGCGCACCACGGCGCTGCTCCGCGCCGGCGTGCTGCTCGTCGTCTTCGTCCCCCTCACCTGGACGGTGGGCGCGCTGGCGGCGATCCCCCTGCGGGGCTGACGGGCGCGTCCGGCGTCCGGCGTCCGGCGCGCCTATCGTGGGCCCATGGCGACCCAGCGGCACGACCGGGAGATCCACTCGCTCGACGAGTTCGACGCGGCCCTCGGCTCGCGCCCGTCCCTCGCCGGCTTCCGGATCCAGTCCGTGGACCTCACGGACCGCACCTTCGCGCTGCTGTCCGTCTCCACCGACGACGCCGTCTTCCTGGGCTGCGCCATGCAGCCGGAGGCCGCGACCAAGGTCCGCGCCGACGGGGCGCTGGTGTTCCCGCCCGTGCCGGATGTGCCGTTCGATCCCTACCGGTCCCGGCTCTACTCCCCCGAGGAACTGTTCGAGGGCATCGCCGGGCACCCGTACGAGGAGACCCCCGACGCCCGCGCGTACGCCTGGTTCCAGCGGACCAAGGCGGACGGCGACATCTTCTCGTCGGTGCTCCGTTCCCTCCACGACGACGCCGTGACGGACGCGCTGGACGAGCATCTGGCCGGGGCGCGGGTCGTCGGCGTGATGGGCGGGCACCGGATGGGCCGCGGCACCGACGCGTACGCCGGCGCCGCACGGCTCGGCCGGTCCCTGGCCCGCTCGGGCCTCACGGTCGCGACGGGCGGCGGGCCGGGCGCCATGGAGGCCGCCAACCTCGGCGCGTACACCGCCCCGCTGCCGGACGCGGTCCTGGACGAGGCGCTGGAACTCCTCGCGAAGTCCCCCTCCTTCACCCCGTCGGTCACGGACTGGGCCCGCGCCGCCTTCGAGGTGCGGTCCCGCTGGCCGGGCGGCGGCGACTCGGTCGGCATCCCGACCTGGTTCTACGGCCACGAGCCGCCGAACCCCTTCGCGGCCCGCATCGGCAAGTACTTCGCGAACGCCACCCGCGAGGACGGCCTCCTCGCCCGCTGCACCGCGGGCGTGGTGTTCCTGCCCGGCGCGGCGGGCACGGTGCAGGAGATCTTCGACAACGCGACCCCGAACTACTACGCGTCCCGCACCGCCCCCACCCCGATGGTGCTGGTGAACGTCGCGCACTGGACCGAGGCCCTGCCCGCCTGGCCCCTCCTCCGGTCCCTGGCGGCCGACCGCCCGATGGCGGACCGGATCGCCCTGGTCGACTCCATCGACGAGGCACCGCAGGCTCTGGGACGGCTGGGGGCGTAGGCGGAGGACGGGCCTACGGCCCGTCGAGGACGACGACGTCCTCCGCGTGGAACTCCACCTCCACCTCGGCCCCCTCCTCGGGGGCGTCCCGGAGCGTGAACTCCGCTTCCAGCGGGGGGCCCTCGGCCGGCCGGAGGGTGACGGCCACGTGGTCGCCGCGGAAGACGCGGGTCTCGACGCGGCAGGCCAGTCCCTCGCCGGGGGCGACGAGCCGGACTCCGGTGGGGCGGACGAGGAGCCGGCGGTCGCCCTGGGGGGAGCCGTCGGGGACGGGGACCTTGCCCCACGGGGTGTCGGCCGCGGCGGCGGTGACGGTGGCGGGGACGACGTTGTCGAAGCCGAGGAAGCGCGCGACGAACTCGGAGGCGGGGCGCCGCCACACGTCCAGGGGCGTGCCGGTCTGGGCGATCCGGCCGTCGTTCATCACGACGACCCGGTCGGCGAGGGCGAAAGCCTCGCCCTGGTCGTGGGTGACGGCGAGCACCGTCGTGCCCAACTGCCCGAAGAGTCGACGGAGTTCGACGACGAGGCGTTCACGCAGGCCGCGGTCGAGCTGGCCGAGCGGTTCGTCGAGCATCAGCAGCCGGGGACGGGGCGCGAGCGCCCGGGCGAGGGCGACGCGCTGCTGCTCGCCACCGGAGAGCGCGGAGACGGCCCTGCGGCCGGCGCCGGGCAGTCCGACGAGGTCGAGCAACTCCTCGACGCGCGCCGCCTGTTCGGCCCTGGCGACGCCGCGCACGCGCAGCCCGAAGGCGACGTTTCCCGCCACGTCCCGCTGCGGGAAGAGCTGGTGGTCCTGGAACATGAGGCCGACCCCGCGCCGGTGCACGGGCACCCCGGCCTGGTCCGCCCCGCCGAGCAGCACCCGGCCGGCGGACAACGGCTGGAGTCCGGCGACCACCCGCAGCAGGGTGGACTTGCCGCTGCCGCTGGGCCCGAGCACGCACACGATCTCGTGGTCGGCGACGTCGAGGTGCACCCCGTCGAGGACGGCGCGGTCCCCGAAGCGTACGGTCGCCCGGTCGAGCGTCAGCATCAGAACTCCCCCGAGGTGCGGTCGGTGCGCAGGCGTTCGAGCAGCAGCAGGGACACCGCGCACACCACCATGAGAATCGTCGAAAGGGCCATGGCCTGGCCGTAGTTGAGCTCGCCCGGCCGGTTCAGGAGCCGGGCCACGGCGACCGGCAGGGTCGGGTTGTCGGGGCGGGCGATGAACACCGTCGCCCCGAACTCGCCGAGGGACACCGCGAAGGCGAAGCCGGCGGCGATGAGCAGCGCCCGCCGCACGAGCGGCAGGTCGACCTCCCGCCAGGCCCGCCAGGGCGAGGCCCCGAGGACGGCGGCGGCCTCCCGGAGGCGTTCGTCGACGGCCCGCAGCACGGGCAGCATGGTCCGTACGACGAAGGGCACGCCGACCAGGGCCTGGGCGAGGGGGACGAGGATCCAGCTGGCGCGCAGGTCGAGCGGCGGCTCGTCGAGGGTGATGAGGAAGCCGAAGCCGACGGTGACGGCGGAGACCCCGAGCGGCAGCATCAGCAGCCCGTCGAAGCCGCGGACCAGCCGCCCGGCCCGCCGTGTGAGGGCCGCTGCGGCGAGGCCGCCGATGACGACGGCGACGGCGGTCGCGACGAGCGCGTACTGCAGCGAGTTGACGATGGTGTCGGTCATGGGCACGAGGAAGGTGCCGTTCTCGTCGACGTGCTGCAGCGCCCGGTAGTAGTCGAGGCCGTAGCCGGTGGGGGTGGCGAGGGAGCGTTCGACGAGGACGCCGAGCGGGGCGAGGATCAGCAGGCCGACGGAGAGCAGGACCGCGCCGAGCAGCAGCCACTGTCCGGCGCCGCGCGGCCGGGCCGCGGTCCGCTCCGGCGGGACGAGCCTCAGCGCCGTCTCCCGGCGCCGCACCATCCGCGCGTGCACGGCGAGGACCACGCCGACGGCGACGAACTGCACCATCGTGAGCACGGAGGCGGTGGACAGCTGGAGCCGGTCCGCGGTCTGCCGGTAGATCTCGGTCTCCAGGGTGGAGTACGCGGGGCCGCCGAGGATCTGCACGATGCCGAAGGAGCTGGCGGTGAACAGGAACACCATGAGCGCGGCGGCCGCGACGGCCGGGCCGAGCGCGGGCAGCGTCACCGTTCGCCAGGCCCGCCACCGGGAGGCGCCGAGCACCCGCGCGGCCTCCTCCTGGCGCGGGTCGAGCTGGGACCACAGGCCGCCGACGGTGCGCACGACGACGGCGTAGTTGAAGAAGACGTGGGCGATGAGGATGGCCCACACCGTGGTGTCGAGCCGCACGCCCCACCACTCGTCGAGCAGGCCCCGCCGCCCGACCAGCGCGAGGAACGCCGTGCCGACCATGACCGTGGGCAGCACGAACGGCACGGTGACGACCGCCCGCAGGATGCGCTTCCCGGGGAAGTCGAGCCGGGCGAAGACGTACGCGCCGGGCAACGCCACCAGCAGGGTGAGTGCCGTGGACGCGAGCGCCTGCCACAGCGTGAACCACAGGACGTCGAGGATCTCCGGCCGGGCCAGCGTGTCGCCGAAGCGGCCGAGCTCCCAGTGGCCGTCCGGCCTGAGCCCGCGCTCGACGATCGAGACGACGGGCCAGGCGAAGAAGACGGCGAAGAAGGCGACCGGCAGCACCATGAGGGCCAACCGCGCCGCCGTCCCCCGGCGGTCCGCTCGGACGGGGACCGCCGGGAGGCCTTCCCGGCCTACTTCAGGACGAGCGAGGTCCACTGCTCGATCCACTGGTCGCGGTTCTGGGCGATCTTCTCGGGCGCCATGGTCTCCGGCTTGTCGATCACCACGCCGTGCTTGGTGAACAGCTCGGGGAGGGAGGCGTCGTTGGCCACCGGGTTGACGAACATCTGCAGCGGCATGTCGTCCTGGAACTTCTTGGAGATCAGGAAGTCGATCAGCGCCTTGCCGCCCTCGGGGTTCTTCGCCCCGTTCAGGAGGCCGGCGAACTCGGTCTGCCGGAAGCAGGTGCCGGTGGAGACGCCGGTGGGGGCCACCTTCGGCTGCGGCTGGGCGTAGAGCACCTCGACCGGCGGGGAGGAGGCGTACGAGACGACGAGCGGGCGGTCGCCCTTGGCCTGCTTGCCGCCGGCGGAGCCGGAGAACTCCTGGTTGTAGGCGAGCTCCCAGCTGTCGACGGTCTTCACACCGTTGGCCTTGAGCTTCTTCCAGTAGTCCTGCCACCCGGCGTCGCCGTACTTCGCGGCCGTACCGAGCAGGAAGCCGAGGCCCGGGGAGGAGCGCTCGGGGTTCTCGACGACGAGGAGGTCCTTGTACGCGGGCTTGGCCAGGTCGTCGAAGGTCTGCGGCGGGGCCAGCTTCTTGTCGGTGAAGTACTGCTTGTCGTAGTTGACGCAGATGTCTCCGGTGTCGATCGGGGTGACCCGGTGCTCCTTGTCCAGCTGCAGCGCGGCCGGCACCCGGTCCAGGCCCTTGGCCTCGTACGGAGTGAAGATGCCGTTGTCGAGGGCCCGGGACAGCAGGGTGTTGTCGACGCCGAAGAAGACGTCGCCCTGCGGGGAGCCCTTGGTGAGGATCTCCTTGTTGACGGCCTCGCCGGCGTCGCCGCTCTTGAGCACCTTGACCGTGAAGCCGGTCTGCTTGGTGAACTCCGCCAGCACCTCCTTGGAGGCGTTGAAGGAGTCGTGGCTGACCAGGGTCACGGTCTTGGGCGCGGGCTCGCCGCTCTTGCCGGCCGATCCCCTGGCGCCTTCGGTGCCGCACGCGGCGAGGGTGGTGACGCCGAGCGCCGCGACGAGCGCGGCGGCGGCGGCCTTCTTGGTGTTCACGTGTTCTTCCTCCTGGGTGTGACCAGGAAGAGACGCGGCCCTGCCCGCGTCCGGGCGGCGGACGCGGGCAGGGCGCAACAGCTCGAGTTACGACCGAACTTCCTACCCAGAATGACCTGGGCGAGGTTCAGAGGGTCTGCGGTCTGACGGTCACCGCACTCTCAGCGCTGTGGCGCTCCCCTGTCGGAATATGCAGATGTGTTCGAGCTCAGAGTACAAGGTCAGCGTTCGGCGGCGGCCAGCTGTCCACAGGCACCGTCGATCTCCTGACCGCGGGTGTCGCGGACGGTGACGGGAACACCGTGGGAGGCGATGGCCTCGATGAACGCCTTCTCGTCCTCGGGGCGGGACGCGGTCCACTTGGATCCGGGCGTCGGGTTCAGCGGGATCAGGTTGACGTGCACCCGCTTGCCCTTGAGCAGGCGGCCGAGGAGGTCGCCGCGCCAGGCCTGGTCGTTGATGTCCCGGATCAGGGCGTACTCGATGGAGATCCGGCGGCCGGACTTCTCCGCGTACTCCCAGGCCGCGTCGAGGACCTCGCGGACCTTCCAGCGCGTGTTCACGGGGACGAGCGTGTCGCGCAGCTCGTCGTCGGGCGCGTGCAGCGAGACGGCGAGCCGGCACTTGAAGCCCTCGTCGGCGAACCGCAGCATGGCCGGCACCAGACCGACGGTGGAGACGGTGATGCCGCGCTGCGACAGACCGATCCCGTCCGGCTCGGGGTCCGTCAGCCGCCGGATGGCGCCGACGACCCGCTTGTAGTTGGCGAGCGGCTCGCCCATCCCCATGAAGACGATGTTCGAGAGCCGCGCCGGGCCCCCGGGCACCTCGCCGTCGCGCAGCGCGCGCATGCCGTCGACGATCTGGTGGACGATCTCGGCGGTCGACAGGTTCCGGTCGAGCCCGGCCTGCCCGGTGGCGCAGAACGGACAGTTCATTCCGCAGCCCGCCTGCGAGGAGATGCACATGGTCACCCGGTCCGGGTAGCGCATGAGCACCGACTCCACGAGGGTGCCGTCGTGCAGCCGCCACAGCGTCTTGCGGGTGGTGTCGTCGTCACAGGAGACGTGCCGCACCACCGACATCAGATCGGGCAGCAGTTCCCCCGCGAGCTTCTCGCGCGAGGCGGCCGGGATGTCGGTCCACTCGGCCGGGTCGTGCGCGTACCGCGCGAAGTAGTGCGTGGACAGCTGCTTGGCGCGAAACGGCTTCTCGCCGATCGCGGCGACCGCCTCCTTGCGCTCTGCGGGCGTGAGGTCGGCGAGGTGCCGCGGGGGCTGCTTGGCTCCGCGCGGGGCGACGAAAGTGAGTTCTCCGGGCTTGGGCATGGTGCTACCAGTGTCGCAGACGGCGGCCGGTTACCCGGTCCGCGAGCCTTCGGAGGCCGGGCGGACGGGCGGACGGGGACGCCCCGGAAGCGGGGGCGACCGGTCCTGAGACCCGTGTGCGCCCCCGCGCGGGGTGCCGGCGGTGGCCGCCGGCACCCCGGTCAGCGGCGGCCGTGAACAGGGTCACCCCCGCCGGCGCCCGGCCGTCGGTGCCAGTGAGCAGGCCTGCCGGCCGGCCCCCCGGCGGTGGCGGCTCAGTACTCGTCGCCGCAGCCCAACGCCGTCTCCTGGCCGTACTGGTTCGTGCGCTGCACGCAGGCGTGGATCCGGTAGCCGGGGCCGTCGTAGTAGAAGTAGGTGTAGCTCCACTGGTCCCCACGCTTCAGGTGGTGGGTTCCGCTGACCTGCTTGTACACGTAGCCGCCGCTGAGCGTGCGGCGCTCCAGCCAGAAGTGGCAGACGCTGCCCAGGGGCACCGAGTCGTCCGCGAAGAACTCGCCCCGGGCCTGATAGGTCTCCGAGCTGTCGAAGTCCTGCACCCGCATGTTGGCGTGGCAGCCCGCGACGTTCTTGTAGATGATCCCTTCCCATTCGGTGGCGTTCGCCGGGGTCGCGACGCCCAGGGCAAGCGTGAGACCGGCGGCGCCGATCATCGCCTTCCGCATGAAACGCATCGTGATGCTCCTTGATCTCTCCGGTGGGAGACCGAGAATCACACCCCGGACGTGGGCGCGTATTGGAGAAAAACGAACACCCTTTCGCCTGCGCGAAGGGCCCGCCGCCCGGGGGGACGACGAGCCCTTCGCGCAGGAGGATCGCGGGTCAGCCGCTGCCCACGAACAGCACCAGCAGCAGCCACACCACCGGCGCCGTCGGCAGCAGGGAGTCCAGGCGGTCCATGATGCCGCCGTGGCCGGGCAGCAGCGTGCCCATGTCCTTGATGCCGAGATCACGCTTGATCATCGACTCGCCCAGGTCGCCCAGGGTCGCGCTGGCCGCGACCGCCAGGCCCAGCAGGAGGCCCTGCCACCAGGTGCCGCCGTCGATCAGGAACTGCATGCACAGCGCGCCCGCCGCCATCGCGAACGCGACCGCGCCGACCAGGCCCTCGCGGGTCTTGCCGGGGCTGATGCGCGGGGCCAGCTTGTGCTTGCCGAAGCGCCAGCCGACCGCGTACGCGCCCGTGTCGCTGACCACGGTCAGCACCAGGAACGTGAGCACCCGCTGCGGCCCGTCGTCGGCGGTCAGCAGCATCGCCACGAAGGTCGCCAGGAACGGCACGTAGAACGCGGCGAAGACACCGGCCGTGACGTCCTTCAGATAGCCCTCGGGCGGCTCCGTCATGCGCCATACGAGCACCGCGAGCGCCGTGAGCGCCATCGCGACCCACGCGCCCTCCGCGCCCCGCACGTAACCGGCGACGACCATCGCCGCACCGCCGACCGCGAGCGGGACCAGCGGGGCCTTGATGCCCTTGCGCTCCTGCAGGCGGGAGGTCAGCTCCCACAGACCGACCACCACGGCGACCGCTATCACGCCGACGAACGCCGGCTTCCAGATGAACAGCGACGCGATGATCACGGCTCCGAGCCCGACACCGACCCCTATCGCAGCGCCCAGATCACGACCCGCGCTCTTCTTCTGCCGCGGCTTCTGCCGGGGCGAAGGCGCAGGCGCGGGCTGGGACGGGCTGGACATGGGCTCCTGCGGGTGCTCGTGCGGCGTCTCGTCACGGAACAGGGGACCGCTCGGCTGAGCGGCCCCCCGGTCGTGATCGTCCTGGTTGTCGCCGGCGGGAACGTCGGACGCGATGGGCATGGGCCGAGTCTGCGCCGCCTGCCGCCCTTCGTAGGCGGGACCCGCCGGGGCAGGCCCCTGGTCGGGTCCCCCGAAGCCGGTTCCGGCCGGGGCCCCCCAGGAAGAGTCGTTCATCAGACCTCGAGCAGCTCGGCTTCCTTGTGCTTCAGCAGCTCGTCCACCTGCGTCACGTACTTCGCGGTGGTGTCGTCGAGCTCCTTCTCGGCGCGGCGGCCCTCGTCCTCACCGACCTCGCCGTCCTTCACGAGCTTGTCGATGGTCTCCTTGGCCTTGCGGCGCACGGAGCGGATCGAGATCTTGGAGTCCTCGGCCTTGCCCTTGGCGACCTTGATGTACTCGCGGCGGCGCTCCTCGGTGAGCTCGGGGAACACCACACGGATGATGTTGCCGTCGTTGCTCGGGTTGACGCCGAGGTCCGAGTCGCGGATGGCCTGCTCGATGTTGCGCAGCGCGGACTTGTCGAACGGGGTCACCACGGCCATGCGCGGCTCCGGCACCGAGAACGACGCCAGCTGGTTGATGGGGGTGATGGCACCGTAGTAGTCCGCCACGATCTTGTTGAACATCGCCGGGTGCGCACGGCCCGTGCGGATCGCGGCGAAGTCCTCCTTGGCGACCACGACGGCCTTCTCCATCTTCTCCTCGGCCTCGAGGAGGGTCTCTTCGATCACCACTTGCTCCTGCGTGTCGTCGCGTTGTGTCCTGCACGGTGTACGACCGGCAGGGCTCTGTCCATCCCCCTCGCGGGGCGGTTCCCGGTTCGGGTCAGGCCCGGGTGCCCTGGTCGCTCACGAGAGTGCCGATCTTCTCACCCTTCACCGCGCGCGCGATATTGCCCTCGGCGAGCAGTTCGAAGACGAGGATCGGCAGGTTGTTGTCGCGGCACAGGGTGATGGCGGTGGCGTCGGCGACCTTGAGGTCGCGGGAGAGCACCTCGCCGTACTCGAGTGCGTCGAACTTGACCGCGTCCGGGTTGGTCTTCGGGTCGGAGTCGTAGACCCCGTCGACACCGTTCTTGCCCATGAGCAGGGCCTCGGCGTCGATCTCGAGCGCACGCTGCGCGGCGGTCGTGTCGGTGGAGAAGTACGGCATGCCCATACCGGCGCCGAAGATGACCACGCGGCCCTTCTCCAGGTGGCGCACGGCGCGCAGCGGGATGTACGGCTCGGCGACCTGGCCCATGGTGATGGCGGTCTGGACGCGGGAGTCGATGCCTTCCTTCTCCAGGAAGTCCTGGAGGGCGAGGCAGTTCATCACGGTGCCGAGCATGCCCATGTAGTCGGAGCGGGCCCGGTCCATGCCGCGCTGCTGGAGCTCGGCGCCGCGGAAGAAGTTGCCGCCGCCGATCACGATCGCGATCTCCGCGCCGTCGCGGACGACGGCGGCGATCTCGCGCGCGATCGCGTGCACGACGTCCGGGTCGACCCCGAGGCCGGTACCGCCGGAGAAGGCCTCTCCGGACAGCTTCAGCATGTAGCGGCCGGCCTTCTTGCCGTTGTTGTCGTCGCCCTGTGCGGCGCCCTGGTTCATGGAGATCTCCTCGTGCACATACGAAGAAGGCCATTGCCTGTGGGTCCTTGCGGTTTCCCGTACGGCAATGGCCTCCTCGTCAGATCTGCGGTCGTCCCACGCGTGCGCGGACGACTGCCTCAGACCCTACCCGGGTCCGGTGTCCGTTGCGTACGGACTCAGATGCCGACCTTGATGCGGGTGAAGCGCTTCAGGGTGACACCGGCCTCGTCCAGGACCTTCTGGACGGACTTCTTGTTGTCAAGGGCGTACGGCTGGCCGAGCAGCGTGGCGTCCTTGAAGAAGCCGTTGACGCGACCCTCGACGATCTTGGCGATCGCGGCCTCGGGCTTGCCCTCGGCGCGGGTGGTCTCCTCGGCGATGCGACGCTCGGACTCGACGACCTCGGCCGGGATGTCTTCCTTGGTGAGGTACTTCGGGGCGAACGCGGCGATGTGCTGGGCGACACCCTTGGCGACGTCGGCGTCGGCCTTGTCGAACTCGACGAGGACACCGATCTGCGGCGGGAGGTCCGGCATCGTGCGGTGCATGTACGCGAAGACGAAACCGTCGCCGTACTGCGCGAAGCGGTCGAGGACGATCTTCTCGCCGAGGTTGGCGTTGGCCTCGTCGACGTACGCCTGGACGGTCTTGCCGGCCTCGATCTCGGAGGCGAGCAGCGCGTCGAGGTCGGCCGGGGAGGTGGCGGCGACGTGCGCGGCGAGCGCGTTGGCGACGGCGAGGAACTTGTCACCCTTGGCGACGAAGTCCGTCTCGCACTTCAGCTCGACCAGGACACCGGAGGTGTTGTCGTCGGCGATGAGGGAGACCACGGCGCCGTTCTCGGCGGAGCGGCCCTCACGCTTGGCGACACCCTTCTGGCCCTTGATGCGCAGGGCCTCGACGGCCTTGTCGACGTCGCCCTCGGCCTCGTCCAGGGCCTTCTTGCAGTCCATCATGCCGGCGCCGGTGAGCTCGCGGAGCTTCTTGACGTCAGCGGCGGTGTAGTTCGCCATGAGTCTTGTTCTCTTTCGAAGTCTGAAAGATCGGGCTGGTCCACGGGTGGACGGCGGGGGCTTCGTGGGCCCCCGCCGTCGTCACCCGAAGGTCCTGAGGGACCGGAAGGGTCAGGCCTGCTCGGCGTCGGCGGCCGGCGCCTCAGCGGCCGGGGCCTCGGCAGCCGGGGCCTCAGCGGCCGGGGCCTCGGCCTCGGCGGCGGCCGGGGCCTCGTCAGCCTTCTTCTCGCCCTCGAGGAGGTCGCGCTCCCACTCGGCGAGCGGCTCGCCCGCGGCCTTCTCGCCCGGCTTCGAGTCGCCGGTCGCGGCGCCGGAACGGGCGATGAGGCCCTCGGCGACGGCGTCGGCGATCACGCGGGTGAGCAGGGTGACGGAGCGGATCGCGTCGTCGTTGCCCGGGATCTTGTAGTCGACCTCGTCGGGGTCGCAGTTGGTGTCGAGGATCGCGACGACCGGGATGTGGAGCTTGCGCGCCTCACCGACGGCGATGTGCTCCTTCTTGGTGTCGACGATCCAGACGGCGCTCGGCACCTTCTGCATCTCGCGGATACCACCGAGGGTCTTCTCCAGCTTGGCCTTCTCGCGGGAGAGGACCAGGAGCTCCTTCTTGGTGAGGCCGGAGGCGGCCACGTCCTCGAAGTCGATCTGCTCGAGCTCCTTGAGGCGCTGCAGACGCTTGTAGACGGTCGAGAAGTTGGTGAGCATGCCACCCAGCCAGCGCTGGTTGACGTACGGCATGCCGACGCGGGTCGCCTGCTCGGCGATGGCCTCCTGGGCCTGCTTCTTCGTACCGACGAACATGATGGAGCCGCCGTGCGCGACGGTCTCCTTGACGAACTCGTAGGCGCGGTCGATGTACGACAGCGACTGGAGCAGGTCGATGATGTAGATGCCGTTGCGCTCGGTGAAGATGAAGCGCTTCATCTTCGGGTTCCAGCGACGGGTCTGGTGACCGAAGTGGACGCCGCTCTCCAGCAGCTCCCGCATCGTGACGACGGCCATGGCCGTATCTCCTTGGGTTTCTCGGTTGTGTTCCTGACGCCCCGACGCGCCGTGCCACGAGGGACCGAAAGGCGCTGCCACCCGTCGAGGAGACCGGTGGCGGGGCGTGCGAAGTCGACCCGGTGACCCGGGTCGCCATGGAAAGTGTACGGGACCCACGAGGCACCGGGTGACGGCACTGTCCACAACCCGGGGGTTGTCCACAGATTCCGGCGATGCCGGTCATGGGCCGGACGGCCCGGGCAACCTGCCGTCATGCATCTGATCCCGATCATCCTGCTGACCCTGACCGCTTCGGTGTGGCCTGTCGGTCCGCCTCGGCCGGACGTGCTCCGCGGCTGGGAGCCCCCACCGACCCCGTACGCCGCGGGCCACCGCGGCGTCGATCTGGCGGCCGCGCCGGGCACACCGGTCGTGGCCCCCGCGGCGGGCACGGTCTCCTTCGCCGGCCCGGTGGCCGGCCACGGGTTCCTCACCCTGACGCTGACGGGCACCGGCCTCCCGCCGCTACGGACGACCTACGGCCCGGTGGAACCCCTGCTCCCGGCGGGGGCGGCGGTACGCGCGGGCGACGTCGTCGCCCGGACGGCGGAGGGCGGCCACTGCGCGGAGCCCTGCCTCCACTGGGGCCTGCTGCGCGGCGAGACGTACCTGAACCCGCTGCGCCTCCTGGGACACGGCCCCTCCCGACTCCTGCCGGTGACGGGGGTGCCGCCGACGCCACCCGCATGACGGCGCACGAGAGAGAGGTGGGGGTGGGCGGGGAGGGCGGGGGTGGCGGGGATGGCGGCATCGGGGCGTGTCCCTCGGATCGTGGTG